>JBOHHF010000506.1:0-2041 GCA_050700495.1 Pseudonocardiaceae bacterium
GGCCACCAACACCCACCTGCGGCTGCTGACCCGTCGGGCCTACGGCTACCGCAGCCCCGACTCGCTGATCGCCATCGCCGACCTCACCCGCGGCGGCCTCTGCCCACCACTCCCCGGACGATCATGAGAATCTACCCACAGAAACGTCAGTAGAGCCCGACTGTGTCCCGGGTACCGAGTAGCGCCCCATCGGGGCCATCGGCAACGCACTGGAACTGGAAGCCCTGCGCCTTAACGTGGTCGAGCAGCCTTTTGGCGATCACGAGGTCGGGCCTATCGGTTGTCATGACACGCCCCCTGTACACCGTCGCTGCTCAGCGTCCCGGCCAGCGGCCACCACTTCATCGGTCACCAGGCGCACGACCACCGTGCGGGCATCAGCCATTGTCACGATCTGTGTTCTGATCGCGGTTCCCATGTGCGGTCTCCTTCGGCGTAGACGTCGACCCCGCGCCTCGGCGATCACGCGCCCGAGGTCGTCCCGGTTCCAGAAGCCGGAGGACAACGCTACGAACCAGTGGGGGTCACCAGTTGTACGGAATGTGTGACTCGGAGTTGGTTACGCTGACCCCGACGAGCCACCCACGCCGACCGGAACGAGCAGAACGTGGACGACCAGGCACAGGCCATCGGCCGGCGCGTCCGCTACTGGCGTGAGCGGCGCAATCTGGACCGGCAGCGGTTCGCCGACATGGTGGGTCGCTCCACGTCGTGGGTGGACAAGATTGAAAAAGGTGAGCGACTTCTGGTGCGGCTGCCGATGCTGGAGCTGGTGGCGGCAGCACTGAGCATCGACCCCACAGCGTTGACCGACAGTTCGGCTGCTCAGCGAGCAACAGCCTGTGTTGATGCCGTTGAAGTGCGGGCCATCAGGGCGGCGCTGGGCCGATATCCGTCCATCGCTGCACCGGGTACCGAGCGGCGCTCGGCCACTCTGAACACAGTGGAAGGGCAACTGGCCTACGTCGAGCATGCCTGGTCGTCGTCACATTTCACGGTGGTGTCCCGGCATCTGCCAAGGCTGCTGGGTGACGCCCAGGTCGTCGTCTTGGCCACTTCGGCCGATGATCCGGTGGCTGCCCATCGAGTTCTTGTGGCGGCCTACCGGTTGGCCTCGTCCATGCTGTTGAAGTTCAACGCCCACGACATCGCGTGGCTGGCGGCCGACCTGGCGATGCATACGGCGCTGGCCGTCGATGACACCGTGGCCCTGGCAAACGTGCGACGCGCAGCGTAGCCCGCGCCATGAGCAGCAGCCGCGAACGGACCGATGCCGTCGCGGTCCTGATCGGCATGACCGACCGGATGCGGCCCCAGTTACGTGCGCGGGAATATGAGTTGCGCTCGCTTTACGGCATGCTGTTCTTGGCAGCCTCCATTGCAGCGGCTCATTCCGAGGATGCTGCGCTGGCCTTCGCGATGCACCAGGAAGCCGAGATCGCGGCGGATCGGATGGGGCCGCGCCACGACACACACCACACCAGTTTCGGCCGAGCCAATGTTGCCGTGGCGCATTGCTTGTTGCGGGTCGCTCATGGACACCACGAGTGATGAATCCGGCCGTCTGGTGCGGCAGCTGGCGATCTGAGCAGGTCTGACGGCATGACCGAGCGGGTGCACGGAGCTTCGTGGGTCGCGTCTGGCCGTCGCCAGCTCTCGTCCCAGGGCTCGGTGGGTCAGAATGGTGGGATGTCCGCGCGGGATTCGGGTTCGGGTGGGGGGTCGTCCCAGATGCGGGTGTCTTCCCATCCGTCGTCAGGAGGGATGATGAGCGGGTAGGGGGGCCGGTCGCGGGGGATGGGGTCGGGTAGTGGTTCGATGATCGCCGGTGGCCGTTGCTGGTAAGTGTGGCCTAGCCCGGCTGGTCCAGACGACCCCCGGGTAATAACACACATTCGGGTTTTCACCACAGATGAGGCCCGGCCCAGGAGCGCCGCCATGGTTGAGGTAGACCTGTTCAGTAGGTCCGCCGAGCTCGCGTAGCCGATCGCGTTGCGCGGTGAGGTCTTGTTGTCAGTGGAGCAGCGGGCGTAGCCGATCA
>JBOHHF010000507.1:0-38273 GCA_050700495.1 Pseudonocardiaceae bacterium
ATTGCACGGAGCCTGCGGAGGTAGGCCACCGGTGGAGTTCGAGACCCTGTACGAGTCAGGCGACCTGATCAGCTTGGTCGCCTGACCCCAACAACGAGTCTCTACCGAACCCGGGGTGGTTCATCACGCTGCGCAAAGAATGTCTCGTACTCCTGCTGGATCGTTGACCATTGCAAGTCCAATGCCTCATTGTCCGGCACTTCCCGAACGTGTCGGAAGCCTTGCTCGTCCTGGATCAGGATCAGGCCGCCCGGCTGGTCCTCGTGCGGTATCCGCCCATACCAGCCCAGCTCGTCAACCGAGCCGATCTGTTCGTCTGGCTGTTCACCGAACAGAGCGTCCAGCTCGTCAGGGGAGTAACGGCGTTCCTCGAAGTTCTGCCGGGCTACCTCGGCCGGACTCCAGTGAGCAGCATCAGCCCACCCGAAGTCGTCACGTCCGTCTTCTTCGACCGACTCAAGCACCGTGGCGACGTCACCCAAGGTGCGGACACCCGCAGCGGATATGCGCTCGAACAGGGCATGGCGGGCGTCGGCTTCTTCGTCTTCGCCGGGCTCGGTCTCCACGCTGGCACTGACCACTGGGCGACCGATGTCGTCAGCCAGCACACCGTACGGCGGCCGTTCCTCGTCACCCGTCGGTGGCTCGTCGTCTTCCCGCTCCGGCTGTCTCGGCCAGAGCTGGTGCCAGCCCTCGATCCGGTTCGGGTCATCGCGGTTATCCAGGTACTCGTTCAGGGCATCGAGCCAGGGCTCGACCTCTACGCCGGTCTCGTTGTCCGCGCGCCAACCGTCCAGCTCAGCCCGAAGGCCATCGACCAGCGCACCCGATGACGCCAGGGCGTAGAGCGGCGAACGCTGCCCACCGTGTAATTGGGAAGCGATGACCCGCACCGTGGCATGGTCAATGGGGCGTTCCTCCCGTAACGCTTCGGTGATGTGAAAGTGGATCAGTTGGTCGTCGGTGAGTCGTTCCGGCTGCTCAGGGGCCTGAGTGGCTTGAAAGTCACCTCCTTGGTGAGGGTGTTGTTCCATGAGTAGTTCTCCGTGTTACAAGTTGATCTAGACATGCACCAGCCCGGCCACTGGGGTGACCGGGCTGGGAGGGTGTGGCTATGCGGCGTCAGGCGTGCCGAGGATGTCTCGCACGTACCGCGCCAGCCGAGGGTTCAATCTGAAATCGAGTTACCCCGACCAGGCAAGGCAGGCTGACCCAAGATCGGCAATCTGGTCGGATGTAGCAACGGCGTGGCAACGACTGCTCAGGTCGTTCTGCTCGATGCCGTCGAGCGCCTTGCGCATGACCTCAAGGTCGGCGTGTGCGTAGATGTCCGAGGTGACGTCGAGGTCGGCGTGTCGGACGATCCGCTGGACGGCGTGGGATGGTGTCTTGAGTTGCGGACTGGCTTACCACGGTTGGCGGCCGTCGCGTAGCCGCACCTGTGGGTATCCATCACGAGTACGGATCTCGGTGACGTGGCGGTTCAGGCTGCGCGGTTCCCTCGGGGTGTGCGCGAGTTGGAAACACCAGATCGTGCTCGGCCCACAGTTCAGCCGAAGGAGCTCTCACCCACGGAAGCAATCCACCGGAGGTGGCAGCCTCAAGGTAATGCGATTTCGTGGTTTACGGGACCGTCCTGGAGCGTTCCGGTGATCGTCACTTTGTGCGCTTCGAGCCGGAGGGTCAGCTTTCCGCCCGGGAGTTGGTGGCTCACGATTTTGTCGCTTGGACGCCCCTCCTGCACCGTGGCGCTGGCCGTGACATCTCCTACCACTGTCACTTCCAGTGTAGCTTGACGGTTGGCTGGATGAACGGTGAGTGCGAGGTTCACCGGTCCGTGGGTGTAGTTCTTCTCGATGAGGTCGGATTCCTCGGCCTGAGCCACTTCTCCCCCATAGTTCCGCGGTAGCGCCGTGCTCAGGCCGGTCTGCCAGACCTGCTCCCAACATCGGTGCCCGGCGCTCGAGTCCAGGTGTAACCGTCAACAACCATCGTCCGCACGGTACCCCAGTCCAGCCGACAAGCCGCGTGGAGCGATCCGGCTATATCCGCACAGTGCCCAGCCGCACCGTGAGAACGTGCTCCTCAAGGTGAGGGCACGATCCTCCAGCCGCCACGAACGGCGAAACAGGCCAGCGCGAAAGCCACACCGCCGAGGATGAACCACGGGTTCCAGAGGTCGCGTCAGCGCGATCGCTAAGCCGGCGCCTGCGACGAGGAGCAGGCCCACCCCCACAGACCTGCCAGGACGAACCACAGGGGCCGCGTGGCCGCCAGTTCGATTCCTGCTGAGGAAGCCAGGCCCGTGTTACCGCCCAATGCCCAGTAGATGTGCAATGCGGCGAACAGCAGCGCCCACGCGCAAGCGAGGTATCCCCACCACCGCGACGGCTGGGCACTGCGCCAATCGGGCAATCCTACCCACCCTCTCGGCGCGTGGGATTGAGCGGACGGCTCAAACCCGATACACCGTGTGCCGCAAAGAATCGTCTTGCGGGAAACCGTCTGCCTCGTTGGATGGTCGCTGAGTTGTCCGGCGAGCGCCAGTCTCTCACCAGCCGGTCGAGGCCGGCGTCGCCCTGGCGCCTGCCCGGCTTCAGCACCGCGCACAGCCCGGCGATCACCGCCCGCCGGCGCGTGGGGATCATGAGCACAACCGGCTCCTCGGTATCCGAAGGGGCGATTCGTACCGGTACGCGCGGTCGCGGTCCGCGGTAACAACGAGGCGCCCGCAGCGGCCGGGCGGAGGTGCTCGCCTAGACTCGGCCTACACCTCCTGCTCGGCGGCCGTCGCTGCGCCGGGCTCGTTCCTGTCTTCCTAGGAGTACCCGTGAAGAGCACCGTCGAACACCTCAGTCCGACGCGCGTCAAGATTAACGTCGAGGTGCCGTTCGATGAGCTGAAGCCCGACTTCGACCGCGCTTACAAGAAGATCGCCCAACAGGTTCGGATTCCAGGCTTCCGGCCGGGTAAGGCACCGGCGCGGATCCTGGAGCAGCGGTTGGGCCGCAGCGCGGTACTCGACGAGGTGGTCAGTGAGGCGGTGCCGGCGAAGTACGTCGAGATCGTCACCTCCGGCAAGGTTCGCCCGCTGGGCCGTCCGGAGATCGAGGTGACGGAGATCGAGGACGGTGACCACCTCCTGTTCACCGCCGAGGTCGACGTTCGGCCGGAGATCGAGATGCCGGTGTTCGGCGAGCTTGCTGTGTCCGTCGATGACGCTGAGGTCACCGACGCCGAGGTCGGCGAGCAGCTCGACGGACTCCGTTCCCGCTTCGGCACCCTCACGGGAGTCGAACGCCCGGCGCAGCAGGACGACTTCGTTGCTCTGGACCTGTCGGCCACCGTCGACGGCGAGGAGGTCGAGGAGTTGGCGACCACCGGTTTGTCCTATCAGATCGGCTCCGGTCAGCTCGTCGACGGCATCGACGAGGCTCTGGTCGGGGCCTCGTCGGGTGAGGAGCGAGTGTTCACCACCACTCTCGCCGGACCGCGAACCGGGCAGCAGGCCGAAGTGACGGCCAAGGTCCAGGCGGTCAAAGAGCGCGAGTTGCCCGCGGCCGACGACGAGTTCGCCCAACTCGCCAGTGAGTTCGACACCATCGAGGAGCTGCGTGCCGACCTGCATGAACGGCTCGGGCGAGTCAAGGCGATGCAGCAGGGCGCGCAGGCGCGAGACGAGGTACTCAAAGCACTGCTCGCTACCACTGAGGTCCCGTTGCCGGAGTCGATTGTCAAAGCTGAGTTCGAGTCGCGCAAGCGTGACGCCCTGCAGGCCTTCGAACACGACGAGCAGCGCCTCAGCCAGTGGCTGGACCAGCAGGGCCACACGGCGGAGGAGTTCGAGGCCGACCTGCGCAACGCAGCGCAGGAGACGGTGAGGGCGCGCCTGCTGCTCGACGCGATCGCCGATGCCGAGGAGCTTTCGGTGACCGATGACGAGCTCAGCGATCGAATTGTCTATCAGGCGCAGCGCCACGGCATCAGTCCGAACGAGTATGCCCAGCGCGCTCAAGAAGCGGGCGAGTTGGGCACCATGTATGCCGACGTTCGCCGTGGCAAGGCGCTGGTCACGGTGGTGCGCCAGGCCACCGTCACCGACGCCACCGGCAACCCCGTCGACATCGAGGCACTGCTCGGTCCGGTGACCCCGCAGCTGGCCGAGTCGGCCGGGTGACGCAGGCAGTACTGGCGTGACGCTCTGAGCGAACTCAGGGCGCGCCAGCACGTAGCCGCCGTCCGCCTTCGTTAGGGTCGGCAGTGTCGGTGTTCGGTGGCTTTCATGCCGAACCTCACGCACCCGACCGGACCTCCTAACAGAAGGCAGGCATACGTGACCTCGGACCACATCGCTTCGGCCGTGCCGCTGCGGGACGCCCCCGTGATGCGGACCGCCTCGGCTGGCCTCAATCTGACCGACTCGGTGTCTGAGCGGCTGCTGCGCGAGCGCATCATCATGCTCACCTCTCAGGTCGATGACGACATCGCCAGGCAGATCGTCCCCCAGCTCTTGCTGCTGGAGGCGGAGGATCCCAAGCAAGAAATCCGGCTCTACATCATGTCGCCGGGCGGTTCCGTGACCGCGGGGATGGCCATCTACGACACCATGCAGCTGATCAAACCCGACGTGGCGACCTACGCGATGGGTCTGGCCGCCTCGATGGGGCAGTTCCTGCTGTCCGCGGGTACCCGCGGCAAGCGATACGCTCTCCCGCGCGCCCGGATTCTCATGCACCAGCCGTCGGCTGGCGTATCCGGCACTGCGGCGGATATCGCAATCCAGGCCGACATGCTGATCAGCATGAAGCGCGAGATGGCTCAGCTCATCGCCGAGCAGACCGGCCAACCGGTGGAGCGGATCATCACGGACTCCGACCGCGACCGCTGGTTCACTGCGCAGGAGGCACGCGAGTACGGCTTCGTCGACCACGTCCTGACACGCGACGACCAGCTGACCGATCCGAGCAACTGAGCTTCGAGGAGCCCCGATGAGTCACCTGCCCGGAGGCGTTATGCCCCACGATCGTGTGCCCCACGACCGCGCGTATCAAGGTTATATGCCGCAGTCACGATACGTTCTGCCCTCGTTCATCGAACGCACCAGCTACGGGGTCAAGGAGTCCAACCCCTACAACAAGCTGTTCGAGGAGCGGATCATCTTCCTCGGGGAGCAGATCAACAACACCTCGGCCAACGACACCATGGCGCAGCTGCTGGTCCTGGAGTCGACCGATCCGGACCGCCTCATCACTATGTACATCAACTCGCCGGGCGGGTCGTTCACGGCGATGACAGCGATCTACGACACGATGCAATTCGTCCGCCCGGAGATCCAGACGGTCTGCCTCGGTCAGGCCGCTTCCGCCGCTGCGGTGCTGCTCGCCGCAGGCACCCCAGGCAAGCGGCTGGCCGTGCCCAACGCTCAGATCCTCATCCACCAGCCGGCTACCGAGGGCGTGTACGGGCAGGTCTCGGACCTGGAGATCCAAGCTGCCGAGATTCAGCGGATGCGGCGGCTACTGGAGACCACCCTGGCCCACCACACCGGCCAGACCGAAGAGCGTATCCGCGCCGACATCGACCGGGACAAGATTCTCACCTCGGTCGAGGCCAAGGACTACGGGATCATCGATGAGATCACCCAGATCCGGAAGCTCTCCGCAGTCCGACCCTGACCGGTGTTGCCCGCGACACGCCGAGCGGAGGACGAAGTGACGTCCGCACGGCGATATCGGGGAGGCTAGTCCTCCCGCACAGCAGGGTTGGGCGGGTACGGTCGAGCACACATACGCAGCCAGGCGCGCTGCACATCACGCGCCGGGAAGGACGAGAGGCCAGCCCCCATGGCACGGATCGGTGACGGCGGCGACCTGCTGAAGTGTTCTTTCTGCGGGAAGAGTCAGAAGCAAGTCAAGAAACTCATCGCCGGCCCCGGCGTGTACATCTGTGACGAGTGCATCGATCTGTGCAACGAGATCATCGAAGAGGAGCTCGCCGACGCAGGTGACGTCAAGCTTGACGAACTACCCAAACCCAGCGAGATCCACGACTTCCTCGAGACCTACGTCATCGGTCAGGACGACGCGAAGCGCACCCTGTCTGTTGCCGTATACAACCATTACAAGCGCATTCAGGCGGAAGACAAGGGCCGTGACGACGAGATCGAACTGGCCAAATCGAACATCTTGATGCTCGGCCCCACCGGATGTGGGAAGACGTACCTGGCACAGACCTTGGCGAAGCTGCTCAACGTGCCGTTCGCCATCGCTGATGCCACCGCGCTGACCGAAGCCGGCTACGTCGGCGAGGACGTGGAGAACATCCTGCTCAAGCTGATCCAGGCGGCAGACTACGACGTCAAGCGGGCCGAGACCGGCATCATCTACATCGATGAGGTCGACAAGATCGCCCGTAAGTCGGAGAACCCCTCGATCACCAGGGACGTCTCCGGTGAGGGCGTCCAGCAGGCGCTGTTGAAGATCTTGGAGGGAACCACCGCCAGCGTGCCACCGCAGGGTGGGCGCAAGCACCCGCACCAGGAGTTCATCCAGATCGATACGACGAACGTGCTGTTCATCGTGGCCGGCGCGTTCGCCGGGCTGGACAAGATCATCGAGGATCGGATCGGCAAGCGTGGACTGGGTTTCGGCGCCGAACTGCGGTCGAAGGCCCAGATGGACGCCGCCGACGTGTTCGCCGATGTCATGCCGGAGGACTTGATCAAATTCGGACTGATCCCGGAATTCATCGGTCGGCTTCCCGTCGTGGCCAGCGTGACGAACCTGGACAAGTGTTCCCTGGTACAGATCCTCACCGAGCCCCGCAACGCCCTGTCGAAGCAGTACAGCAAGCTCTTCGAGATGGACGGCGTGGAGCTGGAGTTCACCAGCACCGCGTTGGAGGCGATCGCCGACCAGGCGATCCTTCGCGGCACCGGCGCTCGTGGGTTACGCGCCATCATGGAAGAGGTGCTGCTGCCAGTGATGTATGACATTCCCAGCCGCGACGACGTGGCGAAGGTGGTTATCACCGAGCAGACCGTGCGGGAGAACGTGAACCCGACAATCGTCACGCGGCAGCCCACCCGCCGCGAGCGTCGCGACAAGTCGGCCTAAGTTGGGGGCTCTTCAAATACCGCCAACCCCGCCGGGGCAGCTCGCAACGGCTACCAACCCGTCCCCCCGTGGTGAAGCCATCGAGTCTCGATCCGGACCGTCTGGATCGCCTGCGAGCGGTCTGCCTGGCGTTTCCCGAGGCGACTGAGAAACAGGCTGGGGCGATCCGACGTGGCGGGTTCGGCCCGCATCTTCGCCATGCAAAAGGGCAACTACGACGGCGGACGGCCTTCGCTGTGGTTGAAAGCACCCGCTGGCGCTGCTGAGGTCCTCGTCTCGCCCGGTCAAGGCCGCTTCTTCGTAACCCCCTTACGTCGAGCAGAAGGGCTGGATCGGGGTGCACCTGGACGGTTCGGATGTCGACTGGGACGAACTCGGCGACCTCATCACGGACAGCTACCGGTTGATCGCACCGAAACGCCTGGTGACGGAGCTAGACGATCGGTGAGTTGCGACGCCTTCAGAGGCTGACTTCCGCGAAGAGCTCGCCGTCCCTGGTGGTGACGACCTCGATATGGCTGATATGACCAGCCGCTTCCAGGTTACCGGAGTTACGGAGGAGCCGAACGATCCGCTCGCGGGCCGCGTGAACTGTTGCACCGGCGAGCGTGGCATACGCGGCCCGACCGGCGTCGTCATTCAATCCCGGCGGTGGTTCCGTGATCAGACGACCGTCGCGACCGACGATCGTCCGGGTGTCCAAGCCGAGTTCCCGACCACTGGAACCCTGACATTGAACAACGGGCTCAGTACGGTCTGCCCGAACAACCCAACGAGGTTGTGCAGGAACGCTCGCTGTGAGATAGCCCGCGCGGTCTGGTCAATGGTCTGATATGTCAGGGTCCAGTCGATCGAGAGCCCGAGCCGACGGCAGACTTCCTCGAATGCCTGCTCATCGAGAGCAGTGAGCCGCTCGCACAGTTCGATGAAGTTTTGACGTGAGCACGCCACGACGTCCTTGCCGGGCTTGTCGGGCGGGGTGAAGTTCGGGTCGTAGGGTAACGACGGGTCGCACCGAACGCCGAAGTAGTTCTGCACCCGCCGTTCCGTCGGCAAGTCATTGTCGTCTCATCCTATCGGGTAGAAGACTTCGCGGCCGCACATCCGTTGATAGCGAGCGATTGTGTCGGTGTGAGTGTAGGAGAACACGTGTTCGATGTGCAGGGAGCCGCTAACCGTCGGCGGCGGGGTGTCGATCGAGTAGATCTGCCCCGCGCCTTCGTCCGGTCGAAGCGGTAGACGCACTCGTTCTCCCAGGCAGGTACCCACTTGTTCTCCAGCCCGTCGACTGAGACTCGGTCTGGCACGCGGACGCAGTGTGATTCGGACGACATGGCGCTCATCGTATTCGGGACGGGGCAGCCGAGCGCTGGGCGACCCTCGAGGTGCGTGTGGCAACCCGGTGCGTGGTGCTCCGTAGACTCCTTACGTGGTGATGACTCAGCCGTCGAAGCAGAACACAGGTGCCCAACGTGACGCGGCGCGGGCCGATGTCGGCCCACCGCAGGCCTGAGCGGCGTGGTGCAGATCGATACCGATCCGCTGGCTGCGTTGCGGGCAGTCGAGATCGAGCTGGATCGTCGATGGCCGGAGAGCCGGATCGAGCCGTCGCTCGACCGCATCGCGGCGCTGGTCGACCTGCTCGGCATGCCGCAGCGGTCCAATCCGGTGCTGCACATCGCAGGCACCAACGGCAAGACCTCAGTGGCCCGGATGCTGGATGCGCTGCTGCGCGGGATTGGACTCCGGGTGGGTCGTTACACCAGCCCGCACCTGCAGCGCGTCACCGAGCGGATCAGCCTGCACAGCGAACCGATCAGCCCTGAGCGGTATGTCGAGGCTTACCGGGACATCGAACGTTATGTGGCCATGGTCGACGCCGGATCGCAGATCCCGATGAGCAAGTTCGAGGTGCTCACCGGGATGGCTTTCGCGACCTTCGCCGATGCGCCGGTGGACGCCGCGGTCGTGGAAGCCGGCCTCGGTGGCAGTTGGGACGCGACCAACGTCGCCGACGCCGCGGTGGCGGCGATCACTCCGGTTGCGGTGGATCACGTCAACTATTTGGGCAGTGACCTCGCGGGCATCGCTGCCGAGAAGGCCGGGATCATCAAGCCGGGGTCGGTAGTGGTGCTCGCTGAGCAGTCGCCCGTGGTGAGCGGGGTGATCGCGGCTCGCGCAGCCGAGGTGGGCGCGACGGCGGCGAGAGAGGGCATGGAGTTCGGCGTGCTGCACCGTGACATCGTCGCCGGTGGGCAGCAGTTGAGGCTGCAAGGTCTCGGCGGGGTGTATGACGGGATCTTCCTGCCGCTACACGGCGAGCACCAGTCCAGCAACGCCGTGCTCGCGCTGGCCGCCGCCGAGGCGTTCTTCGGAGCAGGTGCCACCCGGTCTCTGGACGTCGACGCGGTACGCGACGCCTTCGCAACAGTGACCGCACCGGGACGGCTGGAGCGGGTCCGCGTGGCGCCCTCGGTCTTGCTCGATGGCGCGCACAATCCGCACGGAGCGCGGGCGCTGGCCGCGGCGCTACGCGAGGAGTTCGCCTTCCGCAGGCTGGTCGCTGTAGTGGGGGTGATGCGCGATAAGGACGTCGCAGGCATCCTCGGGGAGCTGGAGCCGGTGGTCGACGAGGTCGTGGTCACCGCCAGTAGTTCAAAGCGCGGGATGGACGTCGACAAGCTCGCCGCCGTGGCCCGGGAAGTGGTCGGTGCGCAGCGGGTGCGGGTCGAGGCACAGCTACCGGAGGCGATCGAGGCGGCTGTCGCCTCGGCCGAGGAGGTCGCCCCGGGCGAGTCTGGTGCCGCAGTGGTGGTCACCGGCTCAGTCGCGATGGTCGGCGAGGCCCGCACCCTGTTCGGCCGGCAACCGCAGTGAGCGACCCGCTGCGGGGGCTGCAGGGCATCTTCGCGGGCACGTTGGTGATGGAGGCGATCGTCGTCGGGCTGGCCCTGCTGGTCGTCGACCGGCTCGGCGGTGGGGTGGGTGGCCCGGGCGGCTGGTATACGATCGGTCTGGCGCTGGCGATGATGGTCGCGGCGGGTGTGCAGCGCCGCCGGTGGGGCTTGGGCTTGGCCCTCTTTCTGCAGGTCGCGATGGTCGTCGGCTGGTTTGCCCACCCCGCGCTGGGTGCACTCGGTATCCTGTTCTTCCTGGTCTGGGGTTACTTGCTGTACCTGCGTTGGGCGGTGCGGCGGCGGTTGAGGGCCTGATCGCGCCCAGACGGTGGTAAGAGACGTAATACTCTTACCGAGTGTGGATCACGAGCAAGGGCCATGGCGTTGCTGCGTGACGACGACTGAGGTCGCTAGCGGCTGCTCACCAGAGATCCCACCCGGTACGCACGTATTTCCCTACTGTCGAGCTCATCGCGCCGACGACCGGCCGCTAGGCTCCTCTAGCCCCGACACGTTATCGCCAAAGGAGAATGAGCAGCAGTGAGCGAGCGAACCCTGGTCCTGGTCAAGCCCGACGGTGTCAACCGCGGCCTGGTCGGCGAGGTGATCGCCAGGATCGAGCGCAAGGGGCTGACGCTGGCCGCGCTGGAACTGCGCACTGTTCCGCGTGAGCTGGCCGAGCAGCACTATGCCGAGCATGCGGACAAGCCGTTCTTCGGTTCACTGCTGGAGTTCATCACCTCCGGTGCCGTGGTGGCCGCCGTGGTCGAGGGCGAGCGGGCGATCGCGGCCTTCCGCCAGCTGGCCGGGGGCACAGATCCGGTGGACAAGGCCACCCCTGGATCTATCCGCGGAGATTTCGCGTTGGAGACCCAGTCGAACCTGGTGCACGGGTCGGACTCGGTGGACTCCGCCAAGCGCGAGATCGCGCTGTGGTTCCCGGAGCTATAGGGGTTCCCGGAACTATAGGGATTTCCGGTCCGTCGGCTGCGGTCGAAAACCAGCCGGATCTGTCGGGGGCGGCGGGTAGCGTCAATCGCGTGTCCAACAATGGCGCCGCTCCCGTGCAGGCCCGCGGGTTGCGCAAACGGTTCGGCACGGTCGAGGCGGTGCGCGGGATCGATGTCGACGTCCGGCCGGCCGAGACTTTCGGTTTCCTGGGTCCCAACGGTGCGGGGAAGTCCTCCACCATGCGCATGATCGCCTGTTCGTCCCCGCGCAGCGCCGGTGAGCTGCAGGTGCTCGGGATGGACCCGGAGACTCAGGGGCCAAGCATCCGCGCCCGGCTCGGGGTGGTGCCGCAACAGGACAACTTGGACACCGAGCTGACGGTGCGGCAGAACCTGCAGGTCTATGGGCGCTACTTCGGCATGTCCCGGTCCGCGGTGCGAGCCAAAGCCGCCGAGCTGCTGGACTTCACCCAACTCACCGACCGGGCTGGCGACTCCGTCGATCTGCTGTCCGGAGGTATGAAGCGGCGGCTGACCATCGCCCGCTCGCTGGTCAACGACCCGGATCTGATGCTGCTCGACGAGCCGACCACCGGGTTGGACCCGCAGGCCCGCCACCTGCTCTGGGACCGGCTGTTCCGGCTCAAGCAGCAAGGCGTCACGCTGATCATCACAACGCATTACATGGACGAGGCCGAGCAGCTGTGCGACCGGCTCGTGGTGATGAACGGCGGGCTGATCGTCGCGGAGGGCTCGCCGGGCGAGCTGATCGCCCGGTATTCCACCCGCGAGGTGCTGGAGCTCCGGTTCCAACCTGGCGATCAGCTCAACTGGCTCGATGTGGTGGACGGTCTAGCCGACCGAATCGAGAAGCTACCCGACCGGCTGCTGCTCTACACCGTCGATGGTGAGGCTGCGCTGTCCGCGGCCCACCAGCGCGGTGTGCGCCCGGTCTCCAGCCTGGTCCGACGATCCACCCTGGAGGATGTGTTCCTCCGGCTCACCGGCCGATCGCTGGTCGACTGATGACCGCGGCCGAGACTGTTCGTTGCACCGGTCGAGTACCGCTCGGGTGGCAGGCCGCGCTGCTCGTCGTCGAGGAGCGGTGGCTGTGGTACCGGCGCAATTGGCGGGCCACGGCGATCTCCAGCCTGCTGCAGCCCCTGCTGTTCCTGGTGGCTTTCGGCATCGGTTTCGGTCGACTGATCGACGCGAATGATGGGGCGGCGCGGGCCACCGGTGGGATGCCCTACCTGGTCTATCTCGCGCCTGCGCTGCTGGTGATCGGTGCGGTGCAGACCGCGGCCTTTGAGTCAACCTACCCGATCCTGTCGGCATTCAAATGGCAGCGTACCTACTGGGCTGTCACGGCTACCCCGGTCACCCCCGCGCAGCTGGCCGGGGGGCAGCTCACCTGGATTGCGCTGCGACTGACCCTCTCCGGCGCCGCATACCTCCTGGTGGTCGCACTGTTCGGTGTGATGCACGGGCCGGGGGTGCTGCTTGCGCTGGCCTTCGCAGTGCTGTGCGGTATGGCGTTCAGCGCGCCCTTGGTGGCGTTCTCCGCTGCGCAGGAGGGCGAGGGCACCGCGTTCGCCGCCGTGTTCCGGTTCGTGGTGGTGCCGATGACGCTGTTCTCGGGCACCTTCTTCCCGATCTCGCAGCTGCCCGGGGTGATCCAGCCGCTGGCCTGGATCAGCCCGCTGTGGCACGGCACCGAGCTGACCCGCGGCGCCACCCTGGGCACCGTGGCGCTGTGGCCCGCGGTGGGGCATGTCGCTTATTTGACGGCGTTGCTACTGGCGGGAGTGCTGCTGTCGCGGTGGCGGTTCCGGATCAGGTTAACCCGATGACCACGGTGCGGGACGTGTCGCCGGAGGTCACCCCACCACGGTCCGGACTGCTGCTGCGGGTGCTGCCGCCAGCGCTGTATGCCGGGCGGGCCCGGACGCTCATCCTGCGCTCCTCGATCGCGTCGCACAGTGCCTGGCTGGCCATCTTCTCCGGGTTCTTCGAACCACTGTTCTTCCTGGTGGCTATGGGGGAGGGGCTGGGCAGCCTGGTCGGTGACGTGTCGGGGCCGGCCGGGCAACAGCTGAGTTACGCGGCGTTCATCGCGCCCGGGCTGCTGGCCGCGTCGGCGATGAACGGGGCGGTGTATGACTCGACGTTCAGTTTCTTCCTCAAGCTCAAGCACGCGAAGCTCTACGACGCGATGCTCGCTACCCCGCTGGGCCCGGTGGACATCGCACTGGGGGAGATCGGCTGGGCGCTGATCCGGGGCGGGATGTACTCGGCCGGCTTCCTCGCCGTGATGCTCGCTCTCGGACTGATCTCCTCGTCCTGGGCGTTGCTGGCCCTGCCCATGGCGCTGTTCGTGGCGTTCGCGTTCGCATCGATCGGGATCGCCGCCACCTCGTTCATGCGCTCCTGGCAGGACTTCGACTTGGTGCAACTAGCGGTGCTGCCGATGTTCCTGTTCTCGGCCACCTTCTTCCCGCTGTCGGTCTATCCGACGACGCTGCAGTGGTTGGTGCAGGCGTTCCCGCTGTACCACGCGGTAGCTTTGATGCGTGGCCTCACCACCGGTGTCGTCGGCTGGTCGATGCTCGGAAACCTGGCCTACTTCGTGGTGATGGCCGCCGTCGGCACCGTCGTGGCCTCCCGCCGCCTGCAGATGCTCCTCCTCCGGTGAGGCCCACTATCCTGAACGGCATGGCTGTTACGTCGGTGTTCGAGCAGCTCGAGCTGCTGCTGCCCCGGGTCTCCAAGCCGGTGCAGTACGTCGGAGGCGAGCTCAACGCCACGGTGAAGGACTGGGACACCACCACGGTGCGCTGGGCGTTGATGTACCCGGACGCCTACGAGGTAGGGCTGCCCAACCAAGGAATAATGATCCTCTACGAGGTGCTCAACGAGCAGCCCGACGTGCTCGCCGAGCGCACCTACGCGGTATGGCCCGATCTCGAAAAATTGATGCGCGAGCACTGCGTCCCGCAGTTCACCGTGGAGGCGCACCGGCCGGTCAGGGCCTTCGACCTGCTCGGGGTCTCGTTCGCCACCGAACTGGGTTACACCAACCTGCTCACCGCTCTGGACCTCGCCGGGATCCCCCTGCACGCCAATGAGCGCACTGACGACCATCCCGTCGTCATTGCCGGAGGTCACGCCGCGTTCAACCCAGAACCGATCGCCGACTTCATCGATGCCGCGGTGCTGGGAGACGGCGAGGAGGCCGTTCTCGAGATCACCGCGATCGTGCGGATCTGGAAGGCGCAAGGTAACCCAGGTGGCCGCCAGGGACTGCTGGACCGGCTGGGCGCAGTCGACGGCGTCTACCTGCCGGGCTGCTACGACGTCAGCTACCTGCCCGACGGCCGGATCAGGCACGTCGCCAACAACGGGCGAGTCCCACAGCGAGTAGCGAAACGCACCACGATGGATCTCGACGAGTGGCCCTACCCCAAGCAGCCGCTGGTGCCGATCGCGGAGAGCGTGCACGAGCGGATGAGTGTCGAGATCTTCCGTGGCTGCACCCGCGGCTGCCGGTTCTGCCAGGCCGGGATGATCACCCGCCCGGTGCGGGAACGGTCCGTTGAGGGTGTGGGGGAGATGGTGCAGCGTGGTCTGGAGGCCAGCGGGTTCAGCGAGGTCGGACTGCTGTCGTTGTCCAGCGCGGACCACTCCGAGATCGGCGAGATCACCAAAGGGTTGGCCGACCATTACGAGGGCACCGGAACCAGCCTGAGCCTGCCGTCGACCCGGGTGGATGCGTTCAACATCGACCTCGCCAACGAGATCTCCCGCAATGGCCGCCGCTCCGGCTTGACCTTCGCCCCCGAGGGCGGCTCCGAACGGATCCGCCGGGTGATCAACAAGATGGTGTCTGAAGAAGATCTCATCCGCACCGTGTCCACCGCGTTCGGTGCGGGCTGGCGGCAGGTGAAGCTGTACTTCATGTGCGGCCTGCCCACCGAGACCGACGACGACGTGGTACAGATTGCCCAGATGGCGCACAACGTGATCCGCGCTGGTCGGGCAGCCAGTGGTAGCAAGGACATCCGGTGCACGATCTCGATCGGCGCCTTCGTGCCCAAGCCGCATACCCCGTTCCAATGGGTCGCCCAGGAGCATCCCGACGTCGTCGACAACCGGCTCAGAAAACTCCGAGCGGAGATCAACAGTGACCGTAAGATCGGCCGCAACGTCGGCATGCGTTACCACGATGGCAGGCCCGCTCTGATCGAGGGCTTGCTTTCCCGTGGGGACCGGCGGGTTGGCCGGGTGATCGAACGCGTCTGGCGCGAGGGAGGCCGCTTCGACGGCTGGAGCGAGCACTTCGACTACGCCCGGTGGGTGGCCGCCTGCACCGAAGAGTTCACCCCTCAAGGCGTGTCGCTGGAGTGGTTCACCACCCGTGAACGCGGACGTGACGAGGTGCTGCCCTGGGACCACCTGGACTCCGGTCTGGACAAGGACTGGCTCTGGGACGACTGGCAGGACGCGCTGATCGGCCGCGAGCAGGACGACTGCCGGTGGACCCCATGCTTCGATTGTGGGGTCTGCCCGTCGATGGGTACCGACATCCAGGTCGGATCCAGTGGCCGGCAGCTGCTACCGATCAGTCCGGTCGGTCAGGCCGCCGGCCCCGGCGTGCACTGAGTCCGGCTGCGCGGTCACTGCCGTCAGCGCGTCCACCAAGCCATGACCGTAAAACCCATTGTCCGTGCCACTGCCGGTGCCACCCACACAGGTGGCGTCCCGGTCATCACCCCGAGTTTTGTCGTATCCAGGGCACGGCAGCGGATCGGCCTGCTGGCGCAGCAGGGTCGCCAACTCCTCGGGGCGAGCCTCAGGCCGCAAGGACGCGATCAGTGCAGCCACCCCGGAGGCATGCGGCGCCGCCATGGACGTCCCGCACGCATAGTCGTATCCGCCGGGAACGGTGGACAGCACGCACCCGCTGGACGAGACCCCCGCCCGCTGCGCCAAGTCCCCGCCAGGGGCCGTCACCGCGACCACACCCAGTCCGTAAGAGCTGTATTCCGACTTGATCCGCTGTGCCCCGACGGCGGACACCGCGATCACGCCGGACAGCTCCGCGGGCAGCACGTCGCAGTGTTTGTCCACCGGGCGCGGCTGCGGTTGCGGCACGTTGTCCGGGCTGCGCAGGTCCTGCCGGGGATCAGCCAGATCTATCCGTTCATTGCCGGCGGCGGCGACGCTGAGCACCCCATGGGCCGTTGCGTACTGAACCGCACGGCGGACAGCCTCATGGGCTACCGCCTGACCTGGCACATTGGAGCAGGTCAGCAGCCACGGGTCGATGAAGAAACTGCTGTTGGCGATCCGCATCTGCTGCTGCGCGGCCCACATGTAGCCACAGACGGCGTACTCGGGATAGATGAACCCGTCGTCGTCCACGACCTTCACCGAGGCCAGCCGAACCCCGGGCGCCACTCCGGTGACGCCGCGCCCGTCGTCAGCGGCGGCGATCGTCCCGGCCACATGGGTGCCGTGCACAGAGGTGCTCGGACTCCACGCACCGGGCGCCTGGTCGGGCTTGCCGGACAGGCAGCCCGCTGATCGAGCCGGGTCGACGGTAGTGGCCAGGTCGGGGTGCGTCGCGTCGACTCCGGAGTCCAGCACCCCGACGAGCACCTCTGGGCTGCCCCGGGTGACCGCCCTGGCCGGTGGGGCCTGAATCAACTCCATGCCCCACTGCTCGGCCGAACGGTCGATGCGCAGCGCCTGTGCCACCGCGGGAAGCCGATCGGCGGTGCGCAGCACGGCTACGTGGTCCTCCTTCGGGCCCGTCAGCTGCCCTTGCTGCGGCGCGGCAATGGCCTCGGCCTGCGCGCTGTAGGCGCGGGCGGTACCGAATCGAGCCGCGAATCCCGGCTCGGCGGAGGTGGCGACCGCGACCCCGATCTGTGGGTAATGGGCGATGCTGACGCCGCAAGCCGCTCGGATCGACTGCACTGCTTGCGGCTCGGGAGTCCCGACGTCGAACAGCACGACGTAGCGCAACACCGGGCCGGCCGAGGCGCAGTCCGATGGCGGGGCTGACAGCGCGGGCGCGGGGTCGGAGATGACGGGGGCCGGTGACCCGGGCAATGCGAGCACGGCTCCGACGACCGCGACAATCCGCAGCAGACGGAGCAACATCCGCGGCCTCCACGTGGTGAGGGGACTGGCCGCTGTGACCGTAGTGAGATACGTCGGCACGTGACAAGCCGGTCGTGAGTGGGCGTGCTAGAACACTGCTACGCACTCACGAGAGGCTTCGATGCGCCACAACCCCTCCGCCGCCCCGGTCTGCAAGGTGCGGCTCCGATACGCCAAGCGTGGAAAGCTGCGGTTCACCTCGCACCGTGACGTCGCCAGAGCCTTCGAGCGGGCGCTACGGCGGGCTGGTCTACCGATGGCCTACTCGCAGGGGTACCACCCGCATCCGAAGGTTTCCTGGGTGGGTGCTGCGCCCACCGGAGCGGCCAGCGAGGCGGAGTACGTCGAGATCCAGCTTGTTGATCATGCCGATCCTGAGCTGATCCGCGCCGATCTCGATGCGGCTTTGCCGGAGGGGCTCGCCGTGCTGGAGGGGGTCCTGGCCGGTCCTGGCGGATTTGCCGAGCGGATCGAGGCCAGCAGGTGGCGTATCGAGGTCCACGGACTGGGCGTTGAGCAGCTACGGGCGGCCATCCAGGCCCTGCTCGCCGTCCCAGCACTACTGGTCGAACGCGTCACCAAGGATGGACGGCGCTCGCTGGACGCACGGGCCGCGATCGTCTCGCTGGACGTCGAGGATTTTCCCGCGGTGACGCCTATGCCTGTTCCTCACACCCGGTGTGGGATACTGACAGCGGTTGTACGGCAGGTTAATCCTGCGGTCCGACCCGACGATGTGCTGAGCGCGCTCGGCGTCGTCGCCGGACTCCCGCTGCCGGTGCCCGCGAAAGCGATCCGGATGGCGCAAGGTCGGCTCGACGACGACGGGGATCTCGTCGACCCGCTCGCTGCGGACCGGGCATTCGCCCGGACGGCTGTGGCGGGGTGCGATGGCGGGCCGGATCAGCACGATGTCGCGGGACACGCCGGTTGACCGTTCCAGACTGCGGAGCTGCCGGTGGAACACAGGATTGCCGTCGCCGGACTCGGCGGCGGATGACGCATAGGGCCCCTGCGCGGCCGCGTCCCGACATGCGGGACGCGCCCGGGGGCTGGAGGAGCTGAATGGCGAACACGACAACACCCGCCGGAAGCATCGGCGGGCGGACAGACACATCCACGACCGCTGGGCCCGCCGGGGCTGAGCTGGCGGCTTCCCTGCCGGACAGGCTGCGCGTCCATGCTTTGGCCAAGCTGCTCTCGGTGAGCAGCAAGGAGGTCATGGCCGTGCTGACCGAGCTCGGCATCGCGATCCGCAGCCCGCAGTCCAGCATCGACCGGGGGACCGCGTTGCGGGCGGTGCAGGTGCTGCTGCCGGATCCCGAATCCGACGCTGTGGAGGCCGACCAGATCGACCTGCGAGCAGGTGAGGTGGAAGACCGGGGTGCGCCTGACGTGCCACTGGCGCCGGTGTTCAACGCAGCGGCACCGGTGTTCCTGCCGCCGGTCTCGACGCCGGTGGCCGCCGAGGAGCCCGACGACTCCGGCGAGGACGAACAGGGTGAGGACGAAGCGGAGGCCGACGGAGCCAGCCGGCGTCGACGGCGACGCGGCCGGCGTGGTCGTGGCCGGGGTAAGACCAGCGAGGACGCCGAAAACGGCTCGATCGAGCAAGACGACGACAACGGCGAGCCCGACGAGGGCGATCCCTCCGAGCAGGAGGGTGAGGAGCAGTCGACCGAGGAGCCCGGCGAGGGTGGGGGTAAGCGCCGCCGCCGCCGCAGACGCCGTCGAGACGGTGGTGACGAGGAAGCCGGCTCCCGCGAGGACGATCCTCCGGACACCGTCGTGCACGTCCGGGAGACCACGGACCGCGCGGCCGAGGATGAAGTGCAGGCAATCCGTGGCTCCACCCGTCTGGAGGCCAAGCGGCAGCGCCGACGGGACGGCCGGGAGGCCGGTCGGCGGCGGGCGCCGATCCTGTCCGAATCGGAGTTCCTCACCCGGCGTGAGTCCGTCGAGCGCACCATGGTCGTGCGTGAGCACCCCGAGCGCACCCAGATCGGGGTCCTCGAGGACGACATCCTCGTGGAGCACTTCGTCACTGCGTCGGGATCTGGATCTCTGGTGGGCAACGTCTACCTCGGCAGAGTGCAGAACGTGCTGCCCTCGATGGAGGCCGCGTTCGTGGACATCGGACGGGGCCGTAACGCGGTGCTCTACGCCGGCGAGGTGGACTGGGACGCTGCCGGGCTCGAAGGCAAGGCGCGTCGCATCGAGCAGGCCCTGTCCAGCGGCGACAGCGTTCTCGTGCAGGTCACGAAGGATCCGGTGGGTCACAAGGGTGCCCGGCTGACCACCCAGATCAGCTTGCCCGGTCGATTTCTGGTGTACGTGCCGGGTGGCCGGGCCACCGGGATCAGCCGCAAGCTGCCGGACACCGAGCGCAAGCGCCTCAAGGAGGTGCTCAAGCGAATCGTCCCCGAGGACGCCGGCGTCATCATCCGGACCGCCTCAGAAGGTGTCAGCGAGGAGGAACTGGCTCGCGACGTGCGCCGGTTACAGGCTCAATGGGAGGTCATCCAGAACCGCTCCGGCGCCTTCCCGGATAGTTCCAGGGCCGGTTCCGGGGGCAAGATCAAAGCACCGGAGTTGCTCTACGAGGAGCCCGACCTGTTGGTGAAGGTGGTGCGGGATCTGTTCACCGAGGACTTCCGCGAGCTCGTCGTCCAGGGCGACGACGCCTGGGACACCGTGGACGGCTACGTCAAGCATGTGGCCCCGGACCTGATGACCCGGGTGCGCAGGCACACCGGTACCGGCGACGTGTTCGCCGAGTTCCGGATCGACGAGCAGATCACTAAGGCGCTGGACCGCAAGGTGTGGCTGACTTCCGGTGGTTATCTGATCATCGACCGCACTGAGGCGATGACCGTGATCGACGTCAACACCGGCAAGTTCACCGGGTCGGGCGGCAACCTCGAGGAGACCGTCACCCGCAACAACCTCGAAGCCGCCGAGGAGGTCATCAGACAGCTCCGGCTGCGGGACATCGGCGGGATCATCGTGATCGACTTCATCGACATGGTGCTCGAGTCGAACCGGGACCTAGTGCTGCGCCGGCTGACCGAATGCCTGGGCCGCGATCGCACCCGTCACCAGGTTGCCGAGGTCACCTCGTTGGGACTGGTCCAGATGACGAGGAAGAAGGTCGGCACCGGACTGCTGGAGGCGTATTCCACCACCTGCGAGCACTGCAAGGGGCGCGGCGTGCTGGTGTCCGCGGAGCCGGTGAACGTCCGAAGCCAGGGGATTCCAGCACCGGCTGAGCCGCTGGCGCCGCTGTCTAAGGCCAAGGACTCCGGTGTTGTGAATGGCCGTCGCGCGCGGCCCCGTGGACGTGGGTCGGCAGGTGAACCTGGGATGCCGGAGCGGGGGACGTCGGAGCAGGCAAGCACCGAGGTCCTGCCCGCCGGAAAGATCGCCCCGTTGCCTCCCACCGCGGAGTCGTCGGATTCGTCGTCAGGGGCTGCCACGGGGGCTACCGCCAATAGCGCTCCAGTGACGGCACCCCCGACGACCGATGCTCTGGAAGCGCCTGCGCAGCCTGCAGCGCGCGTCGTGACGCGGCGTCGCCGGGCTGCTTCGCGGCCCGCCGGGCCGCCCGCCCCAGACCTGCCGGAGGGTGTCGACTCGGCCGTCCCAGTTCTCCGCGGTAACTCACGCGAGGTAAGCACCCCGGTTTGACCAGTCCGGATGGCGGGCCGTACCCTCATTGGCGGCCCGCCTGATCGGCGGGCCTAGGTTTGTGCAGGCAGCTGTGTGCATGCATGCGGAGACAGCTTCAGTCCGATTCAATCTGATTCAACCGAGCAGCAGGAGCCCCACCCGATGTACGCGATCGTGAAGAGCGGCGGCAAGCAGTACAAAGTGGCTGTCGGGGACGTCGTCGAGGTGGAGAAGCTCGAGGGCGGGCCAGGGACCGAGGTCAGCTTCCCCGCCGTGTTGCTCGTGGACGGCTCCCAGGTGACCGCAGACGCCGCGGCCCTTGGCGCGGCCTCGGTCAGCGGAAGGGTCGTCGCGCAAGCCAAGGGCCCCAAGATCCGGATCCATAAGTTCAAGAACAAGACCGGTTACCACAAGCGCCAGGGTCACCGCCAGCAGCTGACCCGCGTCGAGGTCACCGATATTTCCCGATGAACCCTGCATCATAGACTGGTGCATCACAGTGACCTTGGGAGGTGCGAGCACCGATGGCACATAAGAAGGGCGCGTCCAGCTCCCGGAACGGCCGTGACTCCAACGCCCAGCGGCTTGGGGTGAAGCGATTCGGCGGGCAGGTGGTCAACGCAGGTGAGATCCTCATCCGCCAGCGCGGTACCAAATTTCACCCGGGCGTGCACGTCGGCCGCGGTGGTGACGACACTCTGTTCGCACTCGAGGCGGGCGCGGTGCAGTTCAGCACCAAGCGTGGGCGCAAGATGGTCAACATCGTCTCGGCCGAGGCCTGAGCCCGGCCCACATAGCGAGCTTCTCCCACGAGGGGCGGGACCGGCGAGATGACCGGCCCGCCCCTCGTTGGTGTTGCGGTATTGATTGAGCCTTGAGTTGAGGAGGAGTAGAGGTGGCCCGCTTCGTGGACCGTGTGGCGATTCACGTCGCGGCGGGTGACGGCGGTCACGGCTGCGCCTCGGTGCACCGGGAGAAGTTCAAACCGCTGGGGGGGCCTGACGGGGGCAACGGTGGGCGCGGCGGCGATGTGGCGCTGGTGGTGGATCCCGGCGTGCACACCCTGCTCGACTTCCACTACCGCGCCCAGGCGAGTGCCTCGAGCGGCAAGCAGGGACAGGGTGGCAACCGCAACGGTGCGGTGGGGGAGGACCTCGTGCTGCGGGTGCCGGACGGCACCGTGGTGCTCACTCCCGAAGGTGAGGTGCTGGCCGACCTGGTGGGCACCGGAACCCGGTTCGTCGCCGCGGTCGGCGGGCCCGGCGGACTGGGTAATGCAGCGTTGGCCTCCAGGGCCCGCAAGGCACCGGGCTTCGCTCTGCTCGGCGAGCCAGGTGAGACCCGCGATGTAGTGCTGGAACTGAAGTCGGTGGCTGATGTCGGGCTCATCGGCTTCCCCTCAGCGGGCAAATCCTCCCTGGTTTCGGTGCTCTCAGCGGCCCGTCCCAAGATCGCCGACTACCCGTTCACCACTCTGGTGCCCAACCTCGGCGTCGTCACCGCGGGTGAGACGATCTTCACCGTCGCCGACGTCCCCGGCCTGATCCCCGGCGCCAGCCAGGGCAAGGGCTTGGGGCTGGAGTTCCTGCGGCACATCGAGCGCTGCGCAGTGCTGGTGCACGTCGTGGACTGCGCGACTGTCGCGCCCGGACGCGATCCACTGTCCGACGTGGATGCGCTGGAGCGTGAGCTGGCCGCCTACACTGGGTCATTAGGCGGGGGGGCATCATTGGGCGGCGAACTGGCCTCGAGGCCCCGGCTCGTGGTACTCAACAAGATCGACGTGCCGGACGCCCGGGAGCTGGCTGAGATGGTGGCTCCCGAGCTCGCGGCCCGTGGGCTACCGGTGTACTGCGTGTCCACGGTGACCACCGAGGGCCTACGGGAGCTCACCTTCGCCCTTGGTGCCGCGGTGCGCCAGCACCGATCCGACCAGCCGCCGCGAGAGCCCACCCGGGTGGTGCTGCGCCCCTCGGCAGTCGACGAGTCTGGTTTCGAGGTCACGACCGACCCCGATCGGCCCGAGGAGTTCATCATTCGCGGCATTCGCCCGCAGCGGTGGGTGCGGCAGACGAACTTCGACAATGCCGAGGCCGTCGGTTACCTGGCTGATCGGCTGGCCCGGCTCGGTGTCGAGGACGCCTTGGCTGCCGCGGGTGCCCGTGCCGGGTGCCCGGTCACCATCGGCGACGTCACGTTCGAGTGGGAGCCTTCCACACCGGCCGGCGCGGCCGCGGTACGCCTGGGCGGGCGGGGGACGGACTGGCGGTTGGACAGTGACGAGCGCGCCGGCGCCGCCCAGCGCAAAGCGGCCCGGCGCACCAGGCGCGAGCCTGTCGCCGAGGGGGCGGTGGAACAGGAGTGAGCCCGACCCGTCAGGCTGTGGCGCAGGCGCGACACTTGGTGGTCAAGGTCGGCTCCTCCTCGCTTACCACGGCGGCTGGAGGGCTGGACCGGGCAAGGCTGGATACTCTGGTCGACGCGCTCGCCGCGCGCGTCGCGACCGGCACCTACCTGGTACTGGTGTCCTCGGGTGCCATCGCTGCCGGGCTGGCGCCGCTGGGGCTGCGCCGCCGGCCCCGCGATCTGGCCACCCAGCAGGCCGCCGCCAGCGTCGGGCAGCTGGCGCTGGCGCATGCCTACGCCGAATCCTGGGGGCGGCATGGCCGCACCGTCGGGCAGGTGCTGCTGACCTCCGACGATATGGTGCGCCGCGCGCACTACCGCAATGCGCAGCGCACCTTCGCCCGGTTGCGCGGCCTGGGCGTGGTGCCAGTGGTCAACGAGAACGACACGGTGGTCACCGACGAGATCCGGTTCGGTGATAATGACCGGCTGGCTGCCCTGGTGGCGCACCTGGTCGGGGCGGATGCGCTGGTGCTGCTCTCCGACGTTGGCGGGCTTTACGACGGTGACCCTCGACGCGGTGCGGCTTGTCTGGTGCCCGAGGTGCTCAGTCCTGCCGACGTGCGTGGCGTGCGGGTCGGCGACGGTGGTGCGCTGGGCACCGGGGGAATGGCCTCCAAACTCGACGCCGCGACGGTGGCCTCACAGGCCGGTGTGCCGGTGCTGCTGGCCGCTGCCACGCAGGTGACGCGAGCGTTGGGTCCGGCCGACGTCGGTACTGCGTTCGCGCCCATGGGGACGCGGCTGTCCGCCCGCCGGTTCTGGCTGCGCCACGCCGCGGGTGCCGCCGGCCGGCTGCACCTGGATGACGGGGCGGTGAGCGCGGTGGTGCACCGTCGGCGTTCCCTGCTCGCTGCCGGCATCATCGGGTTTGAGGGTGACTTCGGGGCGGGCGATGTGGTGGAGTTGATCGATGGACAGGGTGTGGTGGTCGCCCGGGGAGTGGTTGGCTTCGACGCCACGGAGCTGCCCGAGCTGATCGGCCGCTCCACCCGTGATCTGCCTCCTGAGCTACGCCGCGAGGTCGTGCACGCCGACGACCTGGTGCCCGTGTAGCTCCCCTTCCCGGTGTGTCGTCCTGTGGTGTCCGGTGTGTCGTCCTACGGTGCCGCGGTAGCCGGCCCACCGCGGCAATCCGCTCGGCGAGATGGAGCACCAGCTCGGGCCGGGACCGGGAGCCCATCACGACGATGCCCACGGGACGCGCCGGCCATTCCCAGCCAGCCAGCGCCTGGAGCACCGCATCGGCGGTGCTGTGCAGCTCAGTGGGCAGATTAGTGGAGGCCATGTCGCCATGCTCTCCCACCATGGCGACAACCGCCCCGTAGGCTCGGGAGCTGTGCAGCTCCGAACGACCACTGAGGTTCGAATGGCTATTGAGGCGTCCACCGAGTCGGGGGTCGACGTTGTCGCGGGGTGCGCCCGCCAGGCACAGCGTGCCGCGCCTACCCTGGCTACCGCGTCCGACGAGGCGATCGACGCCGTACTGCACGCCATGGCCCACCGGCTGGCCGCCTCCACCGTCGAAGTGCTGGCGGCAAATTCCGCCGATATCGCCGCAGCCGAGCAGTTCGGGATGACTCAGGCGCTGATCGACCGGCTGCGTCTGGATACGACCCGGCTGACCGAGATGGCCGACCAGCTCGCCCTGCTCGCCGAGGTCCCGTTCCCGGCGCGGGACCGGGTGCTTGAAGATCGTCCGGACGGGCTGCGGCTGATCGAGCGCCGCCGCCCGGTAGGAGTAGTGGGCGCCACCTTTGAGGCCCGGCCCAATGTCACCGTCGATGTCGCCTCGCAACTGGTGAAGTCCCGCAACGCCGGGGTGTTGCGCACCGGGTCGGCGGCACTGCGCTGCGCGCTGGCGCTGCGCGAGCAGGTCATCGCGCCGGCACTGGCCGACGCCGGGTTGGATCCCGCCGCCGTGCAACTGGTGCCCGACCCACGCCGGGACTGTGCGGTAGCCCTGGTGCAGCAGCCCGAGCTGATCCCGCTGGTCATCGTGCGGGGTAGCGGAGAGACCACCCGCATGCTGGCTGCCGAGGGGGCCCGCCACGGGGTGCGGGTGTTGGCCCACGCAGCCGGCGGCGGGGTGCTCTACGTCGACGCCGCCGCCGACTCCGCGCTGGCCGTCGAACTGCTCGTGACCGGGTTGGACCGGTTGGGTGTCTGCAACCGGGTGAACCTCCTGCTGGTGGCCGACAGCTTCCCGGATCACCAGTACCAGGAGCTGCTCGAGGCCGCCCGGCAGCGCGGGATCGCGCTGTCGCTACCGCCGCACGACCACCCGCTCGGGCACGAATGGGCGCTGGACACCGGCCGGGAGGCGACATTGACCGTGAGCCGGGTCACCGGTCCGGGACGGGCAGCCCAGGTCGCGAACCAGGAGACCTCCGGACTGGCTGCCACCATCGTCACCCGCGACGATGCCGCTGCGCGCGAGTTCCTGGACAGCTACACAGGCACCGGCGCGTTCTGGAACGCCAGCACCCGCCTGCTCGACGGGTTCAAACTACTGAGGGTCCCCGAGACCGGGATCAACGTCGATCGGGTGCCTGGGCCGCGCGGTCCAGTCACCTTTGCGGACCTGTACCTGCGACAGTTCGTGGTCGTCCCGGTTTAGCCGACGCGTTGGTGGGTACCCTGGATGGTTGAACTGAACCTTCTCACGGTGCGAACCGAAGATCGAGCGTGGAGCCCATGATCTCTGTTAGCGACAAGTTCGGACGCCCGCTGCGAGACCTGCGAATTTCGGTGACCGATCGGTGCAATTTCCGCTGCTGCTACTGCATGCCGCGCGACGTGTTCGGGACCGACTTTCCGTTCATGGACCACTCGGAGCTACTGTCGTTCGAGGAGATCGGGCGGCTCGGAGCGGTTTTCGCCCGCCTAGGTGTCAGGAAGCTGCGGCTCACCGGTGGGGAGCCCTTGCTCCGGCACGGCATCGAGCACCTTGTCGAGCAGCTGGTCGGCATCGAGGGTGTGGACGACGTGGCCCTGACGACCAACGGGTCGCTGCTGGCCGCGAAGGCGCAAGCGCTTCGGGATGCCGGATTGAGGCGGGTCACGGTCAGCCTGGACTCACTTGACGAGCCGACGTTTCGGGCTATCAGCGACGTGAAGATCCCGCTGGCCCGGGTCATCAAGGGCATTGCGGCCGCTGCCGACGCCGGTCTGACCCCCGTGAAGGTCAACGCGGTGGTCAAGCGCGGCATGAACGACGGCCAAGGCCTTGTCGACCTTGCCGGCTTCGGGCGCGAGCATGGCTACGTCGTCCGTTTCATCGAATACATGGACGTCGGCGCCACCAACGGCTGGCAGATGGCCGACGTCGTCTCGGCGGACGAGATTATCGAGCGCATCAACGCCGTCTGGCCGATCGAACCGCTGGATCCCACGTACGTCGGTGAGGTGGCCACCCGGTACCGCTACCTCGACGGGGCCGGCGAGGTCGGCGTGATCGCCTCGATCACCAAGCCGTTCTGCCGCACCTGTTCCCGGGCTCGACTGTCCGCTAAGGGCGAGTTGTACACCTGCCTGTTCTCCGGTGCCGGTCACGACCTTCGCACGCTGCTGCGCAGCGGCCGCAGCGACGACGAGCTCCACACCGAGATCAGGGGTATCTGGCAGGGTCGGACCGACCGTTACTCGGCCCAGCGAACGACCGAGACGGCCGGGCTCGCCAAGGTGGAGATGAGCCATATCGGGGGCTGACGCTTTCGCGTCCGTCCGGCGGGCCGGTTAGGTAGCCCTGCGGACGAGCTTGAGGTAGCCGGCGATGATCAGGACGGTCAGTGCCCAGACGAGGGCTTGGAGTATCCAGGCGGATGCGGTGAATGCTGCGCCGAGAGTGCTGGAGGTGTCGAAATCACAGCGGTTGCCGATGCTGGTGGGGGCCAGCGGCAGGCTGTGGTCGATACCTACTGCGATCTGCTCGAACAGTGAACACGGCGAGTTGGGGTTGTCGGCTTGGCTGGTGTGCACGGTGACGTAGCGGCCTGGTCCGAGGGAGGTATGTCCGGCGGCGGCACCTAGTCCCGCCGCAATCAGAAGCACCACCACGAGGGCGACGGCGATGCGGCCGGCGCGGTAGCCATATCCGGCGAGTACTCCCCACAACCGGTGCGCCCCTTTGATCAGCCGTCCACCGAGTTCACCACGATCATGAAGGTCTTGTTGTTGGGCGATGAGGACGTCCCGAGCGGTGGCCTCGCGGCCAGTGGCTTTCAGCACGGCGGCAAGCTGCTGGTAGGGCTGAGGCCGATAATCATGGGTGTGGTGAGTGATCAGGTGCAGCCACTCGTGCCAGCTCACCGTATGAAGTGACGTGTAGACGAGGCCGGACAGCGCGAGCCGGCGCGCCGGTGTGGCGCAAGTCGACCTCCTTGCAGTGCCGTGCGGACAGATGACTTGTGCCGGCAGGAACAGGTGTTTGGCCTCGGCGTCCTCCAGATCGAGGACAGGCCCGGCCGGATTCGTCAGCGTCGCGCCATCCAGGTTGAGTTGGCCGCTGATCTGGGCATCCGGTAGCCGCACGGCACCGTCTGTGCTGTGTCCGGTGGCGGTGAAGCCCTCGGCGAACATGTCGCTGCCGACCTGGAGGTGGTCGCCGATGAGGGCCCGGCCGGCTTGGTTGGTCAGCCTGGCGCCATTGAGGTTGAGTTGGCCGCTGATCTGGGCATCCGATAGCCGCACGGCACTGTCTGTGCTGTGTCCGGTGGCGGTGAAGCCCTCGGCGAACATGTCGCTGTCCACCTGGAGATGGTCACCGATGAGGGCCGGCCCGGCGTAATTGGTCAGCTCCGCGCCGTCCAGGTTGAGTTGGCCGCTGATGTGGGCGTCGGGCAGCCGCACCGTGCCGTCTTCACCGTGTCCGGTGGCGGCGAACCTGTCGAGGAACACGCCACCGTTGACCTGGAGGTGGTCGCCGATGAGGGCCGGCCCGGCGTTGTTGGTCAGCTGTGCGCCGTCCAGGTTGAGTTGACCTCCGATGTGGGCGCCTGGTAGCCGTACCGCGCCGCGTCCGCAGTGTCCGGTGGCGGTGAATCCCTCGGCGAGGACCAGCCCACCGTCGACCTGGAGCCCGTCGCCGATGAGGGCCGGGCCGGCATGGTTGGTCAACTCGGCGCCGTTGAGGTTGAGTTGGCCGCTGATGTGGGCGCCTGGCAGCCGCACCGCGCCGAGTTCGCCGTTCCCGGTGGCGACGAAGCCCCCGCCGAACACGTCGCCGTAGACGTGGAGTGCGTCGCCGATGAGGGCCGGGCCGGTGTCGTTGGTCAGCCGCGCGCCGTTGAGGTTGAGTTGGCCGCTGATGTGGGCGCCCAGCAGCCGCACGGCGCCCTCTGCGCCTTGTCCGGTGGCCGTGAAACCCTCGCTGAGCAGAACATCACCCTCGACCCGGAGGCCGTCGCCGTCCAGAGCTGGGAGGTGCGAGGCACTCAAGGTCAACCAAGGTAAGCGGGCACTTGTCAGGAATACCGCGTGCTCGAAGTAGCAGCCTCGCAGCTCAAGCCCCACTCCGGCCGGCACGTGGGTGAGATCGAGCGTTCCCGTGATCCGCGCGCCATGAACCCGCACCCCCAGCGGATCAAGACGGTCACCGCTGCGACCCAGCACCAACTCCCGGATGAGTTCGGCACGGATGGTGTATCTGGGATTCTCCGTTGCTGCCAACTGTTCGACGGTGAGTTGGCTGCACGCCACCACACAGCCGGAGGCCAAGGCATCGACCAGCGCCCGGTCCCTCGAGGAGACCTCGCTGAGACCTTTGCTCGCCAAGACTGCCCCAACGGCCGGTTGACCACCCAGTTTTCAGCTCATCGCCGCCGGAGCTGACCCGCAAGAGCCTACCCGATGTCACCTAAGCTGCGCCCCATGTCTGGACGGTCTGGCCGGCGACTCGGGGTCATGGGCGGGACCTTCGACCCGATCCACCATGGCCACCTCGTCGCCGCGAGCGAGGTGCAGGCTCGCTTCGGGTTGCACGAGGTCGTGTTCGTACCCACCGGGATTCCGTGGCAGAAGGGCCAACGTGACGTCAGCCCCGCCGAAGACCGCTACCTCATGACGGTCATCGCCACGGCGTCCAACCCGCGGTTCTCCACCAGCCGGGTGGACATCGACCGCCGGGCTCCCACCGTCACCGTGGACACCCTCACCGACCTGCGCACCCAGTTCCCGGATGATGAGATGTACTTCATCACCGGCGCTGACGCGCTGGCGCAGATCTTGTCCTGGAAGCGGGTCGACGAGCTGTTCGATCTGGCTCATCTGGTCGGGGTGACCCGTCCGGGCTTCCCTCTTGACGGCGAGCACCTGCCGGATCGCGCGGTGAGCCTGGTCGAGGTGCCGGCGATGGCGATCTCCTCGACGGACTGCCGGCAGCGCGTCGGGTGCGGCCTGCCGGTCTGGTACCTGGTGCCCGACGGTGTGGTGCAGTACATCAGCAAACGCGGCCTGTACCGGCGCGACCTGCCGCGATCACCCCGTCAACCCCTCTGAGCTGCATCTACACCGTTTGGCTGCGTTGGCCGTCTGCGGACGTTCTGCGGACAATCTGCGGACAGACGGAGATCGTTTGGATCATCCTCTGTAGACGCTGTGGCTGCTTCAATCCCCTGTGGAATCGAGGCGCCGGCGGCATTGATCACCCGTGCCCGGCGGACCCGGGAGAGTCGGCAGTAGCCTGGACTCACCTCCTCACCGAGGTTTACGCCCCGGGGCGACGGCCCCGGGGCATCGGTGGGGGGATCGGTGAGGAGAGGTCCTTGCAGCATGGACGCTGAGGAAGCGCGGACGATCGGCTGGGCGCTTTGGCGTGTCCGCGACGATCGGGGCAAGTCGCTGCGGGTGATCGCCGGGCTGGCCGGAATGGGCAAGGACACCCTGAACCGGATCGAGCGCGGTGAGCGTTCTCCGACTCTTTCGGAGATCGGGGCGCTGGCCGACGCGCTCCAGGTTTCCGTGTCGGAGCTGACTAGGCTACCCGTACCCGCACCCGCTAACGGGCATACCGACAGCACCATAGCGGCGGTTGATCTTGCGTTGATGGCAGTCAGCCACGACCTTCCTGACGGGCAGGTGCTCCCCGTGGAAGCGCTGCGGGCGAGGGTCGCGGCGATGGTCGACGCCCTGTGTCATTGCGAGCGGGAACGGGAAGTCGGTACCGCTCTGCCGGGTCTGATCCAGGACCTGCATTCCAGTATCGCTGCTGGCCGGGACGTGTCCGAACTGCTTCAGCTGTCGGCATGGCTGCATACCCAGGCCACCGTCCCATGGTTGAGTGTCTCGGCTGCTGCGGTGGACCTGCGCGGCCAGGCCGTCATGCTGGCCCGGCAAGCCGCCCACGAGCACGGCACCGCTGTCCCGATGGGTCTGGTTGCTGCCGCCGGCGCGAGGGTGGCGCTCGCCAAAGGTGCGTTCGGCATCGCGCAGGCCGGACTGGACGCGGTGACCGTGCCGACGAACACCCCGGAGACGATGCAACTCGCAGGCTTCCTCGCGCTGCGCCGGTCAGTCGTCGCCGCCGCTGACAGGCGCCGCGGTGATGTGGACGCTCCACTTGAGTACGCGGCGGAGCTGGCAGCGCGTACCGGAGAGGGCAACGCCTACGGGCTGGGCTTCGGGCCCATCAACGTTGACCTGTATCGCATATCCGGATTGCTGGAGGTCGGGGATCACGAACGGGTTGTGAGCATCGCTGAAGGCATGAACCCGCAAGCGCATATCAACCGTTCGCGTAGGGTCGCCTACTGGGCCGACTATGGTCAGGCGCTGGCCCGGCTGCGGGGACGTCACGAAGACGCGGTGAGGGCACTGCGCCGCGCTGAGCTGATCTCGCCCCACCGCATTCAGCGGAATCCGATCATCCGTGACGTGCTCGCCGTGCTGCTCAGGCACTCCCGCCGGGGCTCCCCGACGGATCAGGAGCTACGGGGCATGGCCCGCCGGGCGGGTCTGCCCGTGTAACCCGTCTGCATGTGTCTCTCAGGAGAGACACATGCAGACCGTCGCCCGCTATGACGGTCGCCGGCGCGGCCCGGTCTCCGGAGACGTCTCTGCTGAGAGACACCCGCTGCCAGCCGTCGTTCACCGTCGACAACCGTGATCGACGTACCTGAGACACACCACCACAAGCCCGAGCGCGGCCGCCTGACAGCGGTGGGCTGCACCACCGACGACGGGCCGCACCGGGTTCACCTGCTGGCGGCGGAGAGGGAGTTGCTGGCCGAGTGCCATCTGTACCGGGTCTATCTGGGGCTGTGCGGTGCCGAGCTGCCGGTTTCGGAGCTGGCCGCTTCACTGTGCGAGCCGGGGTGCGAGCGCATGATCACCTACTGTCAGGACTGCTTGTCCTACGCGGCGCGGTGCAATACCGATGCTGGCCTGGAGTCCGGGCCGGGGTTGAGGCTCGATTCCCCGGTGCGCGGCGGGGCCGGCCGGTGAGCGCCGGCGAGGGGTTGCCCCAGGGTGTGTTTCATCTGATCTCGTCTCATGAGGCGGTGTGGACCGGCCGCGTCTACCCGGTCTATGTTGCGTTGTGCGAGGAGCGGGTGGAGACCTCCCACATGGCGGAGACTGACTGCCCGAACGAGTGTGCGTGCGAGTTCTCGCCGACCATGGCCTACTGCCCGGCCTGCCTGCGCGCGGCCCTGGGGCAGAACCGCCGGGCCGGGGTTGATGCTGACGGCGGATTTATGGTGACCGCCCGTGGCTGATGCTCCCGATGTGGCGGCCGCCAAGCGGCTGCTGGATCTCGCCAAGGACCGGGGCTTCGCGTTCCAGCGGATCGCGCTCGGGCCCGATGGGCCGCTGCGGGGTATGCGGCAGTCGGCCGAGTGGGTCGACGAGGTGTATCTGGGTGGGTTCTCGGATTCCTGCACTGCCATCCGGCGGCGGCGCTCATCGCTGGTCGTGCCCGGTGGGCTGCCGGTGGCTAAGCGGGTCAGCGGCGACGCTTTGACGGTGCTGCACACCGTGGTGTGCGACTGGGGCAGCGCATGAACCGCCGGGCCGTTCCGGGAGTCTCAGCGGTTGCGGTTCCTGAGAGCGAACGCGGCCACCGGGCGGCGCACGACGACAGTGTGGCTCTGGGCTACTACGTCGGTGGGTGCGGGCATCCCACGCCGATCGGGCCGGACTGTCGCGTCGGTGAGTGCCGGATCTGCGACCCCGAGAGGCCCGCCGTGCCCAGCCTTCGGCTACCCGCTAGCGAGCTGTACTCGATCGATGTGACGGCCTCGGTGGCGGACACTGTGTCGTGGTGGTGCCGGTTGTGTGACCACGAGGCCACCGTCACTAGCGTCCCGGCGGCGGACACCGCCGCCGTCGAGCACTTGGCTGAGGTTGTCCAGATCTAGCCGACCGCGGATGCGGGCAGCGCGCAAGCGCAACCCTCGGAGATCCGGATCCGTGACAAGCCGTCCGCAAAGCAGGTCTCGCAGATCCTCCGCGACGATGGCGCGGGTACCGTCCCAAGACCGCATTTCGGCCGTGCCGCCACCGACGATGAGGTCGACGCCGCGATGATCGAAGATCCCAGCGCTGACCTCGTTCCGCCCGGCGGTTTGTTCCTGCTCGCCCGCCGCGCAGGAGATCCCACAGGTGCGTAGGCCTGCGACGACTCAGCACCGAGATCGCCGAGATCACCCGCATGTTCGTCCGCGCCGACGCTCGCCGGTACGGCGGTGGCTTCGCACTACTCACCGCCGTTGAACGCAGCGCCCGGCGGCTGGGCGCTACTGTCGTCCGTCTCGACACCCGGCACGACCTGGTCGAGGCCCGCAGCCTCTACGCCAAGCACGGGTACGTGGAGATTCCCGCCTACTCCCATAGCCCCTATGCCGATCACTGGTTCGAAAAGCGCCTTATCCAGTAGGGGCGCTGGCCTGGGTGAGGGTGACTTGCTGGCCTCGGGGATGATGGTGATCCGCCGGTATTTGTGCCGGCTCAACCTGCGCGTGACAGCAGGCGCACTACGGATGGGTTGCGGTAACCGAAGCGCCGGACCATACGGACGGCGACGTCCCGCTGCTGCTCGTCGAGCGGTCCGGCGCCGACGGCGTTCAAGACCCGGTTGATGACGTGGAACAGCGTGCCGATCCGGACCGCCTCGTCCAGCGCCTCGTCGATGACGCCGGCGTCACGTACGGCCTGGACGTCGGCTCCGGTCAAAGCCTCCGGTTGTCGAGACATCTTTTCCAGGAACGTCAGAGCTGCCCTGGCCTCGGCCCGGATCGAGGCCGAGTTGACGGAGCCCAGGGCAGCGTCGATCGGCGCCTGCCCGACGTAGGAGACGGCGATAGCGCGATGGCCTGTGGCGCAGAACGGACACTCGTTCGTCTTCGAGGTGTAGGCGGCGAACAGCTCGCGCTCACCGACCGTCCACCAGGATGGTCCGCGCATCAGGTCCTGGACGAGGTCGAAGAACGGTGTGCCGAAGAAGCGGTGCCGGTAGCAGCCAAGGCTTACGATCTTGGGCGGGTCCGATCGGGTCAGCCGGGCCATCAGCCGCAAGGCGAACGTGGTGAGCCGATCGTGTCCGGTGTCGAGTACCGCCAGCCGCATGTCACGCTTCCTTGATCGCCCGGTGGACTGCGTCGAGTCGCCGCACGGCCGCGCCCACCGACGCCACCACGATGGCTTCGAAGATCTCGTCCTCGGAGTGGCCGCTGAGTCGCAGTTGATCGACATCAGTGTCGGTGATCCGGTAGGCGTGCACCGCGACTGCGTCGACGAACTCCGCGAGCCTCGCCGGCAGGGCAGGCGGGGAGTCCGGACGCGACGGGGCCGTCGTGGCTGCGAACACGGCGCGGCGGATCTCGGGTGCCAAGTGGCCAGGCGCCGACTGAACGTGGTGAACGAGATCGCGCCAACGCTCCTCGCGCGACCGCGACCGCGGCACCGGCTCCGACCTCCTACCTTCCCGCCAGCTCGACAGTAGCCATATCCGTGCCCGGAGCGCCAGATCGCTAACGGTTCTCGAGAGTGGAATGGGCACGCCGGTGGGATGGCCGGGTCGGGTCGGAGAGGTAACACGTACGCTCAGCTGTGGTTGTGCGGACAACCGGGGTGCGCACGGCGCCGCGGGTGGTCAAGCACCGGTTTCGGAGCCGGGGACAAGGAGCGACGTGTCAGCCACTGATCACGCCCGAGAGCTGGCATTGACCGCGGCGAATGCTGCGGCGGGCAAGAAGGCGCACAACGTCACTTTGCTCGATGTGTCCGACCAGCTGGTGATCACGGACTGTTTCGTGATCGCCTCGGCGCCCAACGAGCGGCAGGTCCAGGCCATTGTGGACGCCGTCGAGGAGAAGATGGCCGCCGCCGGGGCTAAGCCGGTGCGCCGCGAGGGCGCCCGTGAGGGGCGCTGGGTGCTGCTGGATTTCGTCGATGTCGTCGTGCACGTGCAGCATTCCGAGGAGCGCTCCTTCTACGGCCTTGAGCGGCTGTGGAAGGACTGCCCGACGATCCCGTTCGAAGCCGATCCGGCAGCCGACCCCGATGAGGTGGACGAACCGGGGTGACCCTGAAACAGCTGGTGCTCTGGCGCCACGGCGAGACCGACTACAACGCGGCGCTGCGGATGCAGGGTCAGCTCGACTCGCAGCTCACCGCCACCGGGCTCGGCCAGGCCCGCCGGGCAGCTCGTCCCCTTGCGGAGCTGAAGCCGGAGGTGCTGGTGACCTCCGACCTGTCCCGCGCAGGGGATACCGCAGCGGTGCTCGCCGCCGAGATCGGGATGCCGCTTCGGGTCGATAAGCGGCTGCGAGAGACCAACCTCGGCACATGGCAGGGCCTGACCCACGCCGAGGTGGAGGCGCTCTGCCCGGGGGCCATCCAGGCCTGGCGGGGCGACCCGCAATGGGCTCCGCCGGGTGGCGAGACCCGGGTAGAGGTGGCCGGGCGGGCTGCACCCGTGGTCGCCGAGCTCGATGCGGGCGGTCACGAGAGCGCGGTGCTGTGCACTCACGGCGGGTTGATCGCTGGTCTGACGCCGTTGCTGCTCGGCATGCCGGTGTCGGTGTGGTCGGTGTTCGGGGGAATCGGCAACTGCCACTGGACGGTACTGTTGCGCCGCGGCTGCGGTTGGCGGCTGTTGTCTTACAACACCGCTGCTGGAGTCTGACCGGGCTCGAGCAGGTAGGTCCGCTGCTGGGCCGCTGACGGACCCTACGCTGATGATCGTGCCCGTTGCCGTCGTCACCGACTCCACCGCCTATCTCCCGGACGGGCTCGCGGAACGTCATGGCATCCGGCAGGTTCCGCTGCACGTCCTGGTTGACGGCCGTCACCGGCTGGACGTCGTGCAGCTCGGGCCGGCTGAGCTGGTGGAAGCGCTGGCCCGACGGGCCACGGTGAGCACCTCCCGCCCGACACCGGCGGAGTTCGAGGCGGTGTACCGGGCGGCTCTCCAGGCCGGTGCCGACACCGTCGTGTCAGTGCACCTGTCCCGCGCACTGTCCGGCACCTGGGAGTCTGCTCGACTGGCCGCCGCGCAGGTCGGTGCTGAGCGAGTCCGGGTAGTGGATTCGCGCTCCGCCGGCATGGGTCTGGGCTTCGCCGCCCTCGCTGCGGCCGCCGCCGCAGCGACCGGTGCCCATCAGGGCACCGTGGGCGACACTGCTGAGCGGGTCGGCGCTCGCACCCGGACCTTCTTCTCCGTGGATACCCTGGAGCACCTGCGCCGGGGGGGCCGGATCAGCCCGGCGGCCGCGCTGCTGGGCACCGCGCTGGCGGTCAAGCCGCTGCTGCACGTCGACTCCGGACGGATTGTGCCGCTGGAGAAGGTTCGCACCGCCACCCGTGCGCGGGCCCGGCTGGTCGAGCTGGCGGTGCAGGCAGCAGGTTCGGACCAGGTGGACCTCGCGGTGCATCACCTCGGCGCCGCCGACCGCGCGGCGGACCTGGTCGAGCAACTGAACACCCGGCTTCCGATGCTGAAGCAATGCCTGGTCTCCGAGGTCGGGGCAGCGATCGGCGCGCATGCCGGACCGGGGATGCTCGGTGTGGTCGTGCTGCCCGGCGGTCTGCAGGAGCAGATCACCGCGGGCTGACCGGAATCGGCAACATCTATCGGTCTGAGTTGTTGTTCCGCCACCAGTTGGATCCACTGCAGCCAGGATGGGAGCTTCCGCGAAGATCGGTGGGCGGTACTGAGCTGAACAGCAGTGCCGAGCGCAGTCCCCAGGAGGCTCCGCTACGCGAAAAGCTTCTCCCACGTGGCGGGGCCACCAGTCCATCGGGGTCAATTTGTTGACTCGTTTGGAAGTCGATGACGGCCTGCCTGGTTACTGGACCGAAATCGCCGTCGACGATCAAACATGCCGCAGCCACGTCGTTCAATTGCTTCTGGATAAGTTTCACATTGACTCCCGTGGCTCCCTGGGAGATCACAAATCCGGGGAACGGATATCGGCCGGCATTAATTCCCACACAGCAGAGGCAGTTCCGCCTCCCTCGATGCAGAACCAAAGGCTGAACAACGGGCGCCCGGATGCGGAGGTGCCCGTGGTCACGAAGAGCTCCCCGCCCTGCCCTTTGACGCGGCCCTCAGGAGAGGCAATGTCGCGGCAGCAAGCGAATCTGTGCCCGCTCCGCGATTCGAACACCCCGCCAGGGCCGTTTCCGCCCGAGCCGCGGACGCCGGCTCCGGTACCGATCGATCCGACAACCCCGTTTCCGGTGTCGCTCGACCCCTGGATTCCTGCGCCCATGCCGCTCAGTCCAAGCACGCCGGTGCCCTCGCCGTCCGCAGTGGTCGGAAGTGGTCGAAAGTTGGCGATCTCGTTGCCGAGGCTGCTCATGCTGGCCCCGATGACTCCAGTTCCACCTCGCATGACCGCACCAACCACCCCGGCGCCGCCTCTATTGTGCCTCCCGAATACTCCGGCTATGCCGACGTTGCCATCTCCGAAAACGCCGAAGTTGTCCCCAACACCGTGAACGCCTACACCTTCATGGCTCGAAAACCTTTCGGACACGTCACCGCGAGCGGCGACACTATCCGCGTACAGCCCGCATCGCTGTCCTTGGACATTGGCGCCGTCGACGAAATCCTGGGTGCGGTCGGCTACGCGCTTGGTGGAGAAGCCGGCTCGTGGGACGCCCGCTCCTGTGAAGGCCGGTCCGGTCGTGGTGAACTGGTCACCGTGTGGCATGGCTTAATCCTCCTGGTGATGTTGCGAGTGACTGGAACGTTATTCAGAAGTCTGGCCTCACCCAGCGCCCGGCGAGCGCGCAGGATGGGAACCGGATCCAGCGGGTGGCGGATCAGTTGTCTCACGATTGCGCGTGGGACGGTGCAGGTGAAGAAGACTCTCACGTCAATCGACTGGCGCACCGCGCACACGTGCTCGCGGGGCAGCCGGGAGCGGATCAGGCCCTGGTTCAATCGTTGAGGTCCGCCCGTCTGAAGGCCTCGGCGAACTCCGCATAGCGCCCTCGACAGGGTCGATGTTGTGAAAGGCTGCAGCGATCGCCAGCTTGTCGTCGCGATCGGGCACGAGCACGCGCGCCAGGCTGAGCACCCGGTAGGCGTGGCCGCGGTAACTGGCCCAGCCACGCCCGTCACCGGCGGCGTGGTCACGATGGCCATCAAGGGGACTACGAGGGGTGGTTACTCGAAGGGGAACGGATTGTCGATGACGAGAAGCCAGGATCCGTCCGCCTGCCGCCGATGGACAGCTGTCGCGTGGCCGCTGAGCGACAGGGGATCGCCGTCTGGATCGGTGCCTTCCAGTTTCCATTCGTTGGTCTCAAGTACAATGTCTCCGACCTGCTGAAGGCTTTTCTTCTTGAGTTCGAACCTTCCTCTTGCTGCCAGAAAAACAGCCCACGCTTTCCGAATGGAATCGGAACCTGCAGCCGCCTTCCCGGGAGCCGAAAAAACACCACCTCGGGCTCGTACAGGCTAATCATCCCGTCGAGATCACCCGCGTTAACCGTATCCTGAACACCGTGGTCGATTCGGCTAAATTTTCGACTCGAATCGCATTCGGTACCGTACTCCTACCATCTGCCGCTGCCATATCTTCTCCGATGCTGGTTAGCTGCGTTGGTGCGCTTGATCA
>JBOHHF010000508.1:0-5327 GCA_050700495.1 Pseudonocardiaceae bacterium
GGAGCGGGCAGTGCGGGAGCGGGCCGCCGCCGCGGCAGTGGCGCGGGAGCGCGGGGCAGCGGTGGCCACTGAGGTCGTGCGGGCGGGAGAGCGTGCGCTGGGTCACATCGAGATCTCGTTGCACCGAGCCGCGGCCGAGCGCGACGCGGTGATCGTCGAGCGTGCGGAATGGGAGCGGGGCCTGGGCGAGGTGCGGGGACGGGTTCGTGAACTCGCCGAGGAGCTGGCCTTACTCACCGATACGGTGCACCGCGACGAGGTGCTGCGCGCCCAGCAGCGGTTGCGCATCGAGCAGCTCGAGGTCAGGATCGCTGAGGACTTCGGCATCGGGCTCAACGATCTCGTCGCCGAGTACGGGCCTATGGTGCCGGTACCTGTGCCGGCCGGCGAATTGGCCGAATATGAGGTGGCGGCGCAGCGCGGCGAACAGGTCATTGCCCCGCAGCCGGCCCGCTACGACCGGGCCGAGCAGACCCGCCGCGCCCAGCGGGCCGAGCGCGATCTCGCCCTGCTCGGCAAGGTCAACCCGCTGGCGTTGGAGGAGTTCGCCGCGCTCGAGGAACGCTACAAGTTCCTGTCCACCCAGCTCGAGGACCTCAAGGCCACCCGGCGTGACCTGCTCACCGTCGTCGCCGAAGTCGACCAGAAAATCCTGGAGGTCTTCTCCGAGGCCTTCCACGATGTGGCCCGCGAGTTCGAGACCGTCTTCGCGACGCTGTTCCCCGGCGGGGAGGGGCGGTTGGTGCTCACCGAGCCCGACAACCTGATCACCACCGGCATCGAGGTCGAGGCCCGCCCCCCCGGCAAGAAGGTCAAGCGCCTGTCGCTGCTGTCCGGCGGGGAGAAGTCGCTTACCGCGGTGGCGATGCTGGTCGCGATCTTCCGGGCCCGGCCGTCGCCGTTCTACGTGCTCGACGAGGTGGAGGCGGCGCTGGACGATACCAACCTGAACCGTCTGATCGCGCTGTTCGAACTGCTCAGAGACCGCTCGCAGCTGATCGTCATCACCCACCAGAAGGCGACCATGTAGGTTGCCGACGCGCTGTACGGGGTAAGCATGCGTGGCGACGGCATCACCACGGTGATCTCGCAGCGGTTGCGGGGCACCACCGGCTCCGCCGGCGCCGCCTAACGGGCGAGTGACATCAGTGACGTTGATGAGGGGATCGCACGGTGTCGTTGCCATCGACCATGTTGGACGAATCGCTCCTGCTTCTGCAGGAGACGCGCGCGTCGTGGAATGTTCAGTTCGAGCTGGGCACTGACCATCGCCTGGACGAAGCCGGGCTCCGGCATACGGTGCTGACCTGCTGCCGGCGTCATCCGCTGACCCGCGCTCGACTCACACCGTCGCAGCAGGGCGAGACATCTTACCGGTGGGACATTGCCGATGAGGTGGATCTGGATCCATTCCGGGTGGTGGAGTGCCGTGACAGCGCTGCGCTGGACCGGCTGCGGGCCGAGCTGTACACCCCTCCCATCGCACTGGACACGACCCCGGGGTTTCGCGTTGTGGTAGCCCAGCGGCCCGGCGGGGATCTCGTACTCCTGTCGGCGAGCCACATCCTCGCCGATGGAGTCGGTGCCCTGCGCCTGATGCAGACGATCGCCCGGACGTATCAGGGTGAGCCGGACCCGCCGGATCCGGTACCGCTTGCCCAGGCCCGCGACCTCGGCTCATTTCTGAGCCCCCAGACCCGCAGCGAGAAGCGGGCGCGGCAGCTCGAAGGGTTGCGGCGAATTCGAGAGGCGTTCGATCCGCCGAGCCGGATCGCTGTCGTGGGTGGCACCGGCCGCGATGACTTCGGATTCGTCTTTCGGACTATCGACATCGGCGACATCACCACGCCGGGGCTCGTGCAGCGGGCGCCCGGCTCGACGATCAATGACGTCCTGGTCGCCGCGCTGCACCTCACCGTGCAGTCCTGGAACGCCAAGCACGACGCTCCAACTGGTCGGGTTGGGGTACAGATGCCGATCAATGTCCGCCCCGCTGACCGCTTGTGGGACGTCGTCAGCAACCTCACGTCGATGGTCAGCGTTTCCACCATGCCAGCGGATCGAGCGGACCTGGCAACCGCGACTGCTGCGGTGGCCGAGCAGACCAATGAGATGCGGCGGAACAATCGTGCGTATGGCCTGTATGACCTTCTCGATGTCGCCAGGAAAGCGCCGCTGGCTGTCAAGCGGGCGGTGCCAAGGCTGATACACCTGACCGGTGATCGGCTTGTCGACACCTCGATGCTGTCGAATTTGGGCCGCATCCCGGAGCCACCCACTCTCGCCGCCCAACCCGATTCCGGGCCACCAGAACTGTGGTTCTCCCCGCCGTGCGACCCCACCTGCAGCGTCGCCATCGGAGTCGCCACCATCGGACAGCGACTGTCGCTGGTCGCCCGTTACCGCTACGACCAGTTCAACGCCGACGCCGCGGAAGAATTCACCGATCTCCTGATAACTCAGGTGGCAAGTCGGCGCTGATTCCGGTCAGCACAGGGGCGGGTCTACGACACCGGCGAGACCACGGAGTCGGGGGTGGTCTAGCCGCGGCCAGCTGGTCCTGCAGCGTCGCGTGCCGGAGCTGGTAGACACCTCCGACGGTACGCAGCACACCTCGCTCCCGGGCGTCCTCGAGGAACGGCATGAGGCTGACGGCGGGCACGTGGCGGGAAAGCTTGAGTTGACGCCAAGCCAGGATGGTCACGCAGGTTCGAGGGCTAAAGAGCGCCAATATGAGACCGAACACGAGCCCGACCGCGATCCAGATCGGCCCCTTCGAGAGTCCGAGCACGAGTCCGAACACGAGTCCTATGAGGAGCCCGGCTGCTCGGTCATTGCGCCAGATCTCACGGGGACCCACCGGGCGGCCCTCGCCAGTGCCGCCTTCAGTGAGCACGCCGTACACGAATACACTCGCGAGTCCGCCCGCGAGTCCGCCCGCGAGCCCGAATAAAAGCCCACCCGGGAGCCCCCTCAGGAGCGCAACCACGAGCCCGCCCGCCAGCCCGTTGATGAGCCCTAGCCCTAAGACCTGACGTGAGACGCCAGCACGCCAGTTCGCGATTCTGATCCGTCGAGGCTCAACGGTGCCCGCGAGTTTAGCGAATCTCGCGAATTTTCCCGACGCGAGTTTGCCCGTGAGCCCGCCTATTATCCCGAACAGGGCTCCGCCTATGAGTCCGATTGTGAGTGCGAGCGCGGGTTCAGGCGTGCCGAGCGCGAACACGAGTCCGAGCCCATACACGAGCCCATACACGAGGCCATCCGCGAGTCCGTACGCGAGCCCGGTGGTGAAGACGCGAGGCATGGTGGAGGCCCATCGGGGGATGTGCCACCAGGCGAGGTCGCGGGTGTGGTCCTGATTCATCTGTCGTGCGAAGAAGGTCAGCGCCTGACGTGCTTGGGCCTCGCTATAGCGGGGTGGTGGCCTGCCTGGGCGGGGGGTGTAGGCGGCAGGTAGAACGCGGGCGATCAGGTGCCGCTCGATGTGTTCGGCGGTGCTGTAGCGGGTGGGGTTGAGCGGGTCGCCGAGATCGTCGCGAGCGTGATAGGTATCGCGGAGCAGGGTGAGGGTCAGGGGGGTGGACAGTCCACGGGCCAGCTGACTGTCGGGGTGCTCGCGCAGGTGGGTGAGCAGATCGGTCCACCCCGACGGTGGTGGCCCGGTGCGGGCCCGCTGCAGGTAGTCGGCGGCCTCGGACCCGGTGACGTCGTGTAGGCGCACCGCGACGGCTTCGACGAACCGCGCCTCGGAGGTTGCCTGCACTATCTCGGGGCTGCGGGTGAGTACCACGACGCGGAACGGGGCCTCGCGGAGGGCCTGTAGCGCGGCTGGGCGCAGCGCCTCGTCCATCTCGTCGAGTCCATCGAAAATGAGCGCGACCTTGTCCCGCGCGGCGACCACCACAGCGGCGTCGGCATCGCCACCGCGGCGCTGGAACAACGGGTAGGTCGCCACCAGCCGATCACGCAACCAGTCCTGCACCGAGGTGGTCCTCGAGTTCCAACCGTGCCCGGTGAACAGCACCGGCACCGGCACCTGGGTCCGCTCGGTGTCATCAAGACTGTCGCGGTGCGCCAAAGCGTCGAGCAAAAGCAAGATCGCCGCGCTGCTCTTACCAGCGCCCGGCGCGCCGACCACGACGATCCGTCCGGAGGCCAGCCCGGCGAACAGCTGATGCAGCTCCCCGCGCCCGCCACCGGCGCCCAGTTCTTCCTTGGTGGTCGTGGTGTGGCCGGGAAGCGGCGGGAACGCCGGTGGCACGCCCGGTACGCCGACCGCAGCTTCCACCGGACCTGTCAACTTCAAATTGCTTCGTGACCAACGGATCGGGATCAGCGGAGCGACGCCCACGCTCCAGCTGTACCAGCAGCGAGAGCACAACAGTGACCAGAATTGCCAGAGCAGCGAGGGGACTACTGCGCTCAGCCAGTGGGAGACGGAAGACCCCCCATATGACCACGCCAACGCCCCTACAACCACCGCGACCGTCTACACCGCAAGCCGGACACCGTCCGCTGACCACCGGACTCCGGCCGCTACTACGGGTTGCGGAGCAGACGCTTGAACCCGGCGCCGAGGGTGGCGTCGCCGTCGGTCACCGTCACCCGACCCGCCCGCAGGAACTCCTCCCAGCCGACTCTGCCGTACAGGGCCAGGAGCCAGTCGACCGGATCACCCGAGAGGCGGCAGTCGACGGGCCCGTGCTCGGACGGGTCGATACTTCCGGTGCCGTCGCGGAACCGGGCCGTCACACGGGGGCCGCCGCGGACGGCGAGTTCGTAGGTGGCGTCGACCCCCTTGGCGGCCTCGCTGTCGACCAAGGCGGGTAAGAGGGGCAGCACCGCCTGAACGGCCAGCTGGGCCGGTTCGGTCTGGATGGGCCACTCGGCGGCCAGCGCCTGGGCCATGTCACACCCGTGGAGGAGCTGTTCACCGATCAGCAGACAAGTCATGGTGGCGCAGGACTGGGAGCGCTGGTGCCAGGGCAGCCGGTCCTCGGCGGCCCGCTCCCCGGTGGCGTCGAGGAAGGCACCGATGCCGAGCCACGAATACGAGCGCGGCCGCTCCCTGCCCTCCGTGCCGGTGCTCGGCGCGCTAGCGGTGGCACTCGGCGTCCGCGTCGATGACCTCTTCACCTCCGAGCGGGTGAGCGCCGGTGTCGCCTGAGCTGCCCGCCGAGCTGACCGAGCACGTGCGCCGGCTCGTGGACGCCTTCCCGCCGCTGACCGCTGAGCAGCGCGACCGCATCGGTGTGCTGCTCCGAGGGCCCCGCCAATCGATGGTGCCTGCCCGGCCCAAGCGCCGGCGCAAGAAAGCGGTGGCC
>JBOHHF010000509.1:0-2370 GCA_050700495.1 Pseudonocardiaceae bacterium
TCCCCCGTGCTGTGGAAGAAGGTGATGCCGAAGCTGTCAGCCGGGCGGGTGCAGTCGGTGGCCACCCGCATCATCGTGCGGCGCGAGCGCGAGCGGATGGCATTCGTGTCCGCGTCCTACTGGGATCTGTCCGCCGTGCTGGACGCCGGGGAGGACTCGACCCCTCGCACGTTCGGTGCGCGGCTGGTCGGCATCGACGGCCATCGGGTCGCCACCGGGCGGGACTTCGGCTCCGACGGTCAGCCCAAGCGCGCCGGCAGCGATCTGCTGATCGTCGATGAGGCGCAGGCCGGGCAGCTCGCTGAGGCGCTCGTCGACGCCCGGCTCGCCGTCTCCAGCGTTGAGGACAAGCCCTACACCCGGCGGCCCTACCCGCCGTTCATGACCTCCACGCTGCAGCAGGAGGCCGGCCGGAAGCTGCGCTTCTCAGCAGAGCGGACCATGCGCATCGCCCAGCGGCTCTACGAGAACGGCTACATCACCTATATGCGGACCGACTCCACGACGCTGTCCGAGACGGCGATCGCGGCGGCCCGGGCCCAGGCTCGCGAGCTGTATGGCGATCGGTTCGTGCACGGCAGCCCCCGGCAGTACACCCGCAAGGTGAAGAACGCCCAGGAGGCGCATGAGGCCATCCGGCCCGCTGGGGAGAGCTTTCAGACTCCCGGCCAGGTGGCGCGGGCACTGGACACTGACGAGTTCCGGCTCTACGAGCTGATCTGGCAGCGCACTGTCGCCTCCCAGATGGCCGACGCTCGGGGTACCACCATGAGCGTGAAGATCAGCGGGGTGGCCGCGACCGGTGAGCAGTGCACCTTCGCGGCATCTGGTCGCACCATCACCTTTGCCGGGTTCCTGAAGGCCTACGTCGAGACCGTCGACGAGGAGGCCGGGGGAGAGACCGACGACGCCGAGAGCAGGCTGCCGCGGCTGTCGGAGGGTCACCCCGTCACCGCTATCGAGCTGGAACCCGACGGGCACACCACCACCCCGCCGCCGCGCTACACCGAGCCGAGCCTGGTCAACGCGATGGAGGAGCGCGGCATCGGCCGCCCGTCCACCTACGCCTCGATCATCAACACCATCCAGGACCGTGGGTATGTGTGGAAACGCGGGTCGGCGCTGGTGCCGTCCTGGGTGGCCTTCGCCGTGGTCGGACTCATGGAGCGGCACTTCGGGTGCCTGGTCGATTATGACTTCACCGCCGCCATGGAGGACGAGCTGGACTCCATCGCGGCCGGCACCCAGCAGCGCACCGACTGGCTGACCGGCTTCTACTTCGGCTCCGAGCAGGGCGGTGCCATGTCGGTGGCCCACTTGGGTGGGCTCAAGAAGCTGGTCGGGGTGAACCTCGAGGAAATCGACGCGCGCGAGATCAACTCCATCCCGCTGTTCGCCGACGATGCGGGCCGCGACGTGGTGGTCCGGGTCGGGCGCTACGGCCCCTATCTGGAAAGGGTCGTGGACGGCGAGTCTCAGCGGGCCAACCTGCCCGACGACCTGCCACCCGACGAGCTGACCGCCGAGATCGCCGAGAAGCTGTTCGCCACCCCGATGGAGGGCCGCTCGCTGGGCACCGATCCGGTGACCGGGCACGAGATCGTCGCCAAGGAGGGTCGTTACGGGCCCTACGTCACCGAGGTGCTGCCCGACGAGAGCAGCACCAAGAAGTCCAAGCCGCGGACCGGCTCGCTGCTCAAGTCCATGAATCTGGAGACGGTGACCCTCGACGATGCGCTGCGGCTGCTCTCGCTGCCCCGGCTGGTAGGCACCGACCCGGAAACCGGCCAGGAGATCACCGCGCAGAACGGCCGTTACGGGCCTTACCTCAAGAGAGGCACCGACTCCCGGTCCCTGACCGACGAGGAGCAGATCTTCACGGTCACCCTCGACGAGGCGTGCAAGATCTACGCCGAGCCCAAGCGCCGGGGCCGGCAGGCCGCCGCCAAGCCACCGCTGCGCGAGCTGGCCCCGGACCCGGTGACCGGCAAGCCGATGGTGGTCAAGGAGGGCCGCTTCGGGCCATATGTCACCGATGGCGAGGGAATCAACGCATCACTGCGCAAGGGCGACAGCGTCGAGCAGCTCACCGACGAGCGCGCCGCTGAGCTGCTCGCCGAGAAGCGCGCCAAGGGCCCCGCTCCTGCGCGCAGTAGCCGCCGGAAGACCACGACGTCAGCCTGAACTCGCGAGGCGCCAGCGTCCCTGTACGTGCGACCATAGCTACATGAGTGAGCCGACGTCGGACGCCTTGTTCGGGGGCGACGGCACCCAGGCGCCCGAGTGGCTGGCCGACCCGCCGACCGGGCTGGGAAGCGGGTTCTGGCGAGACGCGCCGATATTACCACCGATATCGCTGCTTCCCATCCC
>JBOHHF010000510.1:0-9960 GCA_050700495.1 Pseudonocardiaceae bacterium
GCCAGGAATAGCCAGCATCCGGTAAGGAGTTGGCCTCGGACATGACCGTCACACCATTCGACCCTCGCAAGCTGCTCGCAGAAAGTCGACTCGGTGTCCTCGCAACGATCAAGTCGGACGGCCGCCCCCAGCTTTCCCCTGTCATGCCTTTCTACGACCAGGAGGCCGGTGTCATCTACGTGTCGATGAGTGAGGGGCGAGCCAAGACAGCGAACCTGCGTCGGGACCCACGAGCCACGTTGGAGGTCACCAGCCCAGACGGCTGGGCGTGGGCCACCGCCGACGGCACGGCCACACTCACCGGGCCAGGAACCGACCCCCATGGTCCCGAAGTCGAGGCATTGGTGGCCTACTACCGCATTGCCTCCGGGGAGCACCCGGACTGGGACGAGTACCGGTCGATGATGGTGTCCGACCGAAGGGTACTGATGGTGATGACGGTCGACAACGTCTACGGCGCCAAGATCCGTTGACAGCGCTACCAAGCTCGAGGCCGCCGCTTGGCAGGGCGCTCGCTTGCCCGCGCCGGGTTCGGAAGCGGCTGACGGTGCAAGCTGATCTGCCACGTGAAAAGGGTCCGGTGTGGGCGCTGCACTTCGGGCCGCGTGATCGCAGCGCACACGAGAGGCCGGCGTTGGGTCAGGTGTGGGTGGGGTGGGTGCTCTGCTCGGCTTGAAGTTGTCGGCTGTGCTCGACCAGGGCGGGGTAGTCGGTGGCGATACCGGCCAGTAGCGCTTCGATGGCGTGTTCGACTTCGGTGTCGCTGGTGGGGGCGTGTCCGAACAGGGTCCGGTAGTGGATCAGTGAGCCGAGCATGTCCAGGATGAGTTCGCGGTCGATGTCGGGGCGCAGGTCACCGCGGGCGGTGGCGCGGTCGAGCATGCGGGCGACCGCGGCGCGGGGAGGGTCGAACAGGATGGCCATGAACTCGGCGTGCAGCTCAGGGTCGCCGGTGCAGTCGGCCAGCAGTGGTCCGAGCACGTCGGGGCGGATGGCGGAGAACGCGGTGATGAACACGCCCAGGCCTTCGCCGAGGTCGCAGAGGGTGCATCCGGTGTCGGGGACCTCGGCGACGTCGAGGCCGACCGCGAGCGCGGCCAGGACCAGGCGCGGGCGCCCGGACCAGCGCCGGTAGATCGCGGGTCGTGTGGTGGCCGCTCGGCGAGCGACGTCTTCGAGGGACAGGGCGGTGTAACCGACCTCGTCGAGCACCGCCAGGGTGGCGTCGAGCACCGCGGTGTCGATGTGCCGGTCGCGGGGTCGGCCGCCGGCCGCCAAGTCCGGGGCTGGGGGTTGACGGGATGCCATATCTCATCGTACCTTCTGTTACAAGACGTATTGTAACGGATTACGGTCGGGACATGGCCCGCCGCAGCATGGCACAAACCGACAACCCCAGGGCAAGGAGGCACCACTGATGAAGAAGATCCGTAACGACCTCTGGGAAACCCGAGCCTATTCGCCATTTCCCGGCCTGACCACACACGCGTACCTGTGGACCCCACCCTCTGGACAGAACGTGTTGTTCTACTCCACCGGCACAGACGACGACTTCGACGAGATCGAAGACCTCGGCGGCATCGCCCACCAGTACCTCAGCCACCAGGACGAGGCCGGCCCCGTCCTGGCACAAATCGCGCAGCGGTTCGGCGCCCGACTGCACACACCCGCCCCGGAAGTGGACGCGATCCGCCGCTTCGCCGAACCCCACGTGCAATTCGAGCACCGCCACGTCGATGATCACGGCGGCGAGGTGATCCCCACCCCGGGGCACTCGCCCGGAAGCACCTGCTTCCTGGTGCCCGGCGCCGACGCATCCACCTACCTCTTCACCGGTGACACCGTCTTCCTCGCCGACAACGGGGTCTGGACTGCCGGATCATTCCCGACGTCAGCGACGCTGACGCGCTGGAATCAAGCCTCAAGCTGCTCTCGACCCTCACGCCCGACCTGGTCATCTCCGGCGCGAGCGCGCACCCACTCGGCGATACCCCCTGGGGCCCGTGTGCAGATCGGGCCATCACCACGATCCCCACATCCCAGGCGCGGCAGGCATAGCCGACCCTACTGCTTCCACAGCAGGCCGCAGCACCTATGACCTCCACACCGGCCTGACGGGCCGACCAGCACAGCCACAAACCAGCAGCACCCCTCCGGCACCGATTCAGGCGCCGGAGGCGGGTCCACCCAACAGGGGAAGGCCCACACGTCGAAGCGATGTTCCTGACCAGCATTGCCGACGGCGAGTTCGAACTCATCCACCCCACCGTCGACGACCGGCGGCGTATGGCACAACTGGTGACCACCTACCACGACCTACCCCTCGGAGCGGTCGATGCCTCAGTCCTGGCAGTCGCGGAACGGGACTGGCGACTACGACATCGCCACCCTCGACCGACGCCACTGCACCGTGATCCGCCCAGCAGGCAACAAGGCGCTCACCCTCCACCCGTGATCGAGCAAGGACCTCCGCTCGTTTGCGGCCTGTAACAACTTCCTCCCCGACAACCCTGTTAGCAGGGAGGTATATCCGGACTCCTGTGGCGCAAGCACCTACGTCAGCCGTCGCCTGGGCTGGTGTTCCCTGGCTTGGTCTCGCCCGGCTTGGTCTCGCCCGGTCTGGTCTCACCCGGCTTGGTCTCGCCCGGTCTGGTCTCACCCGGCTTGGTCTCACCCGGCTTCGTCTCAGCCGGCTTCGTCTCACCCTGGCACTGGCGGGAATTGGGGTTGTTCTTGCAGTGCCATTTGCTGTCATCGTGCTTCGGTTTCGGAGCCTGATGCCGGACCAGGTTTCCCTTGCGGACGTTGACGAAGGTGTAGTTGTTGATCACAGTCGTGGTCCGGTGGATAACCGTGACCGACGTCGGCGCGAATTGTTTCCAGGCGGGGCCGACGTAGCTGGCCTGCTGGTTCGACACTGCCTGGGTCAATGGGTTGCCGCTGAAGCACTTGGCCTTTGGCTCGCCGTAGCTGTTGACAAATACCGACGTGCCGGCCTGCAGCACCGCAGGATAGGCGAAGAAGCGGCCGTCGGCGTAGCCGTGGCTGGTGACGGCGGTGTCCGAGCGCAAGACCACCGGGGTGAGGCTGGTCACGTAAGTGGGGATGTCTTTGGACTCGAGCCCCAGAGCAGTTGCCCACGCCGTCGCCTTGGCCGCGTCGGCGTCCAGGTTCGCGACCAAAGTCTGCGCGTCACAGCTGGGCTTGTCACCAGTCTCGGCGAACAGCCCGGGGGTGTCACCTGAGAACTCTCCTCCGGTATTGGAGGGCGCCGAGACGTTCGACTGGTCCTGGCCTACCGGGGTCATGAACGGGCTCGCCCCGGCTGACGAGGTGCGCTCGAGCTGCACCTCCGCGACCGCAGCCGGGCTGGGGGCGGCCGGAGCGGGGCTAGAGCTCTTTCCGAGCCCGACCCAGATGGCGCCACCCGCAATCCCGACGGCCGCCGCGACCGCCGCGATTATGACTTTGGAGCGTACCGAGCTCCCGCGATGGTTACCCCCCGATGCCGGTTGTCCGGCATCGGGGGCCGGTTGTCCGGCACCCGATGGCCCCCATCCGCCTTCGGTCACGGCCCACCTCCGATCAGCCTTCACAACCAGAGTGCGCCGCACGACGGTGCCGCACTAGTGATGGCGCAGACGTTGTCCCTTCCGGGCAGCCGGGCTGGTCCTTGAGGGTGCCCGGCAGTACCTGTTCAGCCCGGCCAGCGACGGCAGGCTTGACCCGTGTTCAATGAGGTCGACGAGGCCTTACGCGCGCTCGTCCGGGCTGAGGCGGTGAATTCCTCCGACATCGACGTGGTCTTCGACGCGCCGACGAAGGAGTGGTCGTCGCGGCGCAACGCGCCCACCATCAACCTCTATCTCTACGACATCCGCGAGGACCTGCGCCGGCGGGAGCGCGGCCTGGTCAACAACTACGACGATCGCGGGGCGATCATCAGCCGGCGGCAGCCGCCACGGCACTTCAAAGTGACCTACCTGATCACCGCCTGGACCCAGCGACCTGAGGACGAGCACCGGCTGCTGTCGGCGCTGCTCTACTGCTTCCTGCGCAACGAGACCCTGCCGGCTGAGCTGCTCAGCGGGCGGCTGGCGGAAATCGGGCTGCCGGTGACGCTGTCGGTGGCGCTGCCGCCACCCGAGGACCGGTCCTTCGCCGACGTCTGGTCGGCGCTGGGCGGGGAGCTCAAGCCGTCGCTGGACCTGGTGGTCAGCGCGCCGGTCGATGGCGGCCGCCCGGTCCTGGCCGGCCCCGCGGTGAAGGAGCCGCTCACGGTCGACTTCGGCGATCTCGCGGAGGAGCAGCGCGATCCACCGCGACGCAAGATCGCTTATCCGGCCGTCCCGGCCGGGCAGGACCCGCCGCGAGATGCCTGACCAGGACACCTCGACCCAGACCGCCTCGATGCCGAGCCTCGAGCACCTGTTGGCGCGATTCGCGCTCGTCGAATCCCGGGTCCGGCGGGCCGTCGCGTTGCGCCGGACCGGTGACCCCGATCCCGACGATCCCTTCCGCGGGCTCTACCTCTCCGAGGCCGCAGTGGACCGGTTGCTCGCCACGAGCCCGTCGACCCTCGCCCCGGACCAGACCGAGGCGCTGCACCTCGCGGAGATTGAACAAGCAGCCGACGCCGCCGAGCACTCCGGCCACGATCTGCGACTTCGGCGCCTGCAGCGCAGCTTCGGCCTCGCGCCGCTGGATGTCGAGGTGCTGCTGATCGCTCTGATTCCCGACATCGACCCGCGTTTCGAGCAGCTGTACGGGTACCTGAACGACGACGTGACCCGCCGGCGCGCGTCGGTCGGGCTCGCGCTCGGTCTTTGTGGAACCCCGGAGGCGTCGGCGGCCGCGCGATCTCGGTTCGGGGCGGACTCGCCGCTGGCCGCCGGCGGGTTGATGGTGATCGACGAGCCAGACCGGCCGTTGCTGTCCCGGGCACTTCGGGTTCCCGACCGGGTGGCCGCCCACCTGCTCGGCGACGATCGGTCCGATTCAACGCTCGCCGGCATCCTCGCCCCGCTGCCCCCTGCGGTGTCCGTGGACAGCGACGGGACGCTCGTGCGGGGGCTGGCCGGCGAGGTCGGACTGCTGTATCTCCGAGAGCGGTCCGGCGCCGGCGCGGCGGCCTTGGCCTGCGCGGCCGCCAGATCAGTCGGCCGCCGGCCGTTCGTGCTGGATCTGCGCTGGCTGGCCGGTCGGACGGATGCGGCCGAGCTCGTCGCCGTCGCGGTGCGCGAGGCACGGCTGACCGGCTCGGTGCTGGTGGGCGCGCCGGCGGACGCGCTGGTCGAGCACCGCGACGTGATCCGCGCACTGTCGGGCTCCGCGGCGGCGGTCGTGCTCACCGGCACGGTCCACTGGGATCCGCTGTGGTCGGCCACGCCGCCACTGCTGATCGAGGTGGCCACCCCGACCGCCGAGCAGCGTTCCGCGCTGTGGCGGGAATGCCTCGACGGGCAGCTCGCTCCGACGCTCGATCCGGGTGCGGCGACGGCACAGTTCGTGCTCTCCCCCGAGCAAGTCGCTCAAGCGGCGCACGCCGCCCGGCTGCAGGCGCAAGTGCGGGGCAGCCCGGTGACCGAGACGGATCTCGGTCACGGCGCGCGGGCCCAGAACACGATCGGGCTGGCCCGGCTGGCCCGCCGGATCGAACCGACGGTCGGCTGGACTGACCTGGTGCTCCCCGAGCCCACGGCCGCTGCACTGCGGGAGATCGCGGTGCGGGCGCGGCACCGGTCGCGGGTGCTCGACGAATGGCGCATGCGTCCCGGCGGTGGCCGCGGCCGGGGCGTGACCGCACTGTTCGCCGGTGACTCGGGTACCGGCAAGACGATGTCTGCCGAGGTGATCGCGGCCGACCTCGATCTCGATCTCTATGCGGTCGACCTCTCCGGTGTGATCGACAAGTACGTCGGCGAGACCGAGAAGAACCTCGAGCACATCTTCACCGAGGCGGCCGGGGTCAACGCGGTGCTGCTGTTCGACGAGGCCGACGCCATCTTCGGCAAGCGTTCCGAGGTGCGCGACGCGCACGACCGGTACGCCAACATCGAGAGCGCCTACCTGCTGCAGCGGATGGAGTCCTTCGACGGACTGGCACTCCTGGCCACGAACCTGCGGGCCAACCTCGACGAGGCGCTGCTGCGCCGGCTCGACCTCGTCGTCGACTTCCCGATGCCGGACGCGACGCTGCGTCGCGGGCTGTGGGATCGTTGCCTCGGGCGCCGCATTCCCCGCGCCGCCGACCTGGACCTCGACTTCTGCGCCGCCGCCTTCGATCTGTCCGGCGGCAACATCCGTTCCGCAGTCGTCTCCGCGGCCTACCTCGCCGCCAAGGACGACCGATCGGTCGGCACCGCGGACCTGGTGGCCGGCGTGTATCAGGAGTACCGCAAGCTGGGCCGACTCACCCTGGAAACGGAGTTCGGCAAGTACTTCCCGCAGCTACGGTGACCACTGATCCCGCTCGATCATCAATCCGATAGCAGTCTCTGAAGTGTGGTGTGCAGTGTCTCAATACCCGCTTCCCGGGTGGGTCCCTCACCGAGCCTTCCGGTGTGCAGGGTCGCGCGGTCGCGCATGGCTTGGCGGAGCAGCGTGACGAGTCCGTTGAGCTCGCGATGGTGGACGTGGTGAAGCGGCGAGCTTCGGGGATCTGGAGCAGTGCGGCGCCGGGTGGGCAGACCGCGATGACGGGAACGCCCGTGGCGAGGTAGTCGTAGATCTTCGCCGGGATGCGGGATCCCACGGCACTGGTGTGGTCGATGGTCACGACGGCGGCATCGGCCTGTTCGAGTCGCTCGTAGAACTCTCGCCGTGACCTAGTGGTCACGAGCACGAGCGGGTGCCCCGTGGCCGGGGTCAGTTGGGTTGCAATCGGTGGCGAGACTCCGCCGATGACGGTGAGTCGGGCGACCGCAGGACCGACGCGCCGCAGCGCGTCGCTGAGAATGCCGGGGCCATTGCGCCCGTACCAGTAGCCGTTCATCACCAGGCGCAGGGGCTGGCCATTGCGTTCGGGGCGTGCCTGGGCACCGCCCATACCGTCGATGTCAGCGTTGTCGAAGCCGTTCGGTACCCAGATCACCCGGTTCGGCGAGAGCCGCAGGCGCCGGATGAGCAGGTAGCTGAACGCAGGTGCGCCTGCGTAGCCGACGGCGGACGCGCGACGCACCGCGTGTCGCTCAATGGTCCTGGTCACTCGCGCGAGCAGCGGCGGGGTGTGGCGGGCACTCCACGGGTCGCGATAGTCCAGGATGAGCGGCACCGGAGGGTCCCTTGCCATCGTGGCGGCCCCAAGGAGGGAGAACGGCGGCACCGACACCACGACAACATCGGCATCCACCCTGCGCACCCGCCATCCGACTACCGGTTGGACGTCGCCCTCGACTCCGGCGTGGTGCAGCATCGAGCGCAGGGCGGTGGGGGTGTGCCCGAGCAGCCGCTCGATCAGGGTGGCATGCGGCAACGGCGGGTCGATGACGGTGACGTGCCAGCCGCGCCGGGTCAGCCCTCGGGCGAAGGCGCCAATGCGGCTGCCCACTGCGGTAGCCCCGTGTGCCCCGACGGCGACCAGGGCGACCGTCGGACTCATGAGCGCGCAGCAGCGGTGTCCTGATCGTGCTGAAGGTGCAGGGTATCTCGTGCTGCCTCGCGGTGGAAGACCCAGATCCGGGTGGAGACACCCAGCAGCCGCATCGGGTAGGTGCCGGCCGGATTGAGACCACTGAGCCCCCTCGGGACCGGTGGCGGCACCAGAACGACGACATGGCCACCTGGTCGCGTCACCCGCCCCATCTCGGAAGGCCCGTTTGAGCCAGCGGGCCGGATCCTCGACCGGGAACTGCAGCCCGAAGGGAAGGTTGGACACCACGGCGTCGAAAGTGGCGTCCTCCTGGGGTAGCTCGAGCACATCGGCCCGGCCATCATTGTCGAGGTCACCGACGGCTTCGAGATCGGGATTCGCGTCGATCTCCTGCCGCAGCAGGATGCCCAACCCGGGCAGCGTGGTCGCGAAGAAACCCGACGAGCGCGGGCGTTGCTTCGGTTCCAGTCCTCGTTTTCACTACCCCATGCGTTGTCGCGATACCGGCGGTCAGCCGACCGGTGGCAGGTGTGGCGCCAGGACGACGTCACGGAGGCACCGGGCCTACATGCTCTGGACCGCAGACGCCGACTGGGCTACCGAACTCTTCACGCACGCCAAGACCCGAGGCGATGGAACTCCCGCCGAGCTGATGTTCCCAACCAACTCCCGTGCCGCCTCACCTGGTCCCGGGCCCTGAGACACAACACCGTGCCGCACGAGCGACCGGGCAAATTCAGGAATGGTGTGGCTGGCACAGTGCTCGGGGTCAGGCCCGGACTCCGGCGACCTGATGGGCCATCCGGGACAGGTCTTTCGCGTCGGTGCCGGGTCGGGCCGCCAGCGCGTCGCGCAGCAGTACGAGGCGCTTGCGGACCCGTACCGAGCTGAGCTTGGGCACGGCGGTGATGGCACCGTGAGCCAACGCGAGACCACCGGGCTCCCCAGCCCGGACATGGACGGTGGCCAGCACGACGCTGGAGTGGGTGCGACTGCTCTGGCTGATCCCCTCCCAGCGGCGCACTGACGCCGCGGCCAGCGATTCCGCAGCGTCCAGCCGTCCCCGGCGCAGCGCCTGGAGCGCGGCGGGACGGTCGAGGTCGCCGTAGCGGTCGGCGCGGGTAGGCAACCACAGCTGCCGCGACTTCGCTATCTCGACGTCGGCGGCGTCCAGGTATCCCTGGTGAGCCAGGGCGGTCGCGGCTTCCTCCCGCGCGCACGCCTCCCGAGCCGCCCTTCCGCTGACTCCGACCACCACCGCGCGCTGTTCGTCGCGGGGGATGTCCCACGCCTTGACCAAGCTGAACTGGATCATCTTCAGCCCGTCGGGATGGCCGTGCTCCACGGTGGCCATCCCGGCATAGTTCAGGGCTGTGGACTGCAAATAGGCGTCGCCGGCCTTGGTGGCCAGCTCCAGTGCGGCCGTGAAGTGGTGCACGGCCCGGTGGTAGCGCCCGGTGTCGAACCCCGCCCAGCCAGCCTCGATGTGCAGCTCGGCCACGGCCACCTTCAGTGCCCGCCGCACCAGCTCGGCGCCCGGCACACCCAGCAGCCGCTCGGCCCACCCGGCGGCGACGCTGAGCACCGCAGGGTCGGCGACGCAGGTGTTGCCTGCTTCGCTGAGCCGCCGGGTCAGGTCCCGCACCTGTCCCACGTGGTCGTAGCTGAGCTGGGATGGCAGCGGCACCGGTGCCGGGCGGGGTAGCTCGACCAGCTCGCCCACCACGGCAGCGCCCACCGCGGCGATCGCGCCCAGCGCCAGCAAATGCCTGCGGAACATCTCCGCGATCGACTCCTCCGGGGGGTCGGCGACCGTGACCTCTCCACCGTAGGAGCCGTCCTCGCTTCCCGCGACGCCAGCCAGCCGCATCCGGTCCCGAGAAATGCCCAGGCCGTCGGCGATGCGCTCCAGCACCGTCACGTCCCGCACCGTGCGGCCTTTGAGGATGTTGGACACCTCGGACTGCGACTGCCCGGCGCGCCGGGCGATCTCCCGCTGAGTGACCCCGGCCTGGCACAGCAGCCGGTAGATGAGGGTGACGTCGCGAGCGGCCAGCGCGGCCCGCATCTCCTCACCCTCGAACATCGCGGGATCATCGAGCGCGACCAGCGGCTTCCTCCTGGCGGGCGGCCGGGTCGGTTCGGGGGTCACACCTGTCCTTCGCGCCCGCTCATCCGCGTGTCCATGGCTCACCGCAGTCACCCGCCTCCCTCGGTGTGTGTCCGGGCGCACAGTAACGTCCCCGATACATCATGATCAATCCAGCCGCGCGCAGACACCGTTACCCAGCGTCGGCGCGGACCCGCGCGCTCTTCGGGTCGAACAGCGGATCGGCTGCGACGATCCCGGGCACCCGGCGGCCGAAGAC
>JBOHHF010000511.1:0-16356 GCA_050700495.1 Pseudonocardiaceae bacterium
GCTGCGGCGCTCAAGCGGATCGTCGAGTTCACCCAGGACGGCGGCGAGATCAATATCGTGGTCGCGGGCATCAACGTCGGCGCGCAGCCGTACTGGAACGCCGAGGCCACGATGCTCATGCACACCAAGGGCATCCTCGTCATGACCCCCGACAGCGCGATGGTGCTCACCGGCAAGCACTCGCTCGACTACTCCGGAGGCGTGTCGGCCGAGGACAACTTCGGCATCGGCGGCTACGACCGGGTGATGGGCCCGAACGGGCAGGCGCAGTACTGGGCGCCGAACCTGGCCGCCGCGCGGGACGTGCTGATGTCGTACTACGACCACACGTACGTCGCACCCGGCGAGGAGGCGCCGCGACGGGCGAAGACGACCGACCCCGTCGACCGCGACATCTCCGACTTCCCGCATGCCGTGGTGGGCAGCGACTTCACCACTGTCGGCGAGATTTTCTCCGCCGAGGCCAACCCGGACCGCAAGAAGCCGTTCGACATTCGGACCGTGATGCGGGCGCTCTCCGACCAGGACCACCCGCTGCTCGAACGCTGGGCGGGCATGGCCGACGCGGAGACCGCAGTGGTGCAGGACGTGCATCTCGGCGGCATGCCGGTGTGCCTGCTCGGCATCGAGTCACGGGCGGTGCCGCGGCGCGGCTTCCCCCCCACCGACGGCCCGGACACTTACACCGCGGGCACGCTGTTCCCGCGGTCGTCGAAGAAGGCCGCGCGGGCGGTCAACGCGGCCAGCGGCAACCGGCCGCTGGTGGTGCTGGCGAACCTGTCGGGCTTCGACGGCTCGCCGGAGTCGATGCGGAAGCTGCAGCTGGAGTACGGCGCCGAGATCGGCCGCGCGATCGTGAACTTCCGCGGGCCCATTGTGTTCTGCGTGATCTCGCGGTACCACGGCGGCGCGTTCGTGGTGTTCTCGAAGGCGCTGAATCCGAACATGACCGTGCTCGCGTTGGAAGGCTCGTTCGCCTCGGTGCTCGGCGGCGCCCCCGCCGCCGCGGTGGTGTTCTCCGGCGACGTCAACGCCCGCACCGCGGCCGATCCGCGCGTGCGGGACCTGGAGGCCCGCGCCGCGGCCGCCTCCGGCGCCGACCTCGGCGCGTTAACCGCGGAGCTCGACGAGCTCCGCTCGTCAGACCGCGCAGAGAAGATCGGTGAGGTGGCCACGGAGTTCGACCGCGTGCACAACATCCAGCGCGCGGTCGAGGTCGGCTCTGTCGACGCCGTCATCCGCGCCGCCGAACTCCGCCCGCGCATCATCGAGGTCATCGAGTCCCATCTGCGTTAGCCCCGAAGCCCGTCCCGGGAAGACCCGGCACGGCGTGTCCCACCCGGTGGACGCGGTGCCCGGCGTCCCCTACACCAGCCCGGACCTGGCACACGCGAGCCCCAACGTGCCGCACGCGGACCCCGACGTGGCACACGAACGTCCGGCGTGTGCCACGTTCGGGAAGTCGTGGCGAACGCTCGGGGCCGGGTGGGAAACGTTCGGGATCGGGTAGGGGACGGGGGAAGCGGGGCGGACAGGTGGAGGGCGATGATCCTTACAGCAGCCACCAGAGGCTCGCGGTGGAACAGGGAGCCATCTCTCGTGATGGTGACGGACCGACAGCGAGGGAGGAATGGTGAGGTGAGCACGGCGATCACCAACGGGCAAGTACCGTGTCAGAGGAAGTCGATCCGAGCGGCGACGGCTGCCACGAGTGCATGCCGGCCAGTGAACGGGGTACTCCATCGGGCGGCCACCTGGTCCGCGATCATTGTTGCTTGTTGGGTAACGGATGAGAGGAGTCGGGTATGACGAGGTCGCCTGACCCGTACGCCTTCCTGTCCCAGGCCGCCGAATTCAGTGTGACCAGTCAGGACGTCTCCGATGGCGCGATGCTCCCGAAAGCACAGGTCAGCGGGATTATGGGCGCAGGCGGTGAGGACATCTCGCCGCAATTGGCGTGGAGCGGCTTTCCTGCCGGAACCCGCAGCTTCGCCGTCACCTGCTATGACCCGGACGCCCCGACCGCGAGTGGGTTCTGGCACTGGGCGGTTGCCAACCTGCCGGTCGACACTACGGAGCTACCCGCCGACGCAGGTAATCCGGGCGCCGGACTACTGCCGACCTCGGCTCTGGTACTGCGAAACGACGCTGGGATGGCCCGCTACGTCGGAGCGGCCCCGCCAGCCGGTCACGGGATGCACCGCTACTTCTTCGTGGTCCACGCCGTCGACGTCGAATCGCTCGACATCGGGACGGACGCCACACCAGCTTTCCTCGGGTTCAACCTGTTCTCGCACACGGTGGGCCGAGCGGCCATCGTGCCCGTCTACGAGAGTTAAGTCTGGGCACCGGCCGGCGGGTCAATCAGCGGCAACTCAGGTGCCGTGGAGAATGGTGCTGCCTTCCCCATGGCAGCCCGCCTGTTGCACTGCCGAGTCGAGTTTCGGGCAATCCTTCGACCTGGCAGGTTCTGGCGCTCCGCTGGTCACTCCGGACAGGTTGGGTGCAAGCTCCGACGTTTCCCCGGAGCTGTCGCGTGATCACAGACGACAATCGGAGGAACTCACATGGCCAAGGAGCTCCAGGGCAAGAGGGTCGCGATCCTGGCGGCCGACGGAGTCGAGCGGGTCGAGCTGGAACAGCCACGCGGTGCGCTCTATGGCGCAGGCGCGGCCTCTGATCTGCTCTCCATCCATCCCGGCGAGATCGAGACCCGCCAGTTCGACATGATCTCGGCGGGCACCCTCGGGGTTGACCGGCTGGTTTCTGACGCCTCCGTGGACGACTACGACGCGCTGCTACTGCCAGGAGGAACCGTGAACCCGAACGCGTTGCGTATCAACAGCGACGCGGTCGCCTTCGTCAAGGCCTTCGTCGCGACCGGCAAGCCGATCGCCTCGATCTGTCACGGCCCGTGGACGCTGCTTGAGGCCGACGCGGTGCGGGGACGCCGGCTCACCTCCTGGCCGAGCCTGTGGACAGACCTGCGTCATGCCGGAGCTGAGGTCCTCGACCAAGAGGTCATCATTGACAGGCAGCTGACCACCAGCCGGTCGCCCGTTGACCTGCCGGCGTTCTGCGCGGGGATCGTCGAGCAGTTCGCCCAGGCCCGTCAGCCGATGCTCGGCTGAGCACCCGGCCGCAGTTCACCGCAGGGTGGCGAGGGCGTTCGTGAGTGTGCGGTGGATGTCAAACAGGGCGAGGCGGCCGGCGCCGGCAAGTGGGCGAGTGACGACAGCGGAACGGAAAATCCGTCTGGCGTAAGACGTCGCCGTCCGGCCAGTTCGTAGTGCTCGGCGGCGGTGAGGGTCTCATCGAGGCCTAGCTGCACCACGGGCATATCCGCTTTGGGGAACAGGTGGACCAGCACCGACCAGGTGCCATGGTCCAGTCCCCACCGGTTATCCAGCGTGATCGATGTGGGCGCGAGCAACTCGGCGGCACGCTGCGCCAGCTTGGGGGAGCCGGGTGCGGGATAGTCGGCCCGGTAGAGCGGGCGGGGAAACCCGCCGAAGTCGTGGATGGTGGGCGGGTGCTCGTTGGCCGTCACGCGGCCCCCCGGGACATACCAGTGGGCCGAGATCGACAGGATCGCCTGCGGCCGCGGCAGCGTCGCACCTAGGTCTTGCCACGCTGTGGTGTAGACGTTGCGCTCGATGGCGTTCATCGGGTTGCCGTGGCCGATGAAGACTGCCGGCATTCGGACCCCGCCGTGTGAGGCAGACGTCATGGTCACCCTCGACGTGCCTTGTGAACCGGTACTCCTCCCGGCACAAGCTAGACAACACGCCCGACTGTTCCATGCTCCACCCCGCCACCGCTATCGGCATCACAGACGCCCTGGAATCCCATCAGCTGGCTGTCGTAGTGGGTCCGATCGCAGGCGGATGCCAGATCTCCCATCCGTTCGTAGCGCGCATACGGCGGTCAGCGTGAAAAGCGTGACCAGTGAGGGCGCCGTGACCGCGAGCGGGATGACGACGACCGCGGCTGTCGCGGCAACAAAGCGGTCGACGGCGATCTGGTGGTGGTCACGCCACCGGTAGGCCACGTCGCTGGCGAAGAACAGCGCGACGCCACCGCAGAGGGCGAGAGCTGTAGGCATCACGGGCCAGGAGCGCTCGCTGCACACCTCGGGTGCGCTGCAGCCGCCGCTCGGCGGGTCAGCGTCCGGATCAGCGGGCCGGCCTCGTCGGAGGTTCCGGTGAGCCAGGCGTAGCAGACCCATGCCCACCAGATCGCGGCCAGGGCCAGCGCTCCGTGGCCGAACCCGACCCACGAGATATCCGCCAACATCAGGTTCGTCACCTGCGACATCGCATAGACGAACACCAGATCGAAGAACAGCTCCAGCGTGCCGACCGGCCTGTCGTCCTGCCCCGGCAAGACCGCGCCGTCGGTCCCACCGGTGGATGTGACGGGATCCTCGCTCATACCTGGCCGATATACACCGCGTATGACGGACCCGCGCGGGCTCGGCGTTGCGCCGTGCTCGGGGCCCGGGCACGCCTGGCGGAAGAGCCGGTCCGGTCCAGGCGTTGAAGCCTATGGAGGTGGTCGACGGGATGACCAGCGAAGTGACCTGTATCGAGTGCGGCGACGAGATGCCCGAAGAACGGGCGCAGCTCGGGTATCGGTACTGCACGAAGGCCGAGTGCCAGGCCGTGCACTACCGCGGGTTGGAGATCACCGCGATTGGGGTCAACAAGAGCGCCGACAGCTTCATCGTTGCTGATGCGGCTGAGGTCAAGCGGCGCGGTGAGGCCGGGGAATTCGCGAAGAAGGACTCCACCCTGGGATTGGACTACCGGGTGCGTCCCCCGGCACCCGCCGAGGCTCGGCGTCGCGCCCAGGTCCCGGAGCCGAGACCAGCACCCAAGCGGCCATGGACCGCTGAACAGGAGAAGATCGTCCGGCTCTACCACGGTATGGGGCTGAACCCACGGCAGATTGCGGAGCGGGCCCGGGAGAACGTTCCGCGCCTGGTTATCACCGAGCGACTCGCCACCCAGATCATGTCCGCATTTCCGCGGAGGTAGCGCGCCTGCCGGATAGGGCGCTTGAGCACCCACGGGCCCGGGGACGGACTGCGACGGTCCGCTACCAGTCGGCCAGGTGCTTCAACGACTCAGCAGAGCCACGCACTCGACGTGGTGGGTCATCGGGAACGCATCGAGGGCACGCAGCTCGGTCAGCCGGTAGCCACGCTCGGCGAAGCTCGCGAGGTCGCGGGCCAGCGCAGCAGGATCGCACGCCACGTACACGACCCGCTCCACAGAGCGCTCCGCAATGACCTCGACGACGGCGCGCCCGGCTCCTTTGCGCGGCGGATCCAGCACCACCACGCTCGGCCGGTCTGTCAGCTCTCCCAGCACCCGCTGCACCCGGCCCGTGCGCCAACTCACCTGCGGTAGATCAGCCAGGTTGACCTCGCCGTCTTTCACGGCGTGGCGATCGGACTCCACCGCGAACACCGCGCCGTCTGGTCCCACGTCGGCGGCTAACACGGAGGCGAACAACCCGACACCGGCATACAGGTCCCAGGCCACACCACCCGTCGGCGGCTTCGCCCAGTCGCGAACGACGGCAGCGAGCGCCTCGGCCGCGACCGGGTGTCCCTGCCAGAACCCATGAGCTGCCAGGCGCCAATCTCGTCCTGCGGCACGTTGCACCGCCGCGCCGCCTTTGAGCTGCCGGGAGTGTCGCTTTCCCCGCACCACGTTCAGCTCGCGGACATGCCCGCGAGCGTCGTCGTCGCTGGTCACCTCGATCTCACTGCCGGGTCGCCAGTTACGGGCGAGCACATCGTCCAAGGCGCCCGGCACCGAGATGGGACATGCCGACAGCGGGATCACCCGGTGGCTGTGATGCGCGCGCAGCCCGGCACGGCCGTCGCCACCGGCGACCAACCGCACGCGGCTACGCCAGCCCAGCGAGCCACCGGGCAGTTCCTCAACGACGACAGCGCGTTCGATTCCGGCCAACCGGGAGAGCTGCTCCTGCACGACAGTGGCCTTGAGTTGCCGCTGGACCTCCGGTGCAACGTGCTGCCAATCGCAGCCACCGCAGCCTCCCGGTGTCGCGACCGGACACGGCGGTTCCACCCGCTCTGGCGCGGCACGTAGTACGGCCGCGGCATCTGCTCGGCAGAACGAGCCGCCTTTGTCTTCGGTGATCTCGGCGGTGACGAGCTCGCCGGGCAGCGCATGCCGGACGAACACCACACGGCCCTCGGCTCGGGCCACGCAGTGTCCGCCGTGCGCCACTGCGCCCACCTCTAATTCAAAGGTGCGGCCTACCCAGGTTTCAGCGCTCACTGTTCGATCTTCCCATACGGCTCAAAGTCAGCGATTCCGGCCCTGACAGATGTGCGAGAATGAGACCGATCGAGGCAATGAGGAAATTCTGGAGCGCCGGCTGCGTCCCGTTCCACTTCGAGGACTGCCACATCTGGAACCATTCTCCGCCGATGGCAATAAAACCGCCTCCGAACAGTATTATCTGCATGAGCCATCCACAGATCGATAACTGGCGAGCCACCGCGGCTCCCCACTTCACGACGATTGCCCGCAGCCAACAAAGAAATGCGACCGTGAGAACGACCGTGGTGAGGAACTCCCAGGAGATGATCATGAGATACGCTGCGGTGATAAGCCTCTGGTCGGTAATAGCACGCTCCTTCGTGTTCGGTGAGCCGAATGTGGTGTCCATGGAGAGCACGTGCTCGACGAACGCACGGTTGGTGTCGAAATCGCTGATGTTACCCAGGGTGACCAGCCCTATGTTGAGGGAAGTTATTGCGGTGAATACCATCAGAACCGTTGAGAGGTTACCAAAACAGGCCAGGATTCTCACGATCAGATTCTAGCGCAAGTCGGTCCAGGGCCGCGGGAAGACTTGATGGTCGATCTTCTAATGGCAGGGCGGTTCATAATCGACCTGGGGAATGTGATGTTGCCATCGTTCGAAGGTCAGTACGCCGCGAGTAGCAGCGCAGATTCGCTGGATGGCGTGTTCTGCGTTCAGATCCCATAGACCCATGGTGTTACCACTGCCGCTGGCGAGGAACTGTCCGTCGCGACTGAACGCCACGAGATGCCCGATGCTGGCGTACCTGGTGAGTGGCCCACCGAGAGGCGTCACATCGACGGGGGTGGCAACGTCCCACAGCCGGACCGTCTGGTCGGCGCTTCCGCTGGCGAGGGTGCGCCCATCTGGGGCGAACGCTACTGACAGTACCGGCGCGTTGTGCCCGGTGATGGGGTATCCGAGGGGTGCCGGGCTGCTGGGGTTGCTGACATCCCATAGGCGTGCGGTCTTGTCGTTGCTAGCGCTGGCGAGGGTGCGCCCATCGGGTCCGAACACGACCTGTCGCACGTCCCCGGTGTGTCCGGGGAGGGGTTGCCCGAGGGCTGTGGGGTTTGCCGGGTCGGATACGTCCCACAGTCGAATGGTCTGGTCGCTGCTTGCCGTCGCCAGCAGGCGTCCGTTCAGGCCGAATGCAACGGAGTTCACATAGCCACTGTGGCCGGTGAGCGGTTGCCCGAGGGCCACGGGGTTTGCCGGGTCGGACACGTCCCACAGACGAACGGACCGATCATCGTTTGCCGTCGCCAGCACGCGCCCATCGGGACTGAACGCCACCACAGCCGCGTACCGCGTGTCCAGGGTGATCGGTCGGCCTATGAGGGTCGGCTGCTTCGGATCGCGGACATCCCACAACCGTACGGTTTTGTCACCACTACCACTAGCCAGCACAGACCCTTTGGGGTCAAAGGCAACTGCCCACACCCCAGCGCTATGTCCCGTGAGGAGTTGTCCGAGGGGCGTCGGGTTGGTCAAGGTGGTGACGTCCCACAATCGGACGGTTCGGTCTTCACTGCCCATCGCGAGCAGGCGCCCGTCGGGGCTGAACACCGGCCGCGACGTACGGGGAACACGGTCGACCAGGACAGCCGAAGGGATCGACCAGAGCCGGACGTTGCCGTCCTCACTACCCGTGGCGAGGGTATGGCCGTCGGGGCTGAACGCCACGGCGAACACAGTGCTGGTCCCTCCGGCGAGTGGCTGGCTGAAGGGCTCGACGCGGGACGGGTCGGCCACGTTCCAGAGTCTGGCGGTGCCGTCTGCGCTGCCTGTTGCCAGGAGGCGTCCGTCCGGGCTGAACGCCACCGACCACACCGGAGCGTCGTGGGCGGTGAGGGGTAGTCCGAGGGCCACCGGACGAGTCGCGTCACCAACGTCCCATAAACGCACCGTGCTGTCCGAACTGCCGGTGGCGAGCAGACGCCCGTCCGGGCTGAACGCGACAGAGTGCACACCGTCGCTGTGCCCGGTCAGTGGTGAGCCGAGCGGCACCGGAGTGGCGGGGTCAGCCAGGTTCCACAGGCGCACCGTTTTGTCATCGCCGGTGGTAGCCAGGGTTCGTCCGTCCGGGCCGAACGCGACCGATCGCACCGGCGCCTGGTGCCCGGCCAGCGGCTGTCCCAGCAGTGCCGGCTGGGAGGGATCGTCCAGATTCCATAGCCGGGCCGTGTGGTCTTCATTGGCGGTGGCGAGCAGGCGCCCATCGGGGCTGAATGCCACGAGGTAGATCGTGCCGCTATCGGTGGTGAGCGGTGGGCCGAGCGGCACCGGATAGGCGGGATCGGCGACGTTCCACAGCCGGACGCTCTTGTCGTCGCTCGCGGTAGCCAGCGTTCGACCATCGGGGCTGAACACCGCAGACGTCACCCAACTCGTGTGTCCGGCGAGGGGCTGCCCGAGGGGCTGGGGGTTCGTCCTGTCATGGGTGTCCCACAGGCGAACGGTTCGGTCGTAACTGGCAGTGGCGAGTGTGTGTCCATCGGGGCTGAACGAGGTCAGATACACGGCACCGTTGTGGCCCATCAGAGGCGTTGCCAGCGGAGTGTTCTGCGTCGCGACCAACCTGGTGTAGACGCCATGATCGCCGGGACGCATCTGGCGTGCGACCAGGTTCAGCTGCGCTGACAGGGACGGGTCGCTCACCTGCATGCGGTCGGCTTCGGCCACTACCTGCCTGAACATTGCTTCGTCTCGCTGCCGGATGGCTACCTGCGCGGCGAACGACGCGATCAGTGCGAACACCACCACCGCGGCGACGGCGACTCGACGGGCCCAGACACTGCGCCGCCACTGTCGCGTCGAGGCATTGAGGAAGTCTCGGGGCAGGCCGGAATAGTTCGCCGTCCGTGCCAGGTGCCGGGCGTAGCCAAGGCGTGACCCCCGGTACAACAGCGAGGGATCACGACCGTCAGAGTCCCAGGTAGCAGCGTCCTCAGCCAGGCGTTGCCGAGCCAGATGCCCGGCGCGGTCCTCACCGATCCAACTTCGCAGCCGCGGCCAGACCTCCAGCAACGCCTCGTGTGTGATCTCCACGGATCCGGCGTCGAGTGCCACCAAGCGCGCTCTGGCCAGCACTTCCAGCGCCTGCTGCGCAGCCGCGCGGTTGCCCGCCTGTTCCAGAACATCCTCCCGGGTGACCCGCCTGCGGGTGTCCTTGGTGTCATCCCCGAGCCGTACCAGCCGCAGCAACACCAAACGCGCAGCGGTCTGTCCGGCTGCGTCCAGCTCGGCCCAGGCCCGTTCAGCGGTCTCGGCCACCGCGCCCTGAATCCCGCCGGCCGCCCGGTAACCGGAGATGGTGAGAGTGCCGCTCTCCTGGCGCTGCCAGGTCGACAGGACAGCATGAGACAACAGCGGCAGCGCCCCCGCATCGTAGGACCGCCGACCGATCCCGGCCCGGACGTGCCCGCTGCTGACTCCCAGGTCCCGCAGCATCAACTCCACCAGACCGGCCTCTACGTGCAGACTGGCAGCCGTCGCCGGGCTGATGATCGCCATGCGCAACTCCTGCGCCGTCATCGGGCCCAGGACCATCTGCCGATCCTGCAATGCGGTGGCGAGTTCGGGGTAGTTCAGACAGCGTCGGTAGAAATCCGCCCGGACACCTACCACCACCAATGCTGGCGCCGTTCCATCCGGAGCGTCGGGCGTACTGGCTGCGTCCAGGGCTTCCACGAACAGCCGGCGCCGTTGCTCGCTGCCGCACAAGGTGAACGATTCTTCGAACTGGTCGACGACAATTATCAACCTGGCGTTTTCCTCGGCCTCGTGTTCCACGTGTGCGGCACACGCAGCCCGGACGCCGAGCGCGAACTGGCTCGCTGATAGTGAACCCACGCCATCGACTGCGTCCACGTCCTGCCCTGTCGCGACGGGATCCGTGTCGATTTCAGTGGCTCTCACTTTCGTGGCGTCCTGAGCCATGTCCAGGGTCTCGGTCAGCTCCGGGACGTGACGGGCCAACTCGTCGAGTGGCTCGATACCCGGCGTCATGATGACCACCGGCCATTTTCCGGAGCCCATGGTGAGCGCTCCTCGCGCCAGCGCCGGGACCAGGCCGGCGTTAATCAACGAGGATTTACCAGCGCCCGATGCTCCCACCAGCATCACCATTCCGCCGGTGTCGAGCGCACCACAAAGCTGTACCAACAGTGTTTCGGTGCTCCGCTCGCGACCGTAAAACCAATCAGTGTCCTCCTCGCCGAATGCCGCAAGTCCCTTGTATGGACACACACCTGTCTCGCCGGGTCCCGGTGCCACGCCGGACTTCTCGCCGGTGGAGGATTGGCTCGACACCGGACCTGCCACCGGGGCTACCGGGCTGGCCAAGGCCTCCTCCCACAGCCCGCGCCAGGTACCCAAGTCGTACAGGCCTTCCAGGCAGGGGCTCGGGGCAGCCGTGCGGGCTTGGCCGATGAGCACCTTCAGTACCGCAGCCAGCGCGGCGAACCGGGCAGGCACGCTGCGGCCATGTCGCCAGTCACTGACCCGCTGCGCGGTCACCCGAACGGGCCGGCCTGATTCATCCATCGGGCGAGATCGCTCTACCGTCGCGGTCATCTGCCTCAACGGTGGATCACCAGCTTCGGCGTACAGCAACGCGAACCGCTCCGCGAATACCTCACGGGGCCCCAGGTTCGCACCTGACTCGCCCATGGCGCACCATCACTCCCCAGACGCTCCGGCCTTCCGGATCGGAACGGAACCTACCGCACCTGAGCAGGAGCTTTACGCACACAGTCAGCGGCGTAGGCCAGCTCTCCCACGACCTATGCCACCCTCGATCGCAGGGCGGCTACCAGCGCGGTATTGGACGGCAGCTCCATGGCGACGGTCGGCGTGCGGTCATCGGGTGACGACACATCCTCCTCCCCAGCCTGGCGTGCGCCGCGGCGACTTAATCGTCCAGCCCGACTTGGTCGTCCAGCCGGCTGGCTCGTTAGCCGCCGCACGCCTGGTGAGGTATGCCGGCGGGGGTGCCGGTGCGGGCGGGGATGCTCAGTCGGCCAGGGCGGCTAGGGCGTGGGTCAGGGTGGGGTAGGTGTTGAACAGTTCCAGTAGCTGGGTAACTTCGAGTGGGCGTGCGACGGCCCGGGTGACTAGGCCGGCGAGGTGTAGCTGCGCTCCGGTGGTCTGGGCGAGTTCGTGGGCCTGCAGCAGGCAGTTCAGCCCATGGGAGCCCATAAAGCGCACCGGTTGTAGGTCCAGGAGCAGATGTGTCGGGCCAGCGGCGAGCTGTTCACGTAGGCATGCTTCAAGCAGTGGCGCGGTGGCCATGTCCAGCTCCCCGTCCACCGCTACCGCGCACACGCCGTCTGCCGGGTGCTGTACGGTCAGTCCGAGTAGCGGGTCCGATGTGCACACCGCGGAATCGTCGGCTGGCCCGTCAACAGCCGAGGCGGCTGTGTCGGACAGGTCGGTCGTGTGATCGTCGGCGCCAGGCGGGTCGGCTCGTTCGCCGGGCGCGTCTTTCGTGGTCATCACCGGGCCTGATCCTCCTCGTGCGCCGCGGCACATCGCGGTTGTAGGCAGACCCCACTGAGCGGGGGCGGTGCCAGCCGGTCGTGCGTTGCAGAGCGTCGACGGGTGACTTGTGTATGAACGGCGCGGACGCCGCACCGTTCATACACAAAATCTAGACCAGCGGGTTCGCCCGGGTCCATCACGCCGAGCCGACAACCCCTTCGGCGCAATGGCCCGGCTGCCGTGCCGCGCGTTTCGATGTCGCGCTAACGGGGTACCACGGGCACCACGGGCCCGGGGATTCGCGTCACGCAGTGGACAGTACATAGGCTGCCCGCAGTGGATCAAGAAGGAGGTGGTGGTGGTGGTGTGCACCTCGGCCGGCGCCCGGGGGTTGACCCATCACGCGTTGATCCACCCCCCGTCCGCAGATCTGACCGCCACCCTCGCGCCCCTTGTTATCGAGCGACTAGAGCGCGGTGAGCCGGTACTGGCTGTGTTGCCCCCCACGACCGTGGTCGGATTGCGAGCCCGGCTACCGACCCTGACCGGGCTGCACACCATCGACCCGGGCGAGCTTTACCGCCGTCCCGGCCGAGTGCTACACCGCTACCGGGCCTGGATCGCCGACACCAGCCCCGACGGTCGCTCGGCCATGATCGTGGCCGCCCCCGACCCGAGCGGTGACGACCCGCATCGCGCGGCGCTGTGGATGCACATCGACGCCATAACCACCCTGGCCTTCGCAGAGTGCGACCTCACGCTGGTCTGCGCCTATCCCAACAACCCCGCCACCGCCGACGCGGTCCGCCGGACCCATCCGAGCCTCGTCAACGGATCGATCACACCCAACCCAGACTATTTACCAGCGGAACAGTTCCTGGCCAGCCATCCGCTGCCCCCACCAATCGAGTTAGGAAAACCCGACCTCACCCACATCATCGACCACCCCCCCGAACTGGCCACGCTGCGCCACCTTGTGGCCGGTCACGCCGCTCGGTCGGGACTGCCCGCCGCCCGCTGCGGCGATTTTGTGCTGGCCGTCACCGAGATCGCCAGCAACGCACTCGAGCACGGCGTCCCGCCCATCGCCGTGCTCCTGTGGACCATCCCAACCTCGGTAATCTGCCAGATCACCGACACCGGCCAACACACCCAGCCGCTAGCCGGGTTATTACCCCCGTGGGCGACCCAGCGCCGGGGCCGTGGCCTGTGGATGGCCCACCAACTCTGCGACCAGCTCTACTTGTGGCCCCGCCCCACCACCGTCCGGCTTCAGATGGACCGAACTTAAAGCTAGAGTCTCCTATCCGCACCAAGATTACCTATCGCGATGGGAACGATGCCTCTCCGCGTCGGTGGGGGAGCTGCGGATCGGTGGGCCGTACCCGATCTTGTAGACACCGGTTGTGACTGCCGCTGATTGCCAGCGGAGGAAATCGCGTGGCGACACGCCGAAGCTTCACCCAGGAACACAGGGACCAGGCCGTTAGCCTGCATCTCGATTCGGGCCGATCGATCGCCGAGGTGGCGAGAAGTATCGGCGTCCACGAGATGACGTTAGGCAAATGGGTGAAGAAAGTGAAAGACAGCGGGCGGGTCTCAGACAAGGACCTATCCGAAACTGAACGTGCCGAGCTGGAACGGCTCCGCAAGGACAACGCCGTTCTGAGAATGGAGCGTGATTTCGCAAAAAAAGTGGCAGCCTGGTTCGCGAAGGAACAGCCGTGAAATACGCGGCGATCGCGAGCTGGGCGGCCGACAAGGAGTTCCCGGTCACGTTCATGTGCGACCAACTCGGAGTGGTCCGGCAGGGCTACTACCAGTGTTTAGCCGACGGGCCGTGCGAGCGCGAGCGCACCGACGCCGAGCTCACCGAGACGATCCGCGAGATCCACCGCGACCTGCACGGTCATCCCGGCGTGCGCCGAGTCAGGGCCGAGCTCGTCGTGCGCGGCGTCCGGGTCGCCACCAAGCGGGTCTGGCGCCTGATGAAGGCTGCTGACCTGCGCGGACGCCACCCCGGGCCTGAAAGAAAACGACCGTCGCAGGTCAGCGACCCCTCGACGCCCCGGACCTGATCGGTCAAGACTTCACCGCCGCCGAACCCAACATCCGCTGGTGCGGCGACATCACCTACATCCAGACCGTCGACGGCTGGGTCTACACCGCGACCGTGATCGACCTGCACTCCCGCAAGGTGGTCGGCTACGCCGTCGCCGACCACCTGCGTACCAGCCTCATCATCGAGGCCCTCGCTGCCGCCCTCGTGACCCGCAAACCCCCCCAACGGCGTCATTTTCCACAGCGACCGCGGCTGTCAGTACACCTCGAAAGAATTCGCCGCCTTCTGCTCCATCAACGGTGTGCGCCGGTCGATGGGCCGGCGCGCCACCTGCTTCGACAACGCCGTCTCCGAGTCGTTCTTTGCGACCTACAAAAAAGAACTCATCCACACCCGACCGTGGAACGACCTCGCCGACGTCCGGCAACAAACATTCCTGTGGATCGAGGGCTACTACAACCGCCGCCGGCGACACTCCACCCTCGACTACTTGACACCCATCGAATACGAGCTAGGATATAGAAAACTAACCGACCTGGCAGCCTAAATCGGTGTCAATAAAATCGGGAACACTCCAGCGGGTGTTTCTGAGTCATACGTCGGAGTTGCGGTGGCTGCCGGCGGGTCGGTCGGTCGGTCGTTCGTGGCTACGGCGGAGGGGGCGGTGTCCCGGGCGGGGGATGCCATCAGTGATATGGCCTACTTCACCGCGCGGGACTGCAAGCCAGCACAGGTGTGTCGTGAGGCGGTGCGGGCCGCCGATGTATACGTGGCCATCATCGGGTTTCAGTACGGATCCCCGGTTCGAGACCAGCCGGAGATGTCCTACATCGAGTTGGAGTTTCAGGCAGCTGGCGATGTGGGTCTGCCCCGGCTGGTATTCCTGCTTGGGGACGACATAGAAGGCCCGAAGGATCTGTTCATCGATGCTGACCACGGCCATCGACAAGCCGCGTTTCGGTCTCGACTGAACAAGAGCGGGCTGACCACTGCGACGGTCAGTACTCCGGAGGGGTTGAGCGAGGCACTGTTTCAGGCACTGGTAGAGCTGCCCCGCGCCGGATCGGAGAGTACTGCCGTGGGGCGGGTGTGGAACGTGCCCGCCCGCAGTCCGGTGTTCACCGGGCGCGACGGGCTGCTCGGTGCATTACGTGCCGCGCTGCAGGAGGAGCGCTCGCCTGCGGTGGTGCAGGCCCTGCACGGGATCGGCGGGATCGGCAAGACCGCACTGGCGATTGAGTACGCACACCGCCACGGGGCTGAGTACGACGTCGTCTGGTGGGTCCCGGCAGAGGAACCAGCGTTGGTGGCCGATCGGCTGGCCGAGCTGGCCCACAGCCTGGGTTTGGCGGCCATCACCGACCCCGCGACGACGGCGGTGGCCCGGCTGCTGGGGGCGCTGCGGGATCGAGATCGCTGGCTGCTGATTTTCGACAACACCGAAGAACCAGCCGCGCTGGCCCGGTACCTGCCTGGAGGTGGGGGGCAGGTGATGATCACCTCCCGCAACCCCGGCTGGCACGAGCTAGCTATACCGGTGGGAGTGGACGTGTTCGACCGGAGCGACTCGATCACATTGCTGCGCCGTCGCGTCCCGGAGCTGACCGACGGCGAAGCGGCGCGGATTGCGGGGGCCCTCGGGGACCTGCCGCTGGCCTTGGCCCAAGCTGGGGCATACCTTGCCGACACCGCGACCCCGTGCAGGACTACCTCACCCTGCTGGCCGGGCGGACCACGGAGCTGTTGGCCCAGAGTGCGCCCGAGACCTATCCGGTGTCACTGGCGGCCAGTGCCGAGATCACCCTCGAGCGGCTCGCCACGGAATCCCGAGCTGCACCACAGCTGTTAGCACTGGCCGCGTACTTGGCGCCGGAGCCGATTCCGCTGACCCTGTTCACCACCCATCCCGCCCAGCTGCCCGACCCGCTCGGGACCGCGGCTACGGATCCACTGGCGTTCGCCGAACTGACCCGGCTGTTGCGGCAGTCCGGGCTGGCCCGCGTCGAGGTTGCCACCCTGCAGTTACACCGCCTGCTTGCCGCGATCTTGCGCACCCAGCCCCGCCCGCAACAGGACCTGTCTAACCTGGCGGTTCGGCTACTGCGTGCTGCGGTCCCAGACGCCCCGTGGGATAACCCACCCGCTTGGCCGGCCTGGCGCCAGCTCCTCCCGCATGTCCTGGTCGTCACGGATCCCCACCGCACCATTGATACAGCCGAGGAAGATGTCGCCTGGCTGCTCGACCGCGCCGCCCAATATCTGCACACTCGGGGCGAAGCCGGACCTGCTCGGCCGCTGCACGAACGTGCCTTGGAGCTGCGCCGCCTCAGGCTGGGTGATGAACCACCCCGGGTTCGGTAGAGACTCGTTGTTGGGGTCAGGCGACCAAGCTGATCAGGTCGCCTGACTCGTACAGGGTCTCGAACTCCACCGGTGGCCTACCTCCGCAGGCTCCGTGCAAT
>JBOHHF010000512.1:0-5238 GCA_050700495.1 Pseudonocardiaceae bacterium
GTAGGAGGAAGGGAGAGCCATCAGCGGTATTGATGACGTTTCCCCGTCATCGGGTCGTCAGTGAGAAATCGTGGACCGGATGGGACAACGATGTCTTCGGCGGCTCCCCGGTCGACCTGGCTCAGCACAGACCGAAGTAAAGACCCTCAGCCGGGCGGTGGGTCGCTGCGCCACAGGGCGCTGATCGGCACGGCCCACAGGCGCTCGCCCAGCGGCAGGGTGTGCCGGCCGGCGTGCACGACCAGCCCGACCGTGAAGCGCTGCCCGAGGCGCTCGGCGAACGTGGCGAGCGTACGGGCGTGGCGCTGGGTCGGTGTCGCGGTGAGCTTGACCTCCACCCCGGCCAGCTCACCGGTCCGGCGGTCCGACACGATGAGGTCGATCTCGGCGCCATGACGGTCCCGGAAGTGGTACAGGTCGACCGCGCGCTCGGACCATCCGATCTGTTTGAGTACCTCGCTGAGCGCGAAGGTCTCGAAGAGAGCACCGGCGATCTTCCCGTCCGCTCGGGGACCGAAGTCGGCCTCGCCGACCCCGCACAGGTCGGCGGCCAACCCGGTGTCCACCACGAGGACCTTGGGGCGGCGCTTGGCTCGCGTCGTGGCACTGGTCGCCCAGCCGGGCAGCCGGATCACCAGGTACAGCGCCTCCAACAGCCCGATGTAATCGGCTGTGGTCACGCGCGACAGCTCCGCGTCCGCCGCGACCTCCGAGACGACGAGCTCACCTGCGGTGCGGGCCGCGAGCAACCGCAGGACCGCCCGCAACTCGTTCTCCAGCCGGACGTCAGCCATCGGGCGCAGGGACTCCCGGGAGACGACGTCGGCGGTGTAGGCGTCGAACCAGCTGCGCCGGTGGCGACCCCGCAGCTGCTGAGTGACGATCTCGGGGTAGTTGCCTTCGAGGATCCACTCGACCAGTTCGGTCCGAGCCGGCGGCGACGCCGCCGGAGCTGGCCAGCTCCCGGCGTGGAACAGGTGGTCGACGAACGTCTCGCGGACACCGTGGCGCTCCCCTCGCGACAGCGGCCACAGCGTCAGCCGTCCAGCGCGCCCGGCCAGGGTCTCGGAGATGGTGCGGTCGGCGAGGTAGTTCGCCGAGCCGGTCAGCAGCAGCTGACCGCGAGCCGCGTCGAGGTCCGCGGCCTGCTTGACCGCGAGCAGGAAGCCCCGGCCGGCCCGCTGGAACTCATCGACCGCGGCCGGACGCGGCAGCACATCCACGAAGCCGACCGGGTCCGCAACCGCCCTGCGCAACAGTGCCTCGTCGTCGAAGCTGAACTGCGCGTCCGCCGGCAAGCCCAGCAGGTCACGGACCAGCGTGGACTTGCCAGTCTGCCGGGCACCACCCAGCACCACCAGGCGAAACCCCGACAACAGCTCCCTGACCCGTTGTGTCGCATTGCGCTCCAGCATCACGGACGTGATCCTAGTTATCAAAACGCCACATAGCTAGGCGTCATTTTGCCGATCAATCCTGGGCGCTGGAGGCGGCAGCGTTCCGCAGGTTGCCGCGCCGCATCGTGGCGCACAGCGCCTCGACGGTGACCCAGTCAGGTGGCCCAGTCACCGACCGGGCAGGTGGCCAGAGCAGGGCGACGGTCTGGCGCCCGGGCTTGAGCGCGGTCAGCACGTTCGCGCAGCGCTGGCCCTTGATCGCGTCAATTCGGCTCATGTCGTGGAACAGTCCCCGGCGGTTCTCGCGGACGGCGGTGAGCAACCCTGGCCAGGAGGTAGAGGGCTGCCGTCGCCGCCATGGCGCCGACGAACGCACTTGCGGTCAGCGAGCTCGCACCGACGGCGGCGCCGACCCCGAACAGGATGGTCGCAGCCGCGCCGGTGGAGGCGCCCGAGGTCACGCCGAGGATGGTAGCTACGGAGCCAAAAAATCAATACAAGACGGGCACCGCCCTGATGATCGCGAATCCGTGGTCGCCCAGCACCTGCAGGCGCTGCGCGACGTGCCCGACGGAGAGGTCTCAAACTCGTCCGACACGACGCTGACCTCGTCAGCGGCCCGTTGGTGACCGATGAATGGCCCGAGGATCCGGCGTCGAGCAGGGTCGCCGAGGCAGTCGAACGCGTGCACGAGGCCAACTCTTGCATCACTCGTTTGACCAGTCAATTCTTTTCTCCGCATCTGCAAGATTCTAAACCGCTTCTACTTCGCAAATTCTAATTATTGGACAGCGAAGATCCTCATCTGCGTAACAGCTCATCTCCTCGCCGGCGCGGCGACGTCACTGAGGGCGAGATGCGCTGGGTCACCCACCGCAACAGCGTGACCACCGGTTGGGAAGGTCGTTGTGGAGGTTGCACCGGGGCACTCATGCCTCAGAAGAACGCCCCTACCGCGGCCGGCGCGGCGGCGACCTCGACGTTCCGAGACGTGGCGACCTTGTTCTGCTTGGACAGCAATACCAACGGGAACGCCTACACGCTGGGCTGTAACGGGGGAAACTTCCAGAACTGGGAATTCTCCGGATCGAATATCGCTAGCACATCCGCAACGTGTCGACCGGGTTCTGCCTGGACAGCAACACCGAAGGAAAGGTCTACACCCTGCGGTGCAACGGCGGGAACTTCCAGAACTGGCAGCACCGGTGACCCGGTCCCTTTACTGACCGGCCAGCCCGTGCGGCCGGCGGGCGGCCATGGCGAGCGCATCGATCACCAATTCCGTACGGAGATGGTCGGCCATAGCGTATCCGATGCAGGCCTTGGTATAACAGTCGATGACGGTGCTCTCGCAGCCGCGAACGGGGCCTACGCCGCGCTGTGGGCGGCGTCTCGACCACCGTCGCGATCTTTGACGAGGCAGGAGGACATCGCTCAGCGGTCAGCCGACTATTGGTACAGGCCTTTGGCTACGAGTTCGATGGCTTCGATGGCGGCCACGCCGTGCCCCTCGGACAGGTGGGCCGACACGCCGACGACCTTGCCGGAACGCACCGCATTGCTGTTGCCCAGGCGGCTGGCGACCTTAGTTTTCTGCTCGGCTTCGGTCTCTATGGCCGGGTAGTACTCGAAGACGATCGCGTCGGGGTTGAGGGTGAGCACTTTCTCGGGGCTGATCTCGGCGAAGTCGTCGTTGAGGTCGGCGAAGATGTTCACGGCGTCGATGCCATCAAGCGTCAGCCCATAGGTCCCACCCGACAGGGCGTACAGCTTGTCCTCGAAGACGCCGACGTAGGCGACACGCGGTTTCTGGGCCTGGCCGCGGAGCGCTTTGGCAGCCGCGACGCGGGCGCGGAGCTCGTCGATGAGGGTCTTGGCCTTGTCCGGCACTCCGAAGATCGCGCCGAGGTTCGTGATGTCCTCGTAGACGGCATCGACGTCCACCGTTCCCTTGAAATCTTTACAGTTGCGCCCCATGACGTAGGGGTTGGCGTCGATCTTCTCGAGGTCGGCGCGGGTGATGCTGCCACTCTCGCCCGAGAGCTGGGAGTCGCCGTTGGTGAGGAAGAAGTCGGGCTTGGCGGCGAGGATCGTCTCGGTGGTGGGCACGTACTTGTCGGACAGCTTTTGGGCCGTGGTGTCTCTGGGTGGTGGCCCGAACTCGCCCGAGATGTAGCCGGCCACTGAGCGCCCGACGCCGAGATCGGAGAGGGTGTCGACCGTGGTTGGCCAGCCGGTTACCACCCGCTGGGGGGCTCGCTGGTAGGTGTAGGTCTTGTCACAGTTGCGGATCGTGACGGGGTATGCGTTCGCACCGGCGGACGGTGTCGTCGTCTGGGCGTTCTGGGTCGGCTGGCTGGCGCCCCCGCAACCGGTGAGGCCGGCTGTGCCCAGCACCATCAGCGACGCAGCGAGGGCGCTCTTTACGGTGAGCCGCACGTGTCCTCCTTATGGTGTTCGTTGATCGATCTCGACCCGACGATGCTGGCTGGGGAGGGGGCGAAGGCCAGTAGGCGCCGGCCGGTGAGCGGGTGGGTGCTGGTGTGGGCGCGCACCCCGAACACGTGCAGCAGCGTCTCGGGGACCAGCACCTCCTCGGGGGTGCCCGAGGCCGTCACGTGTCCCTCGTCGAGCACGAACAACTCATCGCAGTAGGTGGCGGCGAGGTTGAGGTCGTGCAGTGCGGTGACCACGGTGATCTGCAGCGATCGCACGAGTTCGAGCACTTCGAGCTGCGCGGCGATGTCGAGGTGATTGGTCGGCTCGTCGAGCACGAGCACCTTGGGCTGCTGGGCCAACGCCCGGGCGATGAGGACCTTCTGCTTCTCGCCGCCCGACAGGGTGCTGAAGCGACGCTGCGCCAGGCCGGCTGCCCCGGATCGCCGCAGCGCGTCGTCGATGATCCGCGCGTCGGTGACGTCGGCGCGCTGCAGGAGTCCCTTGTGGGGGACCCGTCCCAGGGTCACGATCTCGACAACGCTGAAATCGAAGTCGATCGGGCTCTCCTGGGTGAGCACTGCGGTGCGCCGTGCCGCCTGGCGCGCGGTCATCGCCCAGACGGCGTCGCCGCCCACGCGCACGACACCTTCGGTGGGGCGCAGTGCTCGGTAGACGGTCCGCAGCAGGGTCGACTTGCCTGAGCCGTTGGGACCGATGAGCCCGACGATCGAGCCGGCGGCGGCGTGTAGCACTCCAGCGGAGACGATGCGGACGCCGTTGATGTCGACGACGATGGATTCGGCGTCGACCTGCATCAGCGGCCTCGGGCGGCGGAGAGCTGGGTGCGCATCAGCCAGAGGAAAAACGGTGCGCCGACCGCGGCGGTCACGATGCCGATGGGTAGTTCGACTGGCACGTTGAGGGTGCGGGCGGCGATGTCGGCGGCGAGCAGGAACACCCCGCCCAACAGCGCGGACCCGGTGAGGACTCGGCGGTGGTCGGCGTCGACGAGCAACCGGACCAGGTGGGGGATCATCAGCCCGACAAACCCGATGCCCCCGGCCACGGCCACGATCACGCCGGTCATCAGCGAGGTCAACGTCATCAGCGCGAACTGGAAGCGATCGACGTTGATGCCCAGCGACGCGGCGGTCTCTTCCCCGGTGACCAGCGCGTTGAGTCGCCGCCCCTGCAGCAGCAGCCAGATCGTCGCGGCGGCCACGACCACGCTGGGCAGGGCGAGCTGAGACCAGCGCGCACTCGACACGCTTCCCAGATCCTGCTGGCTAATTCCAGATCACGCTGCGAGGGCGAGTTCGAGCCGGGCGAGGTGGCTGGTGCGGGTCCGGTCCATGGGATGGTCGTTCCAGTAGGCGTGCAGGCGGATGAGGTTGAGGGCGAC
>JBOHHF010000513.1:0-1996 GCA_050700495.1 Pseudonocardiaceae bacterium
GCTGGTGCTACGGCGCGAAACGCTCCCGGCTGCAGCCGATCAAGGACTTCGTCACCCTCGTCGAAAACCACTGGGAGGGCATCCTCGCCTGGCACCACAACCACCTGAGTAACGGCCTGCTCGAAGGTATCAACTCCCTGGTCCAGGCCGCCAAAGCCCGCGCCCGGGGCTACCGCAGCAAAACCAAGATGATCACCATCGTCTACCTCACCGCGAGCAAGCTGCAGCTACCCACTCTCACCAGCCCAACCCCCGCCTACATGACCTCACGCTGAGTAACCCACTGAAAATAGCGAAGAGCCTGATGAACAGGCCACGCAGAGCCAACGGTGATCTGGAGCGAATATGGGTGCGCACTGGCTGGTCACGTAAGGAACTTGCTCGGCGGGTCAATCGCCGCGGGCAGGCACGGGGCCTGCACCTGAATACTGATGCCAGCCGTGTGCGGGCCTGGTTTGCCGGTCAGCAACCGCAGCCGCCGGTTCCGGCGATCCTGTGTGAGTTGTTCAGCGAGCACTGCGGCTACCCCGTGTCACCCGAGGCGATCGGACTGGCCGCTGAGACTGACACCGATGCCGGTCTGACCTACCAGTCAGGTGTGGGAGCTACCGTGGCGGTAGTCGCCGATCTCGGGAGAAACGACGTGCACCGTCGTGATTTCCTGCGCAGCGCTCCGTTCATCGCCGCCGCAGCAGTTGCCCCCAGCCGTGACTGGCTGCTCGCTACGCTGGATGCCACCAGGCCCCGGCCCGGGGGAAGGGTTGGTCGCGAGCAGGTCGCGGTGATCCGTGAGGTGTTCGCCGTCTATCAGGAAGCCGATGTGATGCGCGGCGGTGGTCACGCCCGTCGCGCGCTGGCCCAGTACGTCACGGGGCACGTGCTGCCGCTGGTGCGCGATGTCGACCCTGAGACCGGCAGCGGGGCGGCCCTGTTCGCCGCCGCCAGCGAGCAGACTTACCTGCTGGGCTGGATGGCTTTCGACGATGGCCGCCACGCCCTTGCGCAGCGCTACCTGGTGCAGTCCCTGCGGTTGGCCCAAGCCTCCGGGGATGCCATGCTCGGCTCGCATGTGCTGGCCGGAATGAGCGACCAGACCCGGATGTTGGGTCATCCACACGAGGCATTGCAGTTGGTGACCGCAGGTCGCCACGGGCTTGCCCGAGCCTACAGCCCAGCCTGCGCCGCGGATCTGTGGGCACTGGCGGCCCGGGCACACGCCACCCTCGGCGAGTCCCGCGAAGCCGCGCATGCCGTCGCCCAGTCCGAGGCCGCCTTCGCCCACGTCCAGCGCGACGACGAGCCCGAATGGGCGCGGTTTATCGACACCGCCTACCTCGCCGGGGAATGGGCCAACGCCTTCGGCGACATCACCCGACCGGTCGAGTCCATCCGCTTCGCCCGCCGTTCCGTGGCTGAGGCCCGCAACCAGAAACGGGCTCGACGCGGTGCGCTCAGCCAGACCGCCCTGGCCCGCGCCGCCCTCACCAGCGGCAACGTTGACCTCGACGCCGCGGTGCACAACGCCAACCGGGCCCTTGATTTAGCCGTCACGGTGAAGTCTTCCCGCTGCACCGAAGCCATCACCGACCTCCGTGCCCGCATTCAACCGTTCCACACCATTACAGCCGCCCGCGACTTCGATGAAAGAGCCCGCCTCGCCCTCGCGGCTATCCGTCAAACCTAACTAGGAAGTGTGCTGTGGCCGGCAACCCCGCACTGTCGATGATGTGCTCATCGGCCTCGGAGGGATCGGCACGGCTGCTCGAACTTCACGAAGAACTGCCACACCTACGGCGTGGCGGACTGAGCACTCCACGATCCTCACTACCGCCGATGTCCCACTCGGGCTCCGCTTGTTCGGGACCTTCTCCGCTGGGTCTGTCAAGTTAACGGTGTAACTGGGATCTTGTGGGGTGTTACTTCCGTCCGGCGGACAGGCGTCCGTCGAAGGTGATGTCGAAGGCGTTGAGCGCGGCTTTCCAGCGGTTGGACCAGC
>JBOHHF010000514.1:0-8079 GCA_050700495.1 Pseudonocardiaceae bacterium
ACGTCTTTTCGCCCCATGCGGTCCCCGAAATGGCCGAAGATGACCCCGCCCAGCGGGCGGGCGACGAACCCGATCGCGTAGGTCGCGAATGCCAGGAGCGTTCCGGCCAGCGGCGAGAAGGCTGGGAAGAATAACTTATTGAATACCAGCGCTGCGGCGCTTCCGTAAAGGAAGGAGTCGTACCACTCCAGGGAAGTGCCGACGACACTTCCGACGAGCACCCGCGGCACCGAGGACTTTCGGGACGGCGTAGAGCGAGTGATGACTGCGGGCGGCGTCGGGTCGCGAGACTCCTGCCGGTCTTCCACCTTCAGTCTCCTTCCCGCCCAGCAGGACGTGGTAGCTGGTACCGAGGACTTCCGCGGGCTCCAGGCGAGGGCTCTGATGTGGCCCAGTCCACTGTGCCAGATTGTTGAACAATATGGCAAGAGTTATGTCCCTCAATCCTAAGAAAGGCAGAGCTTTTGTCACCTCCTGCTGGAAGAAAGCGACAACGTGAGCCAGCGTGTCGGCTGGGGTCCCGGTCGGAATCCGGGTCTGGGCCACGATGTGGTCAGGATCGGATCCGGCCAGGCAGATGACCTTTGTCCCGCCTGCCTCTACCGACCCCAACCGCACCGGCCTCACGTGCCGGAGCCTCCCCCGTTTTGCCTGCGCACTGACAAGGCAGGCCCATCTGCTCGTCGCTGATAGCTCAGCGTTCCTCTGCACCGACCAACCCGAGGCAGCCCACGGCGCCATGCTGGAGTAGCTCTCTCCGTCTGGGCGTTGACGCGCTGCCCGTCGCCGACGGTGGAGCGTACGGTTGAAATTGGTGTGAGTTCGCGGCAGCGCCGCCGCCTGGGTTTCCGCGGATAAGGAGCTGTGATGCCTACCGACCCGGCCAATATCCGGACGGCGATCGTCCTGCAGGGCGGCGGCGCCCTGGGCGCCTACGAGCTCGGCGTGCTCAAGGCCGTCTACGATCAGCGGCCCGGGTTCACGCCGGCAGTGGTGGCCGGTATCTCGATTGGTGCCGTGACTGCCGCCGTGCTCGTCGGCGCCCGGGGCGAGCCCATCGCTACCCTTGAGACGCTGTGGCGTGACAAGTTGACGGTGCTTCCCCGAATACCTGGCTTTCCGGCTGTGCCGATCCCATTCATGCCGCGCGAGATCGAACGATCTTTGGCGTCGTTCGGGAACCCCGGCATGTACCGGTTTCATCCGGGGCTGCTGATGGCGCCGTGGACGACTACGAGCATTTACGAGACCGGGCCGCTGCGCCAGACCCTGGCGGAGCTGGCCGACCTCGACAAGCTGAACCACGGCGACATCCGGGTGATCGTGGGCGCCATGGACATCGGAACCGCGCTGATCAAGTATTTCGACAACGCCGCCCACGACTTCTCATTCGACGCGGTGGTGGCCAGCGGCAGCCTGCCGCCCGGGTTGCCCATGACCGAAATCGACGGACAGTGGTACTGGGACGGAGGCCTCTTCACCAATACCCCGCTCGGCCCGTCCATCAACTACCTGGAGTCCTGCGAACCGGATAATCCTGCCATCCACCGGGAACTGATCGTGATTGAGCTGTTCCCCATGGAAGCCCCCTTGCCCCAGTCGCTGCCCGACGTCATCGAAAGAATGACGCAGCTCCAGTACACGAGCCGGCTCAAGCTCGACGAAAAACTCTTTCACCGGATCGACAGGGTGATCAAGCTCATCGAACGCGTCAACGCCGAACTTCCGGCCGACAGCCCGGTACGATCGGATGAGACTTACCAGAAGATGTTGGGTCACCGCAGGATCGACAGCTTCAAGGTCATCAAGGCTAACCTCGATCACGACCTGGCCAAGGGCACCGACTTCTCCCGGTCGTCGGTGGAGGCCCGGATCGACGTCGGCTACGACGACGCCAAACGCCAAGGCGTGGCCTGGCCGTCGTCGTAGTTACCGTCAGCGTGCATCGGTGCGCAGGGACCGGCGCGGTGGACGAGGAGGCGCGACATGCCCGATGGGCCTTTCGGTTCCGGATTCAACCCACTCGAGGATTTCGTCAGCCGGCTGGTCGGTGGCCTTGAGCAGTCCCTGGGCGGAGTGGCCAGGCCAGGCACGTCGACCCCCCGGGTGGACCGCTACGGCCGCGATCTCACCGCCGCTGCCCGTGCCGGGAGCCTCGATCCGGTCATCGGGCGCGAGGACGAGATCGAGCAGGTCCTTGAAGTGCTGTCGCGGCGGACCAAGAACAACCCGGTGCTGATCGGGGACGCCGGCGTTGGCAAGACAGCGATCGTCGAAGGCATCGCGCAGCGGATAGCCGAGGGAGCGGTCCCGGAGCCGCTACGCAACCGGCGAGTGATCGCGCTCGACCTGGCCGGGATGGTGGCCGGCACCAAGTACCGGGGCGAGTTCGAGGAACGGCTCACGGCCGTGATCAACGAGGTGACGACCGCTGCCCGGACCGTGGTGCTGTTCCTTGACGAGCTGCACACGGTGATCGGCGCCGGCGCGGCCGAGGGCGGTGCGATGGACGCCGGAAGCATGCTCAAGCCGGCGCTGGCCCGAGGTGACTTGCAGGTCGTCGGCGCTACGACGGTTGACGAGTACCGCCGGCACATCGAGCGGGATCCGGCACTGGAGCGACGGTTCCAGCCCATCCTGGTCGCCGAGCCGAGCGTCGAGGACACCGTCGCCATCCTGCGGGGCTTGCGCAAGCGCTATGAGGTGCACCACCGGGTGCGCATCACCGATGAGGCAACCGACGCCGCCGCCCGGCTGTCCGACCGCTACCTGACCGACCGGTTCCTCCCGGACAAGGCGATCGACCTGATCGACCGGACCAGCGCGCGGGTCCGGCTGCGAGCCGAGGCTCCGATCGAGGACACCAGAGCGCTCGAGCAGCGCGTCGAGCAGCTCACCCGGGCCAAGGACATCGCGGTTGACGCCGAAGACTACGAGCGGGCCGAGGCGCTGACCCGTGAGCTCGACCTGGCGATCGTGGCGCTGGACACCACCCGCGCTGGTCCGACGCGCCCGCCGGAGGTCGGTGCCGACGATGTCGCGGACACCGTCGCACGCAGTACCGGCATTCCGGTCGCGCAACTCACCGACGTGGAGCGCCACCGGCTGCTGAATCTCGAAGAGCAGCTACGTCAGCGAGTCGTCGGGCAGGACGAGGCTATCGAGGCCGTCGCGGACGCGGTCCGAGCCAGCCGCGCCGGTCTCAATCACCCGGACCGGCCGGTCGGGTCATTCCTGTTCCTCGGCCCCACCGGCGTCGGCAAGACCGAACTGGCCCGGGCGCTGGCGCAGGCCCTGTTCGGGGCCCAGGAGCGGCTCGTCCGCATCGATATGAGCGAATTCCAGGACAAGCACACGGTATCGCGGCTCATCGGCGCCCCGCCCGGCTACGTCGGCCACGAGGAGGCCGGCCAGCTCACCGAAGCCGTCCGCCGCACCCCGTACACGGTGCTGCTGCTCGACGAGATCGAGAAGGCGCACGCCGACGTCTCGAACATCCTGCTGCAGGTCTTCGACGCCGGCCGGCTCACCGACTCCCGGGGCCGGACCGTGAACTTCGCCAACACCTTGATCATCATGACCAGCAACCTCGGTGCCGAGATGCTGCTGGCCGCGACCAGCGCCGGGAGGTCGGTCGAGGAAGTGCGGGAACCACTGATGGCCAGCGTGCGGCAGCACTTCCGCCCGGAGTTCCTCAACCGGATCGACGAGATCGTCCTGTTTCGCGGCCTCGATCGGCCGCGGCTGCGCACGGTCATCGACCTGCTGCTGGAGCAGACTCGGCAACGGTTACGCGCGCAGGACATCACGCTGCGCCTCGACGACCACGCCATTGACTGGATCGCCGAGCGTGGCTACCAGCCCGAGTTCGGGGCTCGGCCACTGCGCCGAGCCATCGGACGTGAACTGGACCGGAAGTTGTCGCGCATGCTGCTGGCCGGCGACCTCAGGAGCGGCCAGGACGTCAGTGGCAGCGTCGTCGACGACCGGCTGGAACTCACCGTCACCGTCAGACCCGCTCGTGAGTGGCATTGAGTGCTATAACACTGTTTGGCACTCACGAGGCGCTACCGTGCACCTGTGGCACACCAGCCGATGATCGCGCCGTCCCTGCTTTCCGCCGACTTCGCCCGGCTGGCCGACGAGGCTAACGCTGTACCGGGCGCCGACTGGCTGCATATCGATGTCATGGACGGGCACTTTGTGCCCAACCTCACGTTGGGCCTTCCCGTGGTGCAGAGCTTGATGAAGTACACCGACATTCCGGTGGACTGCCATCTCATGATCGACAACCCGGATCGGTGGGCGATCGGGTACGCCGAGGCCGGCTCCCACAACGTCACCGTGCACGCCGAGGCAGCGCAGGACCCGGTGAAGCTGGCGAAGGACCTGCGCGCAGCCGGGGCCAAGGCCGGCCTGTCGATCAAACCCAAGACCCCGCTGGAGCCCTGGGTGGAGGTGCTGAAACACTACGACACGCTACTGGTGATGAGCGTGGAGCCCGGCTTCGGCGGCCAGTCGTTCATCTACGAGGTGCTGGACAAGGTGCGCACCGCCCGGCGGCTGGTGGACACCGGGCACCTCACGGTGCTGGTGGAGATCGACGGGGGGATCAACGCCGACACCATCGAGGCCGCCGCGGAGGCCGGGGTGGACTGCTTCGTCGCCGGCTCGGCGGTGTACGGGGCTGACGACCCGCAGGTGGCCGTCGAGTCACTGCGCGAGCAGGCCCGGGCGTGCGGGGACCGGTGAGGGCGCGCTGCCGAGGAGGGCCACGCAGTGTTCACCGGCATCGTTGAGGAACTCGGGGAGCTCGTCGGCCGGGACGAACAGCCCGATGCGGCGCGATTCGCGATCCGCGGGCCGCTAGTCAGCTCCGATGCGCGGCCTGGTGACTCGATCGCGGTCAACGGGGTGTGCCTGACCGTCGTCGACATCGACGGCGACGGGTTCACCGCCGATGTGATCGGCGAGACGCTGCGACGCTCCAGCCTGGGCCTGGCCCGGCGCGGGGATCGGCTCAACCTGGAGCGGGCAGCGAAGCTGGGTGACCGGCTCGGCGGGCACCTGGTGCAGGGCCACGTCGACGGCACCGGCACCGTGCTGTCCCGTACCGTGCCGCAGCAAGCAGCCCCGTGGGAGCTCATCCGGATCGGGATGCCCGCCGCGCTGGCCCGCTACGTGGTCGAGAAGGGTTCCATCACCGTGGACGGGGTTTCGCTCACCGTGATCGAGGCAGGTATCAAGGACTTCTCCGTGGGACTCATCCCTACGACACAAGAGCTGACCACCCTGGGCACCCGGTGCCCCGGTGAGGTGGTGAATATCGAGGTCGACGTGATCGCGAAGTATGTGGAGCGGTTGGCCCGGCCACATCTTGGCTCCGATAGCGGCGGTCGTGGGGGATGATGCGGGGGAGGAGGACACGATGACCGAGAGCACCTTTGCCGGCATCGATCGGGCGATCGCCGACGTGGCAGCCGGGCGCCCGGTGATTGTGGTGGACGACGAGGAGCGGGAGAACGAGGGCGATCTGATCTTCGCCGCGGCCCGGGCCACTCCCGAGCTGCTGGCGTTCACGGTCCGGTACACCTCCGGGTACATCTGCGTGGCGCTGACCGGGGAGGACTGCGACCGGTTGGACCTGCCGCCGATGTTCCACACCAACCAGGACAAACGGGGCACCGCTTACACCGTTACGGTGGATGCCCGAGAGGGCGTGACGACCGGGATCTCGGCGGCCGATCGGGCCCGCACCATCCGGCTGCTGGCCGACCCGGACGCCAAGTCGGTCGACTTCGTCCGCCCGGGACACGTGGTACCGCTGCGGGCCAAGGAGGGCGGCGTGCTGCGCCGCCCCGGGCACACCGAGGCATCGGTGGACCTGACCCGGCTGGCCGGGCTGCCCCCGGCCGGCGTGCTGTGCGAGATCGTCTCGGCCAAGGACGACGGGGAGATGGCCCGTCGTGACGAGCTGGAGGTCTTCGCCGCCGAGCACGACCTGGCACTGATCACCATCGCGGATCTCATCGCCTACCGGCGGCGGTTCGAAAAGCAGGTGGAACGGGTTGCGGAAGCGCGAATCCCGACCGTACATGGGGAATTCAGGGCGATCGGGTTCGACTCGTTGCTCGACGGGGTGGAGCACATCGCGCTGGTCGCGGGGGAGATCGGGGATGGGACCGATGTGCTGGTGCGGGTGCACTCGGAATGCCTGACCGGCGACGTGTTGGGCTCGCTGCGCTGCGACTGCGGGCCGCAGCTGGACGCCGCACTGGCCGCCGTGGCCGCCGAAGGCCGCGGGGTGGTGCTCTACGTACGTGGTCACGAGGGCCGCGGTATCGGGCTGATGCACAAGCTGCAGGCCTACCAGCTGCAGGACGCCGGCGCCGACACCGTCGACGCCAACCTCGCCCTGGGCATGCCTGCCGATGCCCGTGATTACGGCACCGGGGCGCAGATCCTGGTAGATCTCGGGGTGCGCTCGATGCGGTTGCTCACCAACAACCCGGCCAAGCGGGCCGGCCTGGAGGGTTACGGTTTGACCATCACCGGTCGGGTCCCGTTACCTATCCGGCCCAACCCGGAGAACCTGCACTACCTGCGCACCAAGCGCGATCGGATGGGCCACGATCTCGACGGCCTGGACCCCACCGGTAGCTTACGGTCATGAGCGGGACCGGCCAGCCCACGCTGGAAGTGCCGCGCTGCACGGAGCTGCGACTCGGTATTGCCGCGACTCGCTGGCACCAGCGCATCACCACGGCGCTGCTGGACCGCGCCTGTGCCGCCGCGGCTGACGCCGGGATCACTGAGCCGACCGTGGTGCGGGTGCCGGGTGCCGTCGAGTTGCCCGTGGTTTGCCAGGAACTGGCCCGCCACCATGACGCCGTCGTCGCGCTGGGAGTGGTGATCCGCGGCGGTACTCCGCACTTCGAGTATGTCTGTGACGCGGTCACCGCCGGGCTCACCAGGGTCGCGCTGGACGCCGGGACCGCCGTGGGCAACGGCGTGCTCACCTGCGACACCGAGGAGCAGGCCTTGGACCGCTGCGGCTTGCCCACCTCCGCAGAGGACAAAGGCTTCCACGCTTGCGTGGCCGCCCTGCAGACCGCCCTAGTACTACGCAGTCTGCGCCAAGTCTCCCAGGCCACCACATGACCCCCCTCCCCCCGCGCGTGTCTTCCCCTCCCGGGGTGTCGGTTTCCTGTGTCCGGTGTGTCGCGTGCTGGTGCACAGCGAAGGCGGCGTGATGCCCGCCGACGTGCTCTTCGAGGCCCGGCCGCGCAAGGCCCGCCGGGTCGCGATGGCCGCCGCTGTGGTGCTGGTCGCGGTGTTCGCGGTGGTCGCGGCGCTGCTGCGGCAAACCCCCACCGGCGTTTATTTCCAGCTCTCCGACCAGGTGGCCATGGTGGTAGTGGGGCTGTTACTCGCCGGAGCGGCTCTGCTGTTCGCCCGGCCCCGCGTGCGCGCCGGTGCCGACGGCGTGGAGGTACGCAACCTCCTCGGGTCCCGTACGCTGCCCTGGGAGCTGGTGCTCCGGGTGTCCTTCCCCGACGGTGCTCCGTGGGCTCGCCTGGAGATTCCCGACGACGAGTACATCGCGGTGATGGCGATCCAGGCCGCCGACGGCCGGCACGCGGTGCAGGCCATCCGCGCCCTGCGCGCAGTGCACGCCCAGCACACCGAGCCACGCGATACCTCGGGCCGGGACCTGTAATTCAACTCGAAGGGAACGGTCTTGCGAGGCTACGTGGTCGTGTTCGAGACAGACGCCGAGTACGGCTATTCGGCGTACTCACCAGATCTGCCGGGGGTCGTGGCGGCGGCTGACACGCGTGCCGAGACCGAGCAACTCATGCGGGAAGCAATGGCTGAGCACCTCGTGCTGCTTCGCGAGAGCGGGCAACCGGTACCCGAACCGGCCGCCGCCGCCGATGTCACCATCCTCGACCCGGCTGCTGCCTAGGAGGGCGCTGAAAAATCCGGTCGGGGTGGGCGGTGTGTCGGCGGACCTGTGCTGAGTCGGCTTGGGGTGATCTTCTGGTGCAGGGTGTGGAGGGGTCGGATCGGGAGTTG
>JBOHHF010000515.1:0-1215 GCA_050700495.1 Pseudonocardiaceae bacterium
CTCATGCAACGGCCGCCCCGGGACCCCGCCGAACGGCTGCTGTCCCGCTTCGTCGTGATCCGCACCATCTACGTCGGCGTCCTGATGAGCATCGTCGCGATCGCGCTGTTCCTGCTCACCGCCCCCCTGGGGACTGCACCGCCGGGGTTCAGCGTTGCCGGTCCGCGGGCATCGGGCAGGCGCAGACCCTCGCCGTCACCTCCGTGGCGTTCTTCCAGATCTTCTACCTGCTGGTCTGCCGCACCCTCACCGAACCGGTACGAGCCATCGGCTGGACCTCCAACCGCACCATCTTCGCCGGCATCGGCATCCTCCTGATCCTGCAGGCTGGCTTCGTCCACCTGCCGTTCATGCAGGTCCTGTTCCACACCGAGCACCTCACACTCACCCAATGGGCAGTGGCCGCGGCCGCCGGTGCCGTCATCGCCCCGGTCGTCAGCATCGAAAAGTGGTGTCGACGCCGACGCAATCGCCCGGCACAGCTTGGCCCAACTAATGGGGAGGTACCTGATGGCAGACACGTCTGAATCCGCCCAGACCGCCGAACTTGTCGATCTCGTCGTAGCCGGATATGACGGCTCGGATGAATCCGCAACCGCCGTACGCTGGGCAGCCCAGATCGCGCGACGGAACTCCAGTGCGTTACGAGTGGTGTGGATCTGGCAGATATGTGACGTGTGGGACGAGGCAATAGCTGCTCGCCACGACGTCGAGGTCCCCTCGATCACCGAGCTCGAGGACATCGCGCGCCGCCGGTTCACCGAGGTCGTCAACCGGCTTGTCGCCGGGCTCGTGCCCCACGTTGACCTCCACATGGACCGCGGACCCGACTCGGCCGGCCTCCTCCTGCGCGCCGCCGCGGACGCCGACATCCTCGTGGTGGGCTCCCGCGGTCGGGGCCGCGTCGCCACCGCACTGCTCGGCTCGGTAAGCGCCCGCTGCATCCATGAAGCCACCTGCCCCGTACTGGTGATCCCCCATCAGATGGCGATTCCACCACAGGGTCGAGTAGCCGGGAGGAGTCGCACCTCCGGCCCCTCAGAGAACCGGGCGTGATGTGCAGTAGGCCGCCGACGAGGTGCACCTTCCGCTCATGTTTTCTTTGTCTGGGGTCCGGCGTCGAGGTAGGGCAGTGCGGCGTCGTCGGGATGGCGGTGGGGCATGGCTTCGGCTGGGATCTGGCCAAGCCGGCCGGCTTGGTAGTCCGCGATGGCC
>JBOHHF010000516.1:0-7147 GCA_050700495.1 Pseudonocardiaceae bacterium
CCCGGCGTTCGGGCTGACCGAGTCGGTCGTGGCCGCGGAGCACTTCTATGCCGCACACCATGCTGCGGCGCGGTTCCAGGTCTGCCCGGCCTGCCCGATCGGCCTCGACGCCGCGCTGGCTGGCCGATGTTACCGGCAAGAGTCACCGATGTCGCTGTTCGTCGCCGACACCGGTCGGCTCCCCAACTCGGGCAGCTGGTCGCCGTACCGGGTGCGGGTGAGTGAGCGTTTCGACAACACCTGGTTGGTCCTGTGGGCCAGGGTGCACGTCCAGGAAACAGAGCTGGCCGGCGAGCGGCGCATGCTCGGGCGAATCCAAGCGCCCACGGGTTACGTCACCGTGTTTCGCGGCGCTGAACCGGTCGCGGTCGGGCGCGCCGTGGCCGAGGCCGGGTGGGTCGGGATCTTCGGGATGGCTACCTTGCCCCGCGCGCGTGGCCAGGGCGCCGGGACCGTGGCCTTGGCCGCGTTGGTCGGCTGGGCCGAGGAGCAGCGGGTGAGGCGGCTGTACCTCCAGGTCGAATGTCACAACCTGCCGCTCGCCGCCTGTACGCGCGGGCGGGGTTCGTCGAGGCATGCACCTACCACTACCGCGTCACCCAGTCGCACCGGCCGCAGCCCCCGAGCTGTTAGCCATCATCGGCGGTGCCCGGGCCGGGTCTGCGGCCGGGTGGCTCCCGCTGCGTGTGCAGCCGATGGATTATTGCTCGGCTTGGGCGGCGGAGCGGACCTGAACATCGTCATCCGCACTGCGGTGCAGTGGGGCGATGAGGTCACCGTGGGGGCCGGCGGTGCGATCGTGCTGGCGCCCGACCCGCAGGCGGAATACGACGAAATGATCCTCAAGGCGCATCGTGAGGAGTCCGGGCAGCTCTCGTGTGGCCGAGCTCGACGCAATGGCGTCCCAGCACGGGACCCGGCCACCTGAATCTCGGGGTGGCCGGGTCCAGCGGCAACTCGTCAGGCCGCGATCTCGTACGTGAGATGGTAGTCAATGCCCTGCTTAGCGTGGAAGACGCCGGTGTGCGAGCCAGGCTGGGTGGCTTGGGCGATGACGGTTCCCAAGACATCGTCCGCGCTGTTCGGGTCCACATCGGTGAGCAAGATATCTGCAGAGCCCGTGAAGCTGACCTTGGTGTTCAGTGAGATGGAGTCATTCTTGCCCATCTTGAAATCGCCAGCCACTTTCCTGCCGTCGACGGACACTCTGATGTTGTCGATGTTGTCTTTGAACACATCCTGCTTCTTGAGGCAGGTCAGTGTTTTCAGTGTCAGCTGAGACATTATTGTTCCTCTTCCCGATTAGCGGAGGAGTGTCCTCCGCGGTGTTGCTGTGACGACCTGAGAGAGCGTCGCCGGCACCGGTGAGATCGCGGGCTCACGGAAATCCGTGACAAGAATCGGTGGTAGTGGCCGCACCGGTGGATGTATTTAAACCGGACGAACGGCTCTCTTCTGGGCAGGCACGTCTTGATCCGTCGCGGCTGACGCGGGGACCGTCGGCCGATGTCACGATCGGGGTCAGGATGGTTAAGAAAGTGCCTGCGGTGGGTCAGAACAGCCTGATGGTGGGCCGTGGCCGGGAGTTGCACGTCGTTGAGCAGGTCCTCGCGCGCCTTGCGGCGGGCCGGCCGGCGGTGATGGGGGTGACCGGGGAGCCCGGCATCGGCAAGACCCGGCTGCTCGACGAGCTGACGCGCGCCGCGGGGAGACGGGGCTATGTCGTGGCGCGCGGCCGGGCCGAGGAAGATGATCATAACATTCCGTACGCCGCGATCACCCACGCGCTGGATCCGCTGATCGACGCCCTCGACCCACGGATACTGGGCGCCCTTGATCAGGAGCAGCTGGCCGCGATGTTCTCGTCGCTGCCTGGCCGGCGGGTGGCGCCCGGCTCACTGGCGGGACCCGAGCGGCGACGGTTGTTCACCGCGGTGCGAGCTTTGCTGGTCCAGCTGGCTCGGCATCGGCCGTTGGTGTTGGCGTTGGACGATCTGCAGTGGGCTGACGGCGGGTCGGTCGAGCTGCTGAGCCACCTGTTGCGGCGCCCGCCGGCGGGTCCGGTGCTGCTCGCGCTGGCATACCGCCCCCGCCAGGTGGGCGCGGCGCTGGCGTCGGCGATCGACACCACCTCTGGGGCGATCCGGCTTGAGCTCGGTCCGCTCTCCGCCCCCGCAGCGAGTTCCTTGCTGGACCGGCTCGGCCTGTCGTTGCCGCCGGTGGCGTGCGCGGATCTGCACACTGCCAGTGGGGGAAACCCCTGCTACCTGCTGGCGCTCGCCCCCGGTGGCGGGACCTCCCCTGCGGGCACGGCCGGCACGGGTCTGCCAGCCCAGGTTCGGCGGACGCTGCAGCGTGAGGTCGATGCGCTGCCGGTCGTCTCGCGGGACGTGGCGTTGCTCGCCGCGGTGGTCGGCGACGTCGTCCGTCCAGAGATCGTGGCGGCGGTGGCGCAGGTCCCGGCGCACACGGTGCTCGGCGCGCTGGACGAGATGGCCGCCCGTGACCTGGTTCGGGAAACCGAGGTGCCAGGGGCCTGGTGCTTCCGGCATCCGGTGCTGCGGCAGGTTGTCTACGATTCGGTGCCGCCAGGTCGGCGGTTGGCCGCGCACCGACGGACCGCCCTCGTGCTGGAAGCGTGTGGCGTACCGCTTGTCGAGCGGGCGCATCATGTGGAGTGCGCCGCCCCACGGGGAGATGAGCCGGCGGTAGCGCTGCTCGCCGAGGCCGCCAGAACCAGCCTGGCCAGCGCACCGGCCACCGCGGTGCGCTGGTACGAGGCTGCGTTGCGCTTGGTGCCGGAACGGGAGGACACCAGCGGAACACACCGAGGGCTGCTGGTGGCCTACGCCGATGCGCTGATTGGCACGGGTCGGCTCCCGGACGTCGCCGAGGTGCTGATTCGTGCCAGGTCGTTGCCGTTCGCCGGCGATCCGGCGAACGACGCCTGTCTCGTCGCACAGGCCGGGCGGGTGTACAACCTGCACGGTCAGCATGATCGGGCAGCGGATCTGCTCTACCCCGCCCTGGCCTCGCTGCCGGATCACGGCGGCCGGAAGGCGTCGGCGCTCACGCTAGAGCTGGCTCAGGTGGCGTTCTGGCGACGGGATTACAGCGCGATGCACCGCTTCACCGACCAGGCCCTGGACGGTGCAAGGTTGATGGACAATGCCCCGCTGCTCGTGGACGCGGTGGCACAGCGAGCATTCGCCGGCTATCAACTCGGGGCTACCGCAGACGCGCTCGGGTACCTCGCTGAGGCTGCCGACATCGCTGACGCACTGCCGGATCAGGTGTTCGCGGGGCGGATCGAGGTACTCAGCCACCTCGGACATGTCGAGAACGTGCTGGGTCATGAGCGTGACGCGCTGCGCCACGTCGACCGTGCCCTGGCGATTGCCCGGCGCACCGGACAGAGCTATGTCGTGCCGCTCTTGCGCTGCAACCGCACCCGCTCGCTGATCCACCAGGGCCGTCTGGCCGAGGCCGTCGCGGAGGCCGAGACCGCACTGGAGGGTGCGCGCATGTCAGCCAACGACATGTTCCGCACCGTGGCACTGCTCTGCGCCACCTGGGCCTCCCGTGACCGCGGTGACCCGGTCGCGGCGGCCCGGTATGGCGAACAAGCCTTGGCCGCTGGACGAGACCTCAGCGCGTTGGCGACCGCAGTCGCGGGGCTCTACCTCGCCGAGGCTCTCTATGACCTCGGCGCCTTGGAGCGTGCGCTCAGCGTGCTGCTGACCGCCGCCGGCGGAGGGGACCTCACCTTACTCGAGCCGCCGCTGCGACCGCGAGGATACGAGCTGCTCGCCCGCGCGGAGGCGGACCGAGGGCAAGTGGCCGCGGCGACGAGGTACGCCGAGCTTGCCATGCGCTGCCCGATCGTGCACTTCCCCCGCGGGCGCCTCCATGCCCAGCGAGCGCGGGCCACCGCGCTGTGCGCGCAGGGACGACACAGCGAGGCATTGACCGCCGCCACCGCGCCGGTCGAGGATGCTCAGGCCGTCCAGGCGCCGGTAGAGATCGGTCGATCCCGGCTGCTGCTCGGCCACGTCCAGAACGCTGTGGGGGACCGCGAGCAGGCTGTGCGGACGCTGGCCCAGTCCGAAGCTGACCTCGCGACGACCGGCGCCGACCGAGAACGTGATCCCGCCGCGCGTGAGCTGCGGGCGCTGGGGATGCGCCGACCACGACGGTCCAGTCCTGCGCACCGCCCCGATGGCACATCACGACTGTCGACACGAGAGGGGCAGGTTGCCGGGCTGGTCGCCGCCGGTCGCATGAACCGGCAAATCGCTACCCAGCTCGCTATCACTGACAATACGGTCGAGACGCACCTGAAGCGGATTTTTACCAAACTGGAGGTCTCCTCGCGAGCAGCGGTCGCCGCTGCAATAGTGGGATCGTTGACCGTGACCGGAAAGCAGGGTCCGGCGCACGGCTCGACGTCGGGGACGGAGTGTTGTTGTCACACCACAGCGTGAGACGCTAAACGATCATCAAGATTACGCCCGGCCCGCGACGGGCGGCAATTTTCTGGTGCCGTCTGCGCGCTTACCTCGTCCAGGTACCCAGCGATGCTCAAACCGATCGGTGCTGGCGTGCTGAGAGCCGACCTGTGCGGCGAGCCGGGCCGCGTGGTCTGCGTGGCTGCCGGATTTCGTCTCGGTCGCCGTTGGCTGCCAGGGCGGTTGCGCGGGCTCGCCGAGGTCGACGTCCAGCGCCGCGGCGATGCGGTGCAGGCTTCCGATCGAGGCGGTATGCCGCCTGCCCTGCTCCAGCTTGCGGATCAAATCAGTGGAGACCCCGGCAGCTGCGGCCAGGTCGTCCTGCGTCATCACTACGCCGTTCCGGAGGTTCTTGATGCGCTCGTCGATGACTGACTGCACGTCGATAGCGCCCACGTCGGTTACGTGCCACCTTTCTCACCGAACCGCTCACCAATACCCCGGGGAGCGACCCCGGGTATGGGTGAGGAGGTACCCGCCAGGCTCCTAAACGGCTTGACCACGGGGCCTCTGCGACTCCTCGGCCGGCTGTCGCCGACACGCGCATCCCTTCCCCTCCGTTCGCAATCGCAACTTGATTAGCCAAGCACCGCAAACGATCTCGACAGGGGTCCCGGGGCGATGCCTTTCGGATATCCTGCCGCATCGGTAGCGGCTGTTCACAGGATTATGCCGCGCAGCCCTTAGTCGCCTTTCAAGCGGAGGTCTCGTGACAACGCAGCCTGAGAGCGACGCCAGCGGATCGACGTATTCACGGCGGTTGGGCGCACCGGCGATAGGAAAGTTGTCAACAGTGTCATGAGCCCAACGTATGTACACGGCTATCATCCGCGGGAGAACGAACGCCTGCAGGATCAGGCCGGCACGCTGGTCAACCTACTGCACTCTGACACCGCATACCCTAGCGGGAGTATGGTGCTCGAGGCTGGGTGCGGCATCGGTGCCCAGACGGTCACCCTGGCCCAGCGGAGCCCGGATGCTCGATTCACGTCGATCGATGTCTCCGCAGACTCGATCGCCGAAGCCAAGCGAAGAGCCGATCGGGCTGGGCTCACTAACGTAGAGTTCCGGCAGGCGGACATCTTTGAGTTGCCCATCAACGCGGAGTCCTTTGACCACATTTTCGTCTGTTTCGTCCTGGAACACCTCTCTCGACCTGTTGAGGCCTTGGCGATTCTCAACAGGTCACTCAGGCCCGGTGGCACCATCACCGTTATCGAGGGCGATCACGGATCGACCTACTTCTATCCCGATAGTCCCGCAGCTCACGCGGCTATCCAGTGTCAAGTCAAGTTACAGCGGGAGGCCTGCGGCAACACACTGATCGGCCGACGGCTCTACCCTCTGTTGGTCGAGGCGGGTCTCGACGCGGTCCGGGTTTCTCCCCGCATGGTATATGTGGATTCAAGCCGACCTGACCTAGTCGATGGCTTCACCAGGAAGACATTCACTGCGATGATCGAGGGCATTCGCGAGTCCGCGCTTGCGGCGGGTCTCATCGAGCCGGAGAGGTTTGATGCAGGTGTACAAGATCTGCACCGAACAACCGAGGTGGACGGGGTTTTCTGTTACACTTTTTTCAAGGCCGTGGGGGAGAAGAGATGATGGTACGATGCGCAGGTCGCCGCTGGCCCGGGTGTCATGGATATCCGGACGTCCATCAGGACCACGTCCGGCCGCTGTGCCCGCCGAGCTGGCGACCAGGATCGAGAAACGCTGTTGACGCTTGAACGATCTCAGGAACCGAGCCGGGTGACCCTGATATCCGGGAAACGGTCGAAGTCACGGTCGTTAGACAGCACCGTGTCGACACCGTGCTCACGGCACAGCGCGACGATGACGGCGCCAGCGACCAGACCACCCCACACCTGATCTTCGTCGAGGATCTTCCTGAGCAGCTCCTAATGTCGTGAACCCGGGTCGAGAACACGGACGGTGGGGCTGTCCAACAGATGGTCGATGAATTCCACCGCCTGGCCGATTGGGGTGGGCGGGTCAAAGATCGGCTGGGTGACGATGCGGGCAAATCCCCAAGCGGCTACCACCGGCAATCCCCACGGGACAGCGCCCTCCGCGAGCTCAGTCAGCCGGGTGCGAGCGACCGTGTGCAGCGGAAGCTCGGTACGGTTGGCGTAGATCGGGACATTCGTATCGACTGCAATCACGACACGGCTCGCCGCTGCTCCACCCGGTCGAGGTACTCCTCAAGAGCGGCGTTGCTGTCGATGTCCACGGTCGGCATTCGCCTCCCCTGGGTGACGGGAAGACTAAGCCGAAACTCGGCCGCCGCCGGCTCCGCAAGCGCCCTCCGCAGAGCATCCGAGATCAGCGCCGTCAGGCTCTTCGCTATTTTCAGTGGGTTACTCAGCGTGAGGTCATGTAGGCGGGGGTTGGGCTGGTGAGAGTGGGTAGCTGCAGCTTGCTCGTGGTGAGGTAGACGATGGTGATCATCTTGGTTTTGCTGCGGTAGCCCCGGGCGCGGGCTTTGGCGGCCTGGACCAGGGAGTTGATCCCTTCGAGCAGGCCGTTACTCAGGTGGTTGTGGTGCCAGGCGAGGATGCCCTCCCAGTGGTTTTCGACGAGGGTGACGAAGTCCTTGATCGGCTGCAGCCGGGAGCGTTTCGCGCCGTAGCACCAGC
>JBOHHF010000517.1:0-29463 GCA_050700495.1 Pseudonocardiaceae bacterium
GGCCACCAACACCCACCTGCGGCTGCTGACCCGTCGGGCCTACGGCTACCGCAGCCCCGACTCGCTGATCGCCATCGCCGACCTCACCCGCGGCGGCCTCTGCCCACCACTCCCCGGACGATCATGAAAATCTACCCACAGAAACGTCAGTAGAGCCAAGGTCTTCAACCGGACTGCGCCGGTGATCAAACTTCCGGCCGGGGCGAGCGAGGACGACCACCTAGGGCTGCTGGGGGTGCTGAACTCATCGACAGCGTGCTTCTGGCTTCGCCAGAACGCGCAGCACCAAGGCGGTGGCGCGGCGGAACACCCGTGGTCCTGGACATACGAGTTCGCAGGCGCAATCGTTGAACGACTTCCGGTGCCTACCGAGTTGCCGCTGGACCGTGGTCGGCGGCTGGACGAACTCGCTCAGAAGGTGTCCGTATCCGTGCCCGCCGCCGTCGCTACCACCACCCCAACCCGCGAACGCCTTGCCGCCGCCCGCGCCGAGTCGCGACACCTTCGCGCCCAGATGATCTCCGAGCAGGAGGAGCTCGACTGGGACGTATACCGCCGCTACAGCCTGCTCTCCGGCGCTGAGGCCGCGGAGGTGCTCGGGGACGGTTCCGCGGAACCGCTGAACCTCGGCGAGCGGGCGTTCGAGATCGTCCTCGCCCGCCAGGTCGCCGCGGGGCATGCCGAGACCCAGTGGTTTGCCCGGCACGGCTCCACCGCGATCACAGAGCTGCCCTCGCACTGGTCTGAGTCTTACCGCAAGATCGTCGAGGCCCGGATCGCGCTGATCGAGAAGCGCCGCGACCTCGCGCTCATCGAGCGCCCGGAGTGCAAGCGACGCTGGGCGACCGAGCCGTGGGAGAAGCAGCAGGAGCGGGCGTTGCGCGACTGGCTGCTCGACCGGCTCGAAGCCCGTCACCTCTGGTTCGCCGTGGACGACAACGGCGACGACCAGCCCGAGCCGCACACCGTGCGCACCCTCGCCGATCGGGTCCGCGGCGACGAGGACTTCACGAACGTCGCCGCGCTGTGGGCCGGTGACGCGTTGAGCCGACCCGACGCGGACCTCGCCGAGGTCGTCGCCGCGCTGGTCGACGCCGAACACGTACCGTTTCTCGCCGCCTATCGCTACAAGCTGGCGGGGCTTGCCAAGCGCGCGGAGTGGGTGCGCACGTGGGCATTGCAGCGCAGGGAGGACGCGATCGCCGCGCGGCTGGGCCACGACGACGTCACCCACCCCGAGGTGCGGCGCGCGATCAAAGCAGAGATCGGCGAGGTGCCGGTGCCGCCAAAGTACGGGCCGCCGGACTTCGCGCGCGGCAGCTACTGGAGTCAGCGCGGCAAGCTCGACGTCCCCAAGGAACGGTTCGTCTCCTACCCCGGGGCCAGCCGAGACGGGGACGGCAGCCTGCTGCTCGGCTGGGCCGGGTGGGACCACCGCGAGCAGGCGCAGGCGCTCGCGGTCCTGATCACCCAGCGGCGCGGCGACGACGGCTGGTCGGCCGAGTGGGTCACGCCGCTGCTGGCCGGGCTGGCCGAGGTGTTGCCGTGGGTGCGCCAGTGGCACGGCGGGATCGACCCGCGCTACGGCGCGTCGCCTGCCGACATCTACTCCGGGTTCCTCGACGCCCAGCTCGGTGAGCTGCAGCTCACCGTGGAACAGCTGAGCGGCTGGCGCGCGAGCGGGCGGGTCGACGTCGCCCCACTGCCACGATCGGCGGCCAGGGGTAGTAGCGCGGCGAAGCCGGCCCGCGAACGTCGTGCAACGTCAGCCCCGGACCCTGGCCAGCTCGAGGCCGTGCTGACCGCCGCCGCGAGCGGCCCGCTGTCGAACGAGCAGATCCGGGACGTCACCGGCCTCGACACCGCCGGGGCCCGGGCCCTCGCGCAGCACCTGGTCGCCGAGGGGCGGCTCGTCACGACCGGGCAGCGCCGCGGGATGCGGTATCTCCTGCTCCCCTGATCTGACCGACAATCGATAGGGAGTGAGACCAAGCGCGGACAAGAACTGTCACGGGCAGACGAGCTCGTGATCGACCGGCACGTGCACACCCCGGCCTGCCTGCTCCATGTCCAGCAGCACCCCATAGGCCGCCGGGCACCCGATGTGGCCATCACGATAGGCGGCCGACAGGACATCAGCGCTCGTCCAGATCTTGACACCACGCTTGTCTGCGAGGTCGGCGGCTGAACGGTCGTCGGTGAGGAAGATCGCGCGGCTGAACTCCGGGTAGCACCGGTGAGGTTCCGATGGGCGCCGTCGATGGGCTCGACCGGCCACCGGAGCGGGCTCGGCTACCGTTGCGCCACTGTGAAGATCGATGCGATGCTGAAACTGCTGGCCAAGGATGGTTGGGAGCTGAAACGGACCCGAGGGGTCGCACCGTCAGTTCGTCCATCCCACCAAGCCAGGCAAGGTCACTGTGGCCGGGAAGCCAGGTGACACCGTCAAGCCCAAGACAGAAGCGAGCATCTTGCGGCAAGCTGGTCTGAAGAAGAGCGGCGTGGCTGCCGATACGTCGGAGGAGGAAGCATCATGAGCACTGGTTACCTGGTCGTGTTGGAAGGCGACGACGCCTCGGGCTACTCCACATACTCGCCGGATCTTCCTGGCGTGATCGCTGCGGCTGCGACCGCTGACGAATGCCTAGCTCTCATGCGAGAGGCGATGGCTTTCCACATCGAAGGTCTTGTCGAAGATGGCGACCCGGTGCCGGAGCCGACGAGCGCCGCTGCGGTGATCTTGCTCGACCCTGCCGCGGCATAGTCAGGGGACAAAGACCACGCCGTCCTCGTCGGCGCAGTGCTCGTCCTCGCTGCCCGGCAGCGTCGACGGCGCGGCAGGCAGCAGGGTCTCCGGTGGTATCCCGGCGACCCGCGCACTGACCTCGCCGTGCGCGAACGCGTCGAGTACCTCCCTGCTGAGCAGGCCAGGACGGCGAACGTCCGACTGGGAGCGGGTCAATGTCAGGTGTTCCTCGGGCCACCCTCCGCGTTCTGCGCACTCCCGCAGGTTCACGCGGCAGAGCTGTCGCCGTTGCACCTCATCCACGAGTCCGAGGTTGCGCAGGCGCCAGGACAGTGCCGACGGTGAGACGCGGAGCTCGCCGACCAGTCGCGCGAAGGTGTCCTGGCCGGCATCACGCCAGCTCTCCGTGATCGTCCGGGCGGGCATCAGGAACGCTGAGGCGAACGCGTTCGCCCGCATCTCGGTGTGTTCAGATCGCGTGGAGGCAGCCATCACGTCGAGGTCGACCCGGAGATCCTGCGTGGGCGCATCACCCCTAATACAGCCCGTGTTGTCAGGGGAGCGAGGCGGTGATCGCCCAGCCGTCGGTCACCGGGTGGGCGGTGGGTGACAGGGCGTCGAAACTGGGTCGGCCGGTGTCGTCCCAGGTCAGCGCTGCGTCGTGCAGGCAGTGGAGCATCTGTTCTGATCCTGCGTGGAGCACAGTGCAGTCCGGTTGGATCACAGCGATGCTGTAGGGGTTGGCGAGGCCGATCCCCCACAGGTCGGGGCCGCCAGCTGAGGCGGCTCGGTTACGGTGGGTCGCCAACAGCCATGCTTTGAAGGCATGCCACGCGTCGTGATCGAGGACAGCGGGGAGGGACGGTGAGGCAGCAGCGGCCAGGGTGCGTAGGAGGCGGTCCGCAGCGTCCGGATCATGGTGCAGTTGGGCACCGCTGATCCAGTAGGGGCCGCTGGGTTCGCGATACTGTGCATCGACATAACGGACCGGTAACCGAAGTTCAGTCATCACTTCGGGGTGCATCTCTATCATGCTGCCGGGATGCAGGCTGAGCTGCTGGGGCTGACCGTCGGTGATGTGGCAGCGCAGGACAGCATTGGCAAGGGCCACCTCGGCGATCTTGACTGAGGTGAGGATCACCGCGCCCGACGCGGCTTGCTCGGCCCATGTTCGGGCCAGCCAGGGTGGGGTGGCCCAGGTGATGATCCTGTCGTACGGGGCTCCCTCAGGCCAGCCGGCGAACCCGTCGCCGACATGGACCGTGACGTTGTTGTGCCCGGCCTGCCGGTGCAGGCGGCGGGCCCGCTCCACAAGTGCCGCGTCGACGTCGATGGACACCACGTGCCCGGATGAGCCGACCGCGTGGGCAAGCAGGGCTGTGGAGTAGCTCGACCCGGTGCCGATCTCCAAGACTCGCATCCCTGGGTGCAGGTCCAGCAACCCGAGCATGGTGGCGATGATGTCGGGACTACTGGTCTGCGGCACGTGCTGGCCGTCGTCGGTGAGTACCCAGGTGTCGCGGTCGACGATGCTGGTCACAGGCTGCTCCTGCCGGCTGGGGTGATCGTGATCACGGGTTGGTAAGACGAGGTGCAGGCCGGCTCCCCGATTGGTCCGTCGGCATCGGCCAGCCACGCGTGCAGAGCCAGGGGTGGAGTCCGGGCGCCCACCTGCCAGGTGGCGCCACGGCGACGTGCGGCGAGCAGCAGCACAGCCGCGACGGACCGTTCGAGGCAGGCGACACGGACGGGTAACCAGGTGGCTCCGGCGTCCACGATGTCGAGTGCCGCGGCCACCTCAGCCCTGCCCGCCGGTCTGCGGGTGGTCCCGGCCAACCGCTGCAGGATCGACACGAGGTGCCGGAACGGCAGGGTCTGCAGCGCGAGGCGCACGGCCATGCCGACTGCGAGCCCGGTGACCGTGGCCGCCACGCCCGGAGATGTGCGGGGCAGCACGGCCATCCGTGCGTTCACCGCGTCCTGGGCCATCTCCGGTGATGATTTCCCATCCTGATCAGCGGTCCCCATGAGCAGGGCGCCCGGCGTGAGCCCAGCCTTGCCGAGGCCGGTGATCAGGGCTTGCAGATCGTGCTCGACACGTTGTGTGTTTACGTCGCAGGAAGTGCTGATCGTCCTCGCCGCCGCGGAGACATCTCCCTGGTGTTCCTGAAGTACCGCACACATCGAGGCTGCCGCCGGATTGAACTGGTAGATCCTGCCGGTCGGCGCGAGTACCAGCAGGTGCCCGTTCCCCAGCCCCGTCACGACAGGTAGTGCGGCCACGCTACTCCCGCCTTTCTATTGCCCCGCGCAGCCACAGCTCGGTGCCTACCACGAAGTCGAACGCGGCGAGCCGGATCGGAAGGCCTGTGACGCCGCGTCGCAGTTCCCTGCGCACCTCATCGTCGTTGATCAACCCTATGTCGCTGAGTCGGGAGCCCGTGAACAGTTCCTCCAACACCGAGGCGTTGCGCCGCAGCCCCCGGTAGTGCAGTCGGGTGAAGTCACCCTTCGTACTCCGACGCAACACCTCTGACGGCACGACGCCAGCGAAGGCATGGCGCAGCAGAGGTTTGAGCACGCTGGGGTCGGTGCGCCGCCAGGTCGGGATGGACCAGCAAGCACGTACGACCCCGTCATCCAAGAACGGCGTGTGGTGGTTGACGCCGCAGTGCTCGGCGATGTGGCCATAGTGGCGCTGTGTGCGGGCTACCCAGTTGAGCCCCAGCCATGCCGCTGAATCGCCGACGCCGAACTCGCCAGGCACCAGTGGCTCGGCATGCTCGACCGCATGGGTGGCCAGCATCGAGGCGACCAGGTCACGCGCTTCCGGTGTAGCCCACGGCGCTGCTCTGGGAGGCCCGAACCACGACACCAGCCCCGACCATTCGGAGCGCGACTGATCGGGATGGCGCAGACTCCGCGCAGCCCTGCGCAGCGCGGCCGGATAACTTGTGGCCCGCAGTCTCATCGCCGCTGTCACCAAGGCATGCGGAGCCTGATGCCGGAGCCGCGCCCAGCCCGTGGCGTGCTGCCACAACCTCGGCAGTCGCCAGGGTGTCACGAGATCAGCAAGGTAGGACGGAGGTGCCATGAGGACGGTGTCGCCTCCGTCGCCGCTGAGGTGGAGGTCCGAGCCTCGCTCGGCTACCTCGGCGAGCCACCAGCGGGTGCGACTGAACGTCGCCGCCAGGTAGGTGGGCTCGTCCAGCGCCGGGAGCTGGTCCAGGTGGGAGTAGGGCAGCGCCGAGTCAGGCAGGTCCAACTCGGTGTGCGCCAACCGTGGTAGGGCAGCGGCGACCAGCGCTGCCATGGCGGTGTCGTCACTCCCGGACGTGGTGAGAGTCAGCGCCGGAATCGGTCCGGTCGCGCGGGCGGCCAACGTCGCGATGGTGGAGGAGTCCAGTCCTCCGCTGAGGTCGGTCGTCGGTTGATGTGCCGCTGCTGTCCGTGCGGACACCGCCCGTTCCAACGAGGACCGCAAGACCGAGCCGGCGTCGGCGAGCCCGCGTCGAGGTGCAGGCAATCGTGGTCCCGGTCGGTTGTGCAGTGCCTGACCGTGGTCCAAGTGCAGCACCCAGCCAGGTCGCAGCGCGTGCACGCCAACCCAGGGAGTGCCGGTCCATCCCACGTCTGATGCTGTCGGCATCAGCAGTTGCAACGCTACCCAGGCACGGTTGACCGCCGATCCCAGAAAGGTCGCCAGGATGCGGGAGTCCGAGCTACACACCCACCTCCCGTTCCTGGTCTGTGCGTGAAACACAACATGCAGACCGGCGAGGTCACCGGCCAACAAGACATCATCGTGCCGGACCGCGACAACCACGCGGCTGCCGTCTACCTCCGATAACGTCTCCGGCTGGTTGCGCGCCATACGACCGGCAACCGCAGCGAGTTCGGCATCGGAGATGGAACAGCAACCCAACACCAGCAGCACGCAACCTGCCACCTCGATGCGGCGCAGCCCGGAAGCCGGCGCGGGCTCGCTGTGCCACAGTCGGAACCGTCCGACCGTGACGCATGTCCAGTCCGCGCCGACCCCCGCCGGTGGCGTGGTGTCAGAACCCGAATCAACCAGAGTTCCGAGCCAACGCATCACTGTTTCCGATCAGTGGTAATAACCGTTCTTGTCTGCGGTGGTGTCGTGGCCCCCACCTCGAATAAGGTCAACGGCGTTGCCGACCTCAACGGCTGTGGGCGGCTCGTACCGCGGTGTCTCGGTCGACGGGCCGGTATGCCGTTGGTCCGCCCAGGTGGGGACATTGCCTGTAGTGGACATATGCGAAATCTCCTTTTCTCACCATCACGTGCTTGGTTGGGCACGTTGGGTCAGTGGACTGGTTCGCCCGCGACAGGACCGCATCCTGCAGGGCAGCCTGTTTGGCTAGTGGCCACAAATCCTCAGTTGAATATAGTCGCAGACTAATCTATAGTAGTCAAGACTGAAGCCGAGCAAGCTCCGAGATCACTGATCTCAGTAGGTTCCGTGCGTCTGCGCCGACTAGCGCCCCCTGCCGCAGCCGGTCGAACTCAGCGAGGTACAGCCCTACCTTGTCGGTGTCGCGCTCAGTCAGCTCCCCGGCGACGGTCTCGACGACGACGAATGTCTCCTCGCCCACGTCGTGGTCACCGAAGACCACGAATCCGTGTTGCTGCACCTCCGTTGCTTCGGCTGCCCAGGGAATGATTCCGATCTCGATGTTCGGCAGGTCAAGCAGCGACGCGAGCCGATCCAGTTGACCTATCAACAGCTCCGGAGGTCCTGGTCGCCAGCGGATCGCTGCTTCGCCGAGCACGAACTCGAAGCGCCGGGACCGGTCGAACAGGATCTGCTGGCGATCCATCCGAGTCTTGACTGCTCCCGGCACATCCTCAGCCGCGGCGACCGTGCCCATACGGAACACCCGTTCGGTGTATGCGGCCACTTGCAACAGCCCTGGCACCAGAGCCGGTTGAAAAACCCTGATCAGGGTTGTCGCATCCTCCATCCGGCCGATGCGCTCCTGCTTGCGTCGCAGCCCGGGGGAGACCTCTTTCCGCCACGCGGCCACGGTCGTCAGGACCTGCTCAGACAGGTCAACGAGAGACTCACGGGCCTCATCCGGCGCGCCGGTCACCTGACACCACGCTTCGACGTCGGCCAATTGGGGCACGGTCCGGCCGGTCTCGATCTTCGAGACCTTGCTTTGCGTCCAGCCGCACCTTTCGGCGAGCGCAACCCCAGTGATGCCGGCGCAGCGCCGAAGGTCACGCAGCCGGGCCGCGAGACGCTTGGCCGCTGGCGCGATCCGCGGTTCGGTCACGTGCTGGGTTGTTGCTCGCGGATCCACGAATGCAGTGGGACCGCGAACCTTGCAGCCAGCTCGTACTGTTGCCGGGCACCTTCGATCTCGATGTCGGTGGTGACATGCTCCACGTCGAGGAACCGACCGCGGTCGTCGTAATGCAGACGGACAAGCGTCTCATCGTCGAACAGCCACCAGTCCTGCCGCAGGTCCTCGACGAGACGCGGATCTGCCCCTAGATCTACGATGTAGATCCGCTCACCGGCCGTAGCGAGCTCGCCGTAGATGTGCATCTCGAAGCGGAGGTAGCTGGACAACGGCTGCCGGATCACCCGCATGCGCTCCCATCGTTTGCCTGACGCTACGCCATCGGCGATCAGTCGAAGCCACTCGTCGTCATCGGGCGTGCCAGCCCACGGCACCTGGCCGGTTGCCTCGAACTGAGCTAGGTCGGCGGCTTCATGCTCCACCTCGTACCGCTGCAGCGTCTCCAGTCGGACAGCGGTCGATCGGAAGCAGCGGAACAACCCGGTGAACTCGTCGAGGTTCACCGGCTAGCAAGTCGCAAAGCCGACCTGATCCGGCCAACGACGACGGCCGCGGCGGCGCGAAGGAGAACGTCGTCGGGGATGTCAACGGCCCGCTCACCGGAAGGAAGGGTCAGACCTGCGTCGTTCTCGGGTCCTTGGACGCTAAGGATGCCTGATCGGCGGCGCCAGACGGTTGGGCAGATGCCTTGCTTTCCGCAGCTGGCGTCGTTGCTTCCAGCGAGCCACTGAAGCACCACGATACCTCCCATAGTCCGCGACTATTCTCGCTTCCAGCTTGCAGTCATCATGGTCGCTCGTCAACCCTCAGTGAGCGGGGCGGGTTCGCGGACAGGGCGATGGAGGTTGCCCGTCGTAGCCGACTCGCCAGAGTTGCCCTAGCAGCGGCCGCAAAGTGGCCCATGAACCCCGTTCAGCGCGAGGCCCGCACCGGCCCGCCCAGCGTGGGATCAGCAACGGGATTCGGTGTTATCGGCATTGCGTTCGCCTTCTCCTCCGATGGATGCCCCGGCACCCCCAAGCGCCCGCCTCGAGCAGGTCCCGGAGGCGCATGACCTTCAGCAAACAACGTCGGCACGATCGACCGGGCGACACGCCAGTTTTCGCAAGATCGTTGCTCACGGGCCTGTTTCGCGGCTGGGTGACGTCCCGCCCTCGCAGCGATGGGCACTACTGTCCTGGGACACGTATATGAGGAGGAAGGCAGCGGTGACGACTGTGCAGGCCGGGCAGCCGCTGTTGCGCGAGCTGATCACCATCCCGGAGCGCATCCACCAGGGTGACTTCGTGCTGCGCCTCACCGAGGGTGTGCGGGACATCCAGGCCACCCTGGACTCCTACGTGATCACGCCGCAGCTGCGGGTCGCCTTCGACGAGGCGCTCGGACTGATCGGCTCAGCCCTCAGTGAAGGCCGGTCCAAGGCCAGTTACCTGCACGGCTCGTTCGGCTCCGGCAAGAGCCACTTCATGGCTGTGCTGCACGCCTTGCTGAACGGCGACATCGCCGCGCGGTCACGGCCCGAGCTGGCCGACGCGATCGCCCGGTACGGCTGGCTCGACAGCAGCCGCTTCATGCTGGTGCCCTACCACCTGATCGGGGCGGAGAGCCTCGAGGCCGCGATCCTGGGTGGGTACGTCGACCACGTCCGCCGGGCACACCCGGGCGCCCGGCTGCCAGCCGTGTACCGCGCGCAGGGGCTGCTCGACGATGCTCGCGCGATCCGCGGCGGGATGGGCACCGCTGCATTCCTGGCCAGGCTGCCGGCGCCTGCGGACGAGAGCTGGGGCGATGTCAACGCGCCGTGGACCCAGGCGGAGCTCGACGCCGCGTTCGCCGCGCCGCCCGATTCGGAGCTTGCCCAGCGGCTGATCAGCGACGTCGTGCCCGTGTTCCTGCCGAGTTATGTCGACTCGGTAGCCGGCGCAGCCAATGCGTTCGTGCCGCTCGACGCCGGGCTCGCGGCGATCAGCGCGCACGCCAAGGGTCTCGGCCACGACGGCGTGATCCTGTTCCTCGACGAGCTCGTGCTCTGGCTCGCTGGGAAGATCGCCGATCCGGCCTTCGTCGCGCGGGAGACCGAGAAGGTCGCCAAGCTCGTCGAGTCCTCTGACGCGCACCGGGCGGTGCCGATCGTCAGCTTCATCGCGCGCCAGCGTGACCTGCGTGAGCTGATCGGGGTCGAGCGCACCGGTGCTGAGTCGTTGTCGTTCCAGGACCAGCTGTCCTACTGGGACGGGCGGTTCGCCACTGTCACCCTGGAGGATCGCAACCTCGAGCTGATCGCCGAGAAGCGCATCCTGCGCCCGCGCGACGCTGTCGCCGCCCAGCGCATTGCCGACGCCTTCCGGCGGACCGACAACCTCCCCGGTGTCACCCGCGACGTGCTTCTCACCGATGGCGACGGCGAGGCGTTCCGCCGGACCTATCCCTTCAGCCCGGCGTTCATGCAGACGCTGGTGCATGTCTCCTCAGCGCTGCAGCGTGAGCGGACCGCGCTCAAGCTCATGCAGCAGATCCTGGTCGAGCGCCGCGACGACCTCCGGCTGGGCCAGCTCGTGCCGCTCGGCGACCTGTTCGACGCGATCGCCGACGGCAACGACCAGCCCTTCACTGAGAAGCTCAAGCACGAGTTCGAGCAGGCCCGCACCCTGTACCAGCGCACGCTACTCCCGCTGCTGCTCGGCCAGCGCGGGCTCACCGAGGAGCAGGCAGCCGGTCTGGAACACCACGCCGCGGCTCCGGGCCTGCTCGCGGCGTTCCGCGCCGACGACCGCCTGGTCAAGACACTGCTGCTCGCCGCCCTCGCCCCGGACGTGCCCGCGCTGCGCGGGATGACGGCCCGGCGGCTGGCGGCGCTCAACCACGGCACGGTCACCTCGTTGATCCCCGGTCAGGAAGTGTCCGAGGTGGTCCGGCGGCTGCGCAGCTGGAGCCAGGTCGCCGAGCTCAAGGTCGGGCTTGAGGACGACCCCAGCGTGCGGCTGCAGCTCGTGGGGGTCGACCTCGGTCAGATCCTCGACCGGGTCAGCCATGTCGACAACCTCGCGAACCGGCGTCGGCTCTTTCGTGAGCTGCTGCTCTCCGAGCTGGGCATCCGCGACGACGGGGCGCTCGAGCTGGAGTACCCGGCGGTCTGGCGGGGCAGCAGGCGCATCGTCGAGATCGTCTACGGGAACGTGCGCGATCGGGCCGACCTGCGAGATGAGATCTTTTCCCCGTCCCTGGAAGGGCGCTGGCGGCTGGTCATCGACTACCCGTTCGACGCGACCACGCACTCCGCCGCCGACGATCGGGCCCGGATGGTGGAGCTGCGGGAAGCAAGATCCCGGCGGTGCGTGGCGTGGCTGCCCGCCTTCGTCACCGGCGCCGTGCTGACCAAGGTGGCTACCCTCGTCCGCGTCGACTACCTGCTCGGGGGAACCCGGCTCGACGAGACGGCCACCCATCTCGGACCCGACGACCGGCAGCGCGCCCGGGACCTGCTGCGCAACCTGGGCGACGCGCTGCGCACCGAGCTCCGGCTCGTCCTGCGGGAGGCCTACGGGCTCGCCCGTCCCGACGAGAACCACGTGCTCGACTGGACCGACCACCTCGTCAGCCTCGACCCGGGACTGCGTCCACGGCTCGACGTCGGCCGGTCCTTCCCTGACGCGCTCGCACATCTCGTCGACCAGTGCTTCGCGGCGAGCTACCCCCAGCATCCGGACCTCGATCCGCAGCGCAAGGGCACCGTCGTGACCACGGCCGAGCTGCGTGCCGTCCTCGACGTCGTGCGCCGCGCGGCTGACGCGGAGGGCGGGCGCGTCGAAACCGAGAAGTCCGAGCGCCTCCCGCTGCAGAAGCTGGCGCATCCGCTGCGGCTGGGCGAGGAGCACGGCGGTCCGTTCGTGCTCTCGCGGCACTGGGAATCCGAGCTCGAACGCCGGGCTGCGCAATCGGGGCTGGCGGGAGCCGACATTCCCGTCCGGCAGGTGCGCGACTGGCTGGGAGACCTCGGGCTGGACACGCGGGTGGCCAACCTGGTGATCGCGACCTACGCCGAGCTGAGCCGGCGCGCGTGGGTCCGGGCCGGCCGGGTCGTCGAACCACCGGCGACGGTCGACGAGGTCCGCGACGACATGCTGCTGCGCCAGCAGCGCCTGCCGGGCAGTGAGCGGTGGAGGGTCGCCGTCGAGCGGGCCGCGGTGCTGTTCGGGGAGCACCTGGATGCCCGGGTGATCTCGCCCCGGTCGATGGCGAGGTTCGCCCGGATCACCGGCCGGGCCGACCAGCTCCGCACCCCAGTCGCTGATCTGCTCGCCGTCCTGGAGAGCTCGCTGGGACGGCTCGGCGTGCCGGAGCAGCCGCTGTCTCCGCGGCGGCACACCGCGGAGACAGCGGTGCGGCTGCTTGACGCGCTGCGCCGCGCCGGAGCGCCGGCCGAGCTGGTCGAAGCCCTGGCAGCGGCGACGATCGACATGCCGCTGATCACGTTGAGTAAATCCCTGTCCAGCGCGGCTCAGGTCGCCGAGGTGGTCCGGAACACCGATTGGCAGGTGCTCGACCAACTCGCCACCCTGGACCACCCGGGTTCGCAGGCAGTCCGGGAGACACTGCGCACCGGGGCGGCGGCGAACGAGGACGCATCCCCGCTGGCCAAGGTCATTCACGACGCGCAGCGCCGCACCATCGAGATGATCGTCAAGCGACCGATCACCGAGAACAGGGCCGTGCCATCACCGCCACCGGTGGCGCCTCCCGAACCCTCGCGTCAGACGCTGCGGGGGCGCCGCGAGCAGGTCCTCGGCGAACTCCGGACGCTCCTGCCCGCCGATGCCGAGGTGGAGATCAGCTACCGGATTCTGGGCGATGGCGACGGCTGAGCTGGCGTCGGCGTCCCAGCGTGCGATTCTCGAACGGGTCCGGGTGCGGCTCCCTCGGCTGAAGTCCGGCGTCGATGCCGTGATCGGTATCCGCAGTCCCCAAGGCCCGGTGTGGCACGGTGTCGACGCGTTTCACGTCGATGGTCGGCCGGTGCGGGTCGTCGCCTGTCCGTCGGTGCTCGCGGTCCTCGATGCGCTCGCGTCTCAGGAGCCGGGCAGTGTGTTGGTGTTGCTGACTGATCAGCCGGAGAGCGAGCTCGGCGATGCGGTTCTCGCTCGGGTCCACGACGGCCGTCTCCTCGAGGCCGACCGCTACACCCTGCTGGATGATCTGCTCGGATGAGGTCGTGACGAAACACCTCGTTCTCCCGGGAGCGGTCGGCCAGCCATGTCAGCCAATCCACCCCGGTGCGCTGCTCAATTCCGAACGTGACGTGCAGGCTGTACCGGGCACCCTGGGTGGTGCGGGTTGCCTGATGCCAGTAACCGCGGGGAATGTGCATCACGTCGCCTGCCGTCAGCGTGCCCGACCACACACGTTCGTTGCTGGGTTCGGAGTTCGGTGCGGCGTCGCGGTACATGGGCACTGGGCGCGATGGTGGGCGCACGTCCCAGCTCTTCTCGCCGTCAAGTTGCACGATGATGACGTCGTGGTCGTCCCAGTGCAGGGTGAATCCGGAGGTGTCTTGTGTGGTCAGGTAGGTGTTGACCTGGACTCGCTCCCTGCACCACCACTGCCAGGAGCGGCAGGCGACGTCCAGCGTGGCGTCCCAGCGATTGATTGCGTCTATCACCAGCGTGCACCCGGATCCGAGAAGATGGCCGAGACGGTGCATGTCCACCATCGGGATGGTCTGGCCTCGTCGGCTCGTGGTCTCGGCAATGTAGTCGCGGGGGTGCAGCTCGGTGCCGTTCGTCAGGCAGCGTACTTGCGGCGGGGACAGGCTGCGCCGCATCAGCACGTCGAGCACCCGCCTCGGGGTCAATAGCCGGGTGACCAGCTCGGGATCGGGCAGTTTTCCTTTCGCGAACTGGGTACCCAACGCGCTAGGTCCAGTCCAGCCGAGCCCGTGCTCAACACTCTGGATAAGTTGGTGACCGTGCATGACCAACCTTTCGTAACGGTGGTGCACGACCGCGTGGGGGTCGGGATAGCGGCTTAACGACCCCCACGCGACGCCGGTGGGATCCGGAGAACTACGGGTCTCGGCTGTCGCCGGAGTCCCCTTGCGCCCCGTCGGACATCTGGAAATCGCCCCGGTTCTGCACGCGGGAGAGCTGCTCGATAGCCATCACGAGCCCGTCATCACGATCGTCCATGCTCACTCACCTCCTCGTCTCTTCGGTGGATGTGTCCACACTCGCCGGGCACGGCTGCACGGATCAATGCCGCCACGCGGGCGAACATTGCGCCCGCGGCAATGCGGCAACCGGCGGCGGGCGGCATACTTTCCAAAGCTGCGGAGGGATGATCATGCCGAGGATCAGCCGGGCACGCCGCGCCCAACTCCAGCACCGCGCCGCGCAGATCCGGCAACAGGGCCAGCGTGCCGACTGGGACGTGGCCACCATCGCCGACGAGATCGCCCGCCAGCTATCCGAAATGAAACCCTTGGAAGCCTGGCGACTCGCCTACGGGTGGAGCCGCCCTCAGGTGGTCGCCGCTGTGCTAGAGATCTACCGGCACGCGGGGCTGGTCGAGCCAGGACTGACCAGTGCACGGTTATGCCGGTGGGAACACGATGCCGTCGCGCCTGACCCGGACTACGCGCGCGCACTGGCGCGGGTCTATCAGGTGCCGCCACGTCGACTCGGGATCACGCTGAGCGGCACGGTGGCTGACGGTGGGTACGGTCACCCCACCCAACCGTCTGAGCCGGGAGCCGCCATGGCTGACGACGCACTGACCGCCGTCGCTGACTCCGTGCAACTCCACCGTGAGATCGAAGGGCCCAGCGGCGGGCCAGCCACCCGTGAGCAGGTCCAGCGGGCGGTGGATTACTACGCCATGAACTACGCCCGATACACCCCAAGCAGCCTGGCCGCCGAAATCCACCGCTGCCGCACGATGGTCGTCGACATGCTCACCCGCAACCAGCCCGAGCGAGATCGCACAGAACTGCGACGGCTGGCCGGCTGGCTCTCCGCGCTGCTCGGTGATTTGGCATTCACCCTCTCCGATTACGCCGGTGCACATATCCACTTGAGCACCGGCGCGCGACTGGGAATCACGGTCGGCGAGAACCGGCTGGCCGGATGGAGCTTGGGTGCACAGTCGATGGTCGCGTTCTTCGGCGACCGCCCCATCGACGCGCTTGATCTCGCCCGCCAGGCCGGCGGATACGCCGACACCGCACTGCACCGCGCCCAGATCACCGCATGGTGCGAACTCCGCGCGCTAGCCACCCTCGGCCACCGCGACGATGCCCGGCGCGCGGCCATGGTCGCCCAACGTCACATGGACATCGCCGGGCGCGACGAGCCAGGACGCTTCGGATTCGACCTCGCCGAACTCAATCAGCATCTCGCCGAGGCATTCCTGCGCCTCGGCGACACCAGCGCGACCCGCGTCCATGCAAGCCGCTCCCTTGAGCTGAAAAGTGCCGGATCGGGCGGCTGGGCCGCTGTGACCGTCATCCTCGCCCGCGCCTACGCGGCCGACCACAGCACCGCCGAAGCCACCGCGCTCGCGAACAGCGTTCTGGACACGGTGCCACCCGCGTCCCTGCGGGAAACCACGCGGCGCCGTCTGATCGCCCTGGATGCCGACCTGCTCAGCGAACGCCGGCCGGGGCAAGCCTCCCGAGACCTTCACGACCGGCTACAGACGCTGCCCGCACACATCCTGGTACAACGCACCAGCCCCGAACCAAACGGACAGTGACGCGCCTCGGCGGTGGTCTATCCGGCGGCCGAGGCTGACGAGAACCAGGAGACATCACCGTGGAAGCCGGGCGGCGCAACCCTCGTGCCGGGCGACGTCGCCACAGCGAACAGCGCCACTGTCCGGGACGTCCAGGCCGCACGGAATGCGGCCCGCAGGATCGGCAGAGCTGACTGTCGCCGCAGCCGCGCCCATGCGATCGCCTCAGTGAATGCTCTACTGAATCGGCTATGACGGAGCAGGTCGGCCAGAAATAGCGGCGGCGTGCACAGCAATCCGTCGCCGCCATCGCCGGTCAGGTGGCAGTCAGACGCGCACCTCTCGCGCAGCCAGCGCAGTTGAGCCGACAGGAGCGACCGGGACCGCGCCCTGGAACTGATCACCGAAGCCGAACAGGCCGCCGCCCGGCTGCCAGACCATCCCGTTGGAGGGCAGCCGTTCACTGTCACCCCAGCCCAGGTCACCCTCTATCGCGTCGGCATCCACTGGTCCCTCGGCGACGCTGGTGCGGCCCTGTATGCCGGGCGAGTGCTGCATCCCGGCCAGTTCCCCACACCCGAGCGGCGCGGACGGCTGCACACTGACATGGCCCGCGCGTGGTGGCAGTGGGGCAAACCCGAGCAAACCGCCCGCGCGTTGCTGGCCGCGCACCAGCAGGCTCCAGCCGAGGTCCGCGACCGCCCTGCCATCCGCAAGATCGTCACAGACCTGACCGAACGACACCCCCGTGTTGCGGGTGTGCGCGAGCTGGCCACCGCTGTAGGGCACCGGGTCTTGAGCGGCCGATGACCGGGCTGTCCTGCGCGGCGGGTGGCTAGCCCGCTCGACCACATCGCCCACGAGATGTCTCGTCGGGCTGGGGGCGACGCCCCGTTAACTGTGCCCGGGATCGGCGGTTCGCTGCGCGGCTGCCTGGTAGATCGCCAGAAAGCGGGTCATGGCGTGGTCTACGCCCGCGCGGTCGCCGGTAGCCAGCAGGTCGAGGAGCAGGCCCCGGGTGACGGCAACCCCGAGCCGGGCGTTGGCGCGGGCAGTCTCAGCCGGGATTCCCTGACGGCGGCCCCACGCGGTCGCCGGCGCCAGCCAGTGCTCGACGATGCCGTCCAGCAGCGGGACAGCGCTGGGATCACCCTGCAGCGCGCGACCGTAGAGCTCGAAGAACAATCGTTCGGCGGGCCACATCGCCGGGTCGGCGAGGCGCTGCCAGAAGTTCCAGGCGATCTCCTCGGGTGACGCGTCAGGGTCGAGTTGCAGTTCGCTGAACACCTCTCGTTGGCGTTGCTCCACGGCGCGGACGACCTCGATGAGCAGGCCTTCCTTGGAGCCGAAGTGGTAGATCAGCATCCGGTGGCTGGTGCCCAGGGCGGTGGCCAGCCTGCGCAGGCTGATGTCGCCAAGGCCGTTGGCTGCCAGGTACTCGACAGTGCCGGCGAGCAATCGCTGTTTCGGCTCGTTCTCCGTTGTGCGCATGTGAACCAGATGGTACATGTACCACATGGTTAAATCGGGTGTCCGGCGGCAGCATGTCGAGATCGAGGTGCACACCCCGGCCGACGCTGCGACCGTGTACGCGCTGCTACGGGACGGGGCAAGCTGGCCTCTCTGGTCGCCGATCGAGTCGTTTGAGCTGGAGCGGGCCGGTGCGGGCGATCCGGACGGCAGCGGGGCGATCTGGATCTTTCGCAAGGGGCGGGTGACCGGCCGGGACGAGGTCGCCGAGCTGGTTGCCGATCGGCGTTTCAGCTACCGGCATCTGACTGGCCTGCCGGTGCGCGACTACCGCGGAGACGTCGATCTCGAACCGACCCAGGGCGGCACTCGGATTCGCTGGCACATCTCGTTTCTGCCGCGCTCGCCCGGCACCGGATGGTTGTGGCGCTGGGGGATCCGGCGGCTGGTCAGCCAGTCCGCGCGGGGCTTGGCCGCCCACGCAGCCGCTACATCCGGGCAGGAGAGCGCGACACGCGGGTTTATAGGCGGTGGTACAGGGCGAAGTGTCGGTGGGCGGCTGCGGACCAGGTGTAGTGGGCGGTCAGCGCGCGGCCGACTTCGCGAGCGGTCGGGTCGGGCTCGGTGAGGGCGGCCATCAGGTGCGCGGCCAGTTCCTCTGGGTCGGTGGCGAACCGGGCGGCGCCGGAGAAGATCTCGCGGAACACCGGGAGATCTGACACGACCAACGGCACTCCCGCGGCCAGCGCTTCCATGGCGGCCAGCCCGAAGCCCTCCTTGGTGGACGGGAAGGCGAAGGCTCCGGCAGCGGCGACTAGGGCGGGAAGGTCGTCGTGCGGCACCGGGCCGAGCACCACCGGCTCGACCTCGAGCGCAGCGGAGCGTTGGTCCCAGCGGGTCCGGTAGCCGCGGTAGTCGAACAGGGTCTCGCCACCGGCGATCACCAGCTGAACGTCGGGCATTCGGGCGCGCACCACGGCGTACGCGTCGACCAGTGCCAGTGATCCCTTGCGGGGCTCGATGCCGCCGACGGCCAGCACATACCGGCCCAAGCGCGACCGCCACACCTGCCGGGTGGCAGCGCCGGCCGGGCCGGCCGCGTCGCTGAACCGCTGGGCGTCCACCCCGTTGGGGATGACCTCGGCGAGGATCCCCCAGCCGTCGAGCAGCTCGGCGGCGACCGCGGCCGACACGCACACATGGGCGAAGGGATCGGTGATGGCGCGTTCGTGGCAGGCGGCCAGCTCGGGCGTACTGAAGTGATCGAGGTGATGCACCGTCCGGATGCAGTGACCGGCGGCGTTGGCGCTGAGGCAGTCCTGCGCGTGCACCACGTCGTAGCCGGTCGGGTCGAAGGCGTCAGCCAGCACCTGGATGGAGCGCAGCACGCGGGGCCCGACCTCTTCGCCGGCGACGTCGGGAAACGGCACGATCCGCACCTGGACCCGCGGGTCGACAGGCCGGAAGAACGCGCAGTCCCCGCCGCGGCCCAGCGTCCAGACCGTCACGTGCTGGCCGGTCTCAGCCAGTGCCTCGGCCAGCGACAGCGTGTGCACCACACTGCCCCGCGGCCTGGTCGAATAGGTCAGCAGCGCGATCGCCAGCTGCTCGTGAGTGCGTAACAGTGTCATAACACTGTTACGCACTCACGAGTTCCGGTGGGCACCGGGTCGGCGCTCGCGAACACTACGACAAGCTGCACACCGTTCGTTTGGACCAAGCTGGCAGACGCGATCGTCTTCGAGGAAACCAGTACACAGAGCACCGCTTTCATCAAGAAGTGAACTCCAATTACGAGATACTATTTCTTGGCGGCGTGGTATTCGGGGGCGTTTGCCAGTAGTGAAGCTTTTCGAGGGTTTTGATGGTCTCGGGGTGATCCGCCCCGAGTACTCGTCGCCGATCAGCTAGGACTTTTTCCAATGCCGTGATCGCAGCTGACGGATTTCCTAAATCGCCCCGCAGGCAGGCGAGGTCGTGCCGGATGCTCATGGTGATGGGATGATCAGCGCCGAATACTCGCTGCTGGTCGAGGAGCACCTTCTCCAGCTCCGTTGCGGCACCTGTCGGGTCGCCGCGCTTGGCGCTGAGCCGGGCCAGCTCAAACCGGGTTACCAGCGTGTCTCTGTGGTCTGGGCCGAAGACCCGCAACCGGTAGCGGTAGACCTCAGTAAGAACCTGCATGGCACCGGCGGTATCTCCTGCCTGTCCTCGCCAATGCGCAAGGTTGTGCTGAATGACGGACACGTCACGATGATCGGGGCCGAGAATTCGCGTCATATCTTTGAGCACCGTCGCCAGTTCCTGGGCGGCGCCAACAGGGTCTCCGGCGTCTCCCCGCCAGAAGGCCAGATTGCCTCGTACATCGAGAGTATCCGGGTGATCAGGACCAAATATCCGCAACACATCCGGAAGTAGCCGCTGAAGTATCGCGATAGCACTTGCCGAATCGCCGGCTTTGCCCTGCCAGAAAGCCAGATTATTGCGGTTCTGCATGGTGGTCGGGTGATCGAAACCGAGTGCGCGCGCCTGATCCGCGCACACACCAGTCAGCTCGGCGACAGCCCCGAGCGGATCTCCGGCCTGGCCTCGCTCATAGCCAAGGTTGCCGCGTGCGTCCAGGGTGCTGGGGTGATCCGGCCCGAGCAACTGAGCTGTGTCGGCTACCAGCTCTTCCAGAGAGGACACCGCGTCCGCAATGCTTCCGGAATCTCCGAGCCAATGCGCAAGCTGATTTCTGATGCCGAGGGTATCGCAGTGCTCGGCGCCGAGGTATCGGACGGCCTGCTCGTGCAGTTCCTGTGTGTAGCGGACGGCGTCGGCGAGCAGGGGAGCCTCTCCCTCGCCAAGACTGCGAGCGGTGCGGAGCAGGAGGCGATGCGCGCCACCCGGTGTCCAGAGCGCTTCGGGCTGTCCAGCATGCAGTGCGGTAGCATTCGCGCGCAGCAGCCGGATACGCTCGGCATTGCGATCAATATCCGGCCAGATCTGCAAGAGGCCGTCCGCCGCTGATCTCACAATCGCTAGGAGCCGTTGCTCCGAAAGGTCGTCACGAACCGCTCGCTGAACCAGTGCGTGCACTCGTAGCAGCTCTGCGTCGTGCGTCACCAAATTGAAGCGGTGCAGGCACCGCAGGCCGTCCCGGATGTCGGCCGCGCTGACCTGCACCGGATCCTGGCAAACGGCTGGTCGGGCCGTAGCTGATATGTGCGCATGCGGCGCATCCGACGTGAATAACTCCTCTGGAATGCCGTTGGGGTTGAGTACCGCAGCAAGCTCGATCAGCGGCTGGGCAAGACCTACCGGCTCGCAACCGTTGGCGGCCACGATCGACAGAGCCCACGTGGTGGCCACCGTGGCTGCGGGCCCTTCGAAAATTGCTCCCTCATCCGGGAACAACGAGGCTAGGCGGCGCCGCTGGTCGGCGAACCGCTGCCGATAGGAAAGGCAGCTGATGTCCTGGTCGATCATGTACGCCGCGGCGTGCCCCAGCGCCAAGGGTAGGGATCCCAGGTCTGCCGCGACGCCTTCGACGTCGTCGGCGAGCCGCGTGGGCAGCTTTCCGGCGATGTAGTCCGTTGCTTCTTGGCTGGTGAAGACGCCTACGTCGATCAGGCTCCGGCCGGTGAGCAAGGAGGCGTCCCGACGCCGTGTCGTCACCACTGTCCGGCCGACTGGCCGATCGGGGGGCCATAAGCCCTGGGCAACGGTGCCGTCCCGCAGATCGTCCAGTACGACCAGCCACCGTTTATCCGTCATGTCCAGCCAGGCTAGGAACCGGGTAGCGGCCAGATTAGGGTCCTTGTTATCGTCATGAGACCCAAGAACCATATCGGCGGCCTGCGCGTAGCCCGTCACCACCGAGTCGCGGCTCACCGCAGAGATCCACACTAGCAAGTCCAGTTCGCCAGTCGACCACAGTCGCTTGGCGAATGCCGCAGCAAGTTGGGTCTTGCCGACTCCGCCGAGGCCGGAGACGACTTGGGTCAAGACCACGGCCTGTCCCTGTCTCGCCTTGTAGTCGAGGACGTCCGCGACAGTACGGTCCTGAAACCCATCAGCGCGGGGTGGGATCGATCCGATCCGCAGCGGCCACGTGACAGCCGAACGGCGGGTGCCGGGATCGACTGGCCGCTGCCGATCCCGGTCGGCCGGTCCTGGCCAGTTCGAGTGCTCGGCTGTCAAGAGCACCAGGTTGCGATACGCCCTGTCCCACCGACGGCGATCGGCAAGCTCCGGTGGCAGTTGCCGGCCGTCCCTTGCCGCCAGCCGGAGGCAGGTGTCGACGAAGACCTCGAAGTTCGCCAGTTCAGGGCGGACCGGCTTGGTTGTGCTGGTCATGCCGGCGATGGTGCTGCGCTTGAGCTGGAGTGGCTGCTGGCCCGCCCCTCGGCGCCTAGTCGCCAGGCTCGCCGTCTCGAGCCCTCGCAATGAAACGCCTACGGCTTCTCGTAACGCACGCAGCCGACCGGCGAACTCTGCTCGGGGATCAAGTCTCCTGCCCATGCGAGTACTCCATGAGGGCCTCGGTCGAGTGTCCGGCGACGTCGGACACTTCGTTCTGGCTGAGCGTAAGCGATGACCAGCGATTTGAGGTGATCTCAGCCGACATCTGCGTCCGGGGGTGTTGCCGGACAACCATCGCGTGGCCCAGAGTCCTTAACCCGAGGGCCGCAGCATGAGTTCTCACCGTACCTCCTCAGCTTTGGATCTTGGAGAAGACCGTGCCACTGATCACCTGGACCGCGCTAAGCCTGGCCGTCGAATCAACGCTTGCCGGCGGAGAGCTGTCAACTCAATTACAATACGCAGGTAACCCGGCTGACAGTGCAGGGCGATGTCATGTGCGGCGGGATAGTACCTTCGGCCGACTCGTCTGACAGGCCACCTCGGTTGGTTCAGAATTCAACTACGATCACGAGGGAGAGCTGTGCGGCAATCATTTGCGAAAGATAGTGATGACGACGATCTGCCTCCGGAGGTCAAAGAGGCTGTACTGGCCGCCCTGAGAGAGGAAGGACCCGTAACAATTGGAGTGGTTGGCGTTTCCGGTGTCGGAAAATCTAGTATCATCAACAGGCTCTTTCGTACGGATTTTGCAACTAGTCCGACCGTTGCCTGCACGAAGGAATTCGTAGCACGGAAGGTCGAGCTCACTGCAAGTAGAGGTCCGGCGAAAGGGACTGTTATTCGACTTCAAGTCGTTGATGCGCCGGGTCTCGGTGAGAGCAGGGACAAAGATCCGGAGTATCTTGAGATGTATAAGCGCCATCTTCCGAAATGTGATGCAGTTCTATGGGTAAGCGCAGCAAGAAATCGGGCGGTGTCGCTGGAGCAGGACTACTTGGAAGCCTTGCGCCAGTTTCACGAGAAGATGGTTTTCGGGTTAGGGCAGGCTGACCTGGTTGACCCTACCGACTGGAAGGAGAACATCAACCTTCCGTCGCCGACCCAGGAGCGCAACCTGCGTGAGATCGGCGAGGACCGAGCTTCAAAGTTTGCCCCCGTCGTCGGATTCGGTGTCGACTTCATCCCTTTCTCGGCTAAGCGTTCGTACAACCTGCAGGTTCTGTTCACCAGTCTCGTTGGTCATGCTCGACGTGAGCGTGGATGGTTACTTTCAAGTATAAAGGGTTTCGCGGTAGACGACTGGATGACGGAAGAGGTACGGAGCGCCTTATCTGCGGAACTCGCGGCGCGCGAATCAGATATCCTGAGGGACCTTGATCCAGGCAAACTGCCGGGGATTCGAGGAAAGCTCTTCGGGCGTGGCAGTCGATCGGGTCGACACGACTGAGAGGGGAGGTGTCCGAGTGGGACTCGACGGTGACGACATGGATCTCGTAATGGCTCATTTTCTACAGGAGAGTGCAGCTTATCAGGGAGAGGCGGTGGGCTGCTTTTTGTCGTTCTTTGACTGGATGAGCGGAATTGGCCCTCTTTTCATGCTCATTAAGTATGCGGCCAAGATTTGGAAGTGGATACAGAAGAACTGGTAGCGCCCGCGGCTACACGCCCGTAGTGGACATCTGCCCGCTGAGCCTCGGATCGCAAAGCTGCGAGCAGCTCGCGACCAGAATCACCGGGGGGCAATCCTCGAACGCTACGGACGTAGGCCCCTGCGCCCCTCGCCCCGCATCTCATACAAGCCCACGCCGGACATCGAGCCCACCACACAGCGGGCTTCTTCCAGCGCTTCCTACCGCGCCGTGTCCTCCAGCGACTCACCGAACTCCACCTTGCCGCCCGGCAGCAACCACACCCCCGCAATCGAGCTCGAAGGTGGTGAGGATGATCACGCGTAGGCTGGCCAGCCGCGGGTCGGCGGTGATCTGCTTGGTCGCCGTGAGCCCGTCGGTGCCTGGCATCTGGATGTCACTCTGATCACGTCCTGCCGCCCATCGAGCCATCCGTCGTCGGGGCGCGCCAGAGGGTCCAGCGGGAAGCTGGCCCGCATCCGGAACTCCCGGCTCCGGGTGCTGGGCTTGCGCTGAAGTCGCCACCCAGCGCAGCGACCCGTTCTGAGCGTCTTGTCACTGGCCAGCACCCACCGCGCAAGCTGCCGATCTCGCTGCCACGCCAGTGCAGTTCGTGCTGCTCGCGGGGGCCACCTGGCTGTCGGTGTTCAAGCCCGGCGGGCCGGATCCGCCGCTGACCCCGGGTGCACTCGTGCTTCATCTAACTGTTCACCCGCTGCACGTTTGATGTCTAGTCGGTATACGGTAGCCTCGTGAACGCGCGAGAGGTGGTGAAGCGAATCCGCAAGGCGGCCCATACCCGGCGGCTTGACGTTGACGAGTGCCTCAGCAAAGGCTCACACAGGCGCTACATAGTCGACGGCCATTGCTCGACAACCGTCTCATGGCACCCTGGCGATATCCCGAACGGCACGCTTAACAAGATCGAAGAGCAGCTTCGCCACTGCCTGGGCAGCGATTGGCTACGGAGGTGAGCACCATGGTGACCGTCACAGCCGTCTACGAGCGTGACGGCCAGGGTCGATGGCTCGTCCATCTCGCGGAAGAGCCACGCTGCCATACCTGGGCGCGTTCCTATGCGGCCGCACGTCGCGAGATCATCGATGCTGTCGAGCTCTGGCTCGATGAGCTCGGCGCCGGATCGCTCGACGACCTCGACATACATGATGAGGTGCGGATCGCTGGCGCCGCGCAGGCGCGTGATCTCGCGGAGGCCCGCGAGGATCTGACCCGCCGGCTGGCCGATGTGCGAGCCAGGGTCGACGAGGTGGCACGCGCGCTGGTCGCCGAAGGTGTGTCGGTGCGAGACGTGGCCGACCTGCTAGGCATCAGTCCCGGTCGGGTCTCCCAAGTCGTCCGTCGCTCTCCGCGCAGCGCCTGACGGTGGTGGAACTGCTTGACCGGCGCACGTCCATCGAGCAAGACAGCAGCCGGGCAGGAGTGCAGCACGCCGGGATTAGAGGTGGCGATAGAGTTCGAGATATCGTTGGGCGGTTGCGGGCCGGGTGTGCCGGGTGGTGAGTGCTCGGCCTGTCGTGTGGGTGACCGGGTCCGGTGCGGCGAGGACGAGGGTCAGTTGAGTGGCTAGTTCGGCTGGGTCGTCGGCGAATCGGGCGGCGTCGGAGAAGATCTCCCGGAGTACCGGGAGGTTGCGGGTGACCAGGGGCACCCCGGCGGCCAGCGCTTCCATTGTGGCCAGGCCGAAGCCCTCCTTGATGGACGGGAAGGCGAATGCTCCGGCGGCGACGAGGGTGGGCAGTGCGTCGTGGGGCACTAGTCCGCGTACCACTGGCTCGATCCCCAGCTCTGCGGCGCGCTGCTCCCACTAGCCGCAGTAGTCGAACAGCGTTTCCCCACCGGCGATCACCAGCTGCACGTTGGGAATGTGCTTACGCAGCAAGGCGTAGGCGTCGAGTAGTTCCAGTGATCCTTTGCGGGGCTCGATGCCGCCGACGGCCAGCACGTAGCGGCCCAAGCGTGATCGCCACGTCTGCCGGGCGGCCGCGCCGGCTGGGCTGGCCGCGTCGCTGAACCGTTGCGCGTCCACCCCGTTGGGGATGACCTCGGCGGTGATTCCCCAGCCGTCGAGCAGCTCGGCGGCGACCGCGGCCGACACGCACACATGGGCGAAGGGATCGGTGATGGCGCGCTCGTGGCAGGCGGCCAGCTCGGGCGTGCTGAAGTGGTCGAGGTGATGCACGGTCCGGATGCAGTAGCCGGCGGCGTTGGCGCTGATGGAGTCCTGCGCGTGCACCACGTCGTAGCCGGTCGGGTCGAAGGCGTCGGCCAGTACCTGGATGGACCGCAGCACACGGGGCCCGACCTCCTCCCCGGCGACGTCGGGAAACGGCGCGATCCGCACCTCGGCCCGCGGATCGACAGGGCGGAAGAAAGCGCAGTCCCCGCCGCGGCCCAGCGTCCAGACCGTCACTCGTTGGCCGGCCTGCGCGAGTGCTTCGGCCAGCGACAGCGTGTGCACCACGCTGCCCCGCGGCTTGGTCGAATAGCTGAGCAGAGCAATCGCCAGCGGTGTCATCAGTCGGGCCGGTAGGTGCTGGGCCGGCGCTCGTCGAGATGCCGGAGCACCCGGCGAGCCTTGGCGACCTCGGCCGCGACGTCCAGTTCGGCCAACGCGATGCCGGCCTTGGACCAGGTGCGCGCGAGGATCTCGCCGCCTGGCCCGACTACCTTCGCCTGCCCGAGGAACCGCAGCGCACCCAGCACGCCGGTCTGGTTGGAGGAGGCCAGCACGACCTGGTTCTCCGCCGCCCTGGCCTGGTCGTAGAGGTCGAATAGTCGGGCTTGGCGGTCCTGGGTCATCCGTGGTGCGCGGTTGGTGAGGCTGGCCGGCCAGGCGGACAAGCAGGCCAGCACGTCGGCTCCGTCCAGACTGAGGGTGCGAGCGGATTCCGGGAAGGTCTTGTCGTAATCGATTAACATGCCGATCCGACCGACCGGGGTGTCGAATGCGGAGAAACGCTCACCTGCCGAATACGCGATCGATTCCCCGGCGGGCTGGTGGACCTTGCGATGGCCGCCCAGCACCCCGTCACCATGCACGCACAGCGCGGTGTTGAAGCGCCTATACCCGTCGGCTTCACAGAAGCCGAAGCACACCACCATCTCAGCCGCTAAGGCTGCGACCTTGCGGACATGCGGATCATCAAGCTCCAGCGCGGGTGGCAACGCAGCCGGATCGGGACTGCGCAGGTCACCCAGGTAGCCGCCGAGCGCGGCGTCCGGAAGCACCAGTAGTGACACCTGCGACCGGCGGGCGTGCTCGACCAGCGTAGCGATCCGCTGCAGGTCGAAATCGAGATCGCGGCCGAACTTCGCGGCCACGGCACCGATCCGGATTCCGGTCACCGGGCGGCAGCGGTCAGCCGGTCAGCCACGTCCCCGTGAGATCCGGCATAAGCGTCTGGCCGGCGGTCGCGCAGGTGGGCCATCGACCGGCGGGCGGTCTCCAGTGCCGCCTGGACGTCCAGCTCGGCGACTGCCAGGCCTGCCGCCACACCGGTATCGGCCAGGATCTCACCGCCGGGATCGACGATTTTGGCGCTGGCCACGAACTGCAGGGACCCGAACTGCCCGGACTGGTTGGCCGACAGCCAGATGATCTGGTTCTCCAGCGCCCGGGCTTGGTCGAACAGGTCGAACCGGCGCTTCCAGCGGTCCTGCGCCAGATCTGGCGCAGGGTTGGTGCGGCTGGCCGGCCACGCCGACAGGCACAGCACGACGTCAGCCCCGTCCAGTGCCAGCGCCCGGGCCGATTCGGGGAACGCCTTGTCGTAGCAGATCATCATGCCGAGCCGGCCCACCGGCGTATCAAAGGCGGCGAAGCGGTCGCCCGCGCCGTAGCTGGCGTGCTCCCGAAGCGGCTGGTGCACCTTGCGGTGCTGGCCCAGAACGTGATGACCCAGCAGCCCGTTGCCGGTGACGCAGACGGCGCTGTTGTAGAGCCGGTCCCCGCCATCTTCGCAATAGCCGACCGCGACGACCATGTCGCCGGCGAGCCGGGCCAGCCGGCGGATCTCCGGCCCGTCCGGGGCGAGTGAGGGTGGCGCGCCGGCTGCGCCATCCAAGTTCACCAGGTACCCGCCCAGAGCTGCCTCGGGCAACGCGAGCAGGCGCACCCCTTCGGCTCGTGCGGTCTCGATCAGCTGCTCGATCCGGGCGAAATCCGCCTCCAGATCCCGGCCGAAGTTCGCCGCAGCGGCGGCCATCCGCAGGGTGGTCATGCCGGTCCCAGTCCCGTTGCCGCGCCAGCGATCACCTCGGTCAGCTCCCCGTCCGGCCAGCGCAACGCTACCCCGCAACCTGGCTCAAGCTGGCCACAGTCCGCGCTGACCGCCGGCGCCGCAGGCAGCGGCGGCCGGTCGGGTTCATCGGCGGTGAGCATTCCGAACCCCGGAAAACAGGTCAGCCAGTCACCGACGGTAGCTGCCGCCGGCCTGGGCACCGCGGCCACGTCGAGCACCGCCCGGCAGCCGCTGGCTTCGGCGAGCATGCCCAGCGTGCCGGCGATCCCGGCCATCGAGACGTCTTTCGCGGCGGCTGGACGGGCCACGGCCACCGAGCCGACCATCGCGCGCAGCTCGGATGTCCGGCGATGCGAGGTGGAGTCCCACTGGCGGCCGCGGTAGCCGGACCGCCACCCGCCCGCGAGGTCTGTGATGTCTACGGAGAGCCGGATGCGGTGGCCCGGCCGGCCACCACCGCCCCGGACCGGGTGCGTGGCCCGGCCCAGCGCGGTCACCGCCAGCGCGGCGGGCACGCCGAGCTGGGTGTGGCCGCCGAGCACCGGCACGTCATAGGCCTGGCTGGCCCGGCGCAACCCGGCCAGCACCCGGCTGGCGAACGAGGCATCGCGCGCGCCCAGCGCGTCGAGCAGGCCGACCGGTGCCGCGCCCATGGCGGCCAAATCGTTGACGTTGACCAGCACCGAGCACCAACCCGCCCACTCCGGGTCGCGTTCGACCATCGCCGGCAGGATCGCATCGCAGGCGGCCACCAGGTCGCTGCCGGGTACCGGCGCGCCATCGTCGCCGAGGTAGCCGGCCCCACCCGGGGCCAGCCCGGCCAGCAACGGTCCGAGTTCGGACTTGGTGGCGGCGACCAGCGCGGCGATCCGGTCGATCGGCCATCGCATCAGCACATGCGGGGTACCGGCCACGGTCAGCGGTCGCAGCGAGTGCCAACCGAGCCGGCGGAAAAGGACCTCGTTGCGCGCCTGCACGGTGGCCTCGAAGCGCAGTACCCCGGCACTCTCCGCATGCGCGCAGGCGGCCCGGACCAGGGCGCCGCCGACGCCGCGGACGGCGCAGCCCGGGTCCACCACGAGCCGGCCACCGAACCACCAGCCCAGGTCGGGGCCGTCGTCGACCGGGCCGAGCCGCACACCGCCCAGCACGGTGCGCTCGCGGTCCCGGGCGACCAGGACCAGGGTGCGCGGGTCGTCGTCGCGTTCGTCGTGGTCGTGATCGGTGAACAAGCCCTGCTGGTGCACGAAAACGCGGGTGCGCAGCGCGTAGTAGGCCGCCCGCGCCGCCGCGTCCGCCAGCTCGATCTGGAAGTCCGGTTGGCGCGCCGATTGGCCGAGCAGCACCTCGCCCACACCGTTGGTGGCGCGGTAGGCCACGGCGATCGCCTGCACGTCAGGCCCCCGCCGCGGACAGCGCCCCGCACGCCCCGCACGCGGCGCAACCGGCCTGCTGGTCGGCGCCGATCATGCCGGCGTCGCGCAACTCGGCGGCGACCCGTTCGGTGACATACCGGACCAGCGCCGCGGGCGGCGAGCCGATCCCGTCGCGACGGGCCAAGGTGCAGGTCATCGGACGGAACGGCACCACGAACGGGTAAACCCCTCGCTTGATCAACCTTAGCGCACCGGTGATCATCTCGTCAGGATCTTCGCCCAGCCCCACCAGGAGATAGGTGGACACCCGGTTGCGCCCGAACACCCGCACGGCCTCGTCCCAGGCCGCGTCGTAGTCGGCCATCGGCACCGATCCCTTGCCGGGCATCCACCGCCGGCGCACCTCGTCGTCGAGCGATTCGATGTGGATGCCGATCGCGGTCGCGCCCGCCCGGCGCAGATCGGTCAGCACGCCGAGCTCGGCCGGCGGCTCGATCTGCACCTGGATGGGCAACCCGGGCACCGCCTCCAGCACCGCCCGCACACAGCGGACCAGGTTGCGGGCACCTCGAT
>JBOHHF010000518.1:0-5175 GCA_050700495.1 Pseudonocardiaceae bacterium
CTGCCATCGGGCACCCCCGAACAGGTCGCCCGCTGTTGTATGGGATCGAGGACCAGCTACTGATCGTCGCGACCGTCACCCAGCAGACCCCCAAGGTCGACTCGCACTGGACGCACCAAGCTCTGGCCGATTACTTCCATGAGCCGCTGGGAATCAGCGTCTCCCAGATCGGGCGGATCCTCACCTCGCTCGACGTCAAGCCCCACCGGGTCCGTGGTTGGCTCAAACCGACCCGCCGACCCGGCGTTCCACACCAAGGCCCAGGCCGTGTGCGCGCTCTACCTGCACCTGCCCCCCGACACCGTGCTGTGCAGTGTGGATGAGAAGACCGCCATGCACGCCCGCTCCCGCAAGCGCGCCACCCGCCCGGTCCGGGCCGGACAGGCCCAGCGCCGCGAGTTCGAGTACGTCCGCCACGGCACCGTCTCCCTGATGGCCGCCATGAACGTCACCACCGGCACCGTCCACCCGAAGATCATCGCACGAAACGACTCGGCACGTTCATCGAGTTCCTCACCGAACTGGCCCAGACCGTCGACCCGACCAAGAAGATCCACCAGATCCTCGACAACGGCTCCTCGCACACCTCCAAACAAACCCGAAAATGGATCAGCGAGCATCCCCGTTTCACCCTGACCTACACCCCCTGTCACGCCAGCTGGCTCAACATGGTGGAGATCTTCTTCTCGATCCTCACCCGCCGCGTGCTGCGCCGCGGCGACTTCGCCTCTCAAGACGATCTGGCCGAGAAGATCACCACATTCATCCAGACCTACAACCGCACCGCCAAACCCTTCCGCTGGACCTACGACGCCAAGCTCCTCAGGGCCGCATGAACCCCCGAAGGACTTATGCGTTGCTGCACTAGCTCCACAGCGCAGATCCGTCGGGCTGCCTGCCCGCTAGCTAGAGCAGGCAGTCCAGCGGGCTGTCCGACCACTGTCGGGAAACGGATATCCCGGGAGAAAGAGTGCATCAGCGAGCCAGGTCGCACAGCGTGGTTGACCTGTTTGTGGCCAGCGCTAACGATCATGCCGACGCGATCGCCTTGGCGGGATGCGCGGGTCCGCTCACTGTCGGAGAACTGACCGAGCAGGTGGGCCAGCTCGCTCGACATCTGGCCGCAAGCGGGGTCAGGCCCGAGACCGTCATCGGCTTGCTGCTCCCGCGGCGCTCGATGGTGCCGGCCATGCTCGCGGTGCTCGGCGCTGCGTCCGGAGCATCCGGCCTACGTCATCTACACCTCGGGCTCGACTGGCTTGACGCGGATATTCCGGCCTTTGGAGTCACGGCAGCGTACCCACAGGGACCTGCTCGGCCAGTTGACGGTGGTGGGCAGCGACATCGCCCGCGGCCTGCGGGTCCTGCGCGGCATCGGCGGTGAGGCGGTCCTCGGCCAGCGGTACCGGGCGCTGTCTCGGAACGTCCGTGCGGCGGGTGTCCGCGTCGCAGGCACCGAGGCTGCCCTCGAGGCCTCGAAGATCCTGCTGCCGGGAATCTTCCTGGTCGCGGTGACCTGGTTCGGTGCGCGGTTGGCCATCCGGGGCCAGATCAGCCCCGGCGACCTGGTCGCCCTCTACGGCTCAGCCGCCTTCTTGGTGCAGCCGATGAGTGCCGTGGCCAGCCTGGTGTTCCGGTTGTCCAGTGCCGTAGTCGGCGCCGACCACGTGCTGCGGATCCTGAACACGAAGCCCGTGCGCCGATTCCGTGGTGTGGCCGATCCGCCGGTGGGGGAGCGGCTGGATGATCCCGTCTCCGGCGTCTGGGCCAACTCCGGCCAGTTCACGACGATCGTCGCTTCGGCTCCGGGCGCGGGTCGGGCCATCGCCGCTCGGATGGCCGGACTCAGCGCAGAGGAAGGGCAGCTGGGCAGCCTCGGGGCGACGCCACTGGAGAGCATGCGTCGGGAGGAGGTTCGTCGGCGGATCGTTCTGAACGACGATTCTCCCTATCTGTTCTCGGGTCCGCTGCGTGATGGGCTTGATCCCACCCTCTCCTGCCGCGATGATCAACTCCGTGAGGCCGTTCGCGTGGCCTGCGCCGAAGATGTCGTGGTCGGCCTGGATGACGGTCTGTCCAGCATCCTCGACGAGGGCGCCCTTTCTCTCTCCGGCGGCCAACGGCAGCGCATCGCGCTCGCCCGCGCGCTGCTCAAGGACCCGGAATATCTGGTACTGGTGGACCCGACCAGCGCGGTCGACGCGACGACCGAGACGGAGATGGCCCTTCGGCTGCACGCCTTCCGCAAGGGGCGGTCCACTGTGGTCATCTCCAGCAGCCCGCCGCTGGTGGAGGTAGCCGACCGGGTCGTTTTCGTCGATGACGAGATCCATGAGGGCACCCACGAGCAACTGCGCGATCGTGTTCCGGCGTACCGCGAACTCGTACTGCGTATCGTGTCGTGATGTCCGCCCACGTGCTTCCGATCGCGGACGAGGCCACATCGTTGGGGGAAGCCCGGTTCCTGTTGCGTCAGCACCGTCGCCAGGTGTCGGTACTCCTCGCTCTGCACGCTGCGGCGGTGCTGGCAGGGTTGGTGGCACCCTGGCTGTTGGGCACGCTGGTGAACAGTGTCGTCGCGAGCACCTCTGCCGAGCGTATCGACACTCTCGCGGTCATCATCGCGCTGAGCGTGGTGCTGCAGACCGGTCTGGTGTGGGCGGCCAATCGCGAATCGTTCGTTTTCGGGGAGAACGTCTTCAGCGACCTTCGCGAGACCTTCGCGGGCCGCTTGCTGACCCTGCCCCTGACCACCGTCGAGCGGGCCGGTTCGGGGGACATCGTCTCCCGAACCACTCGGGACGTCGACGCGGTCTCGGACTTCGTCCGCACCGGCCTGCCCGAGGTGATGGTGGGAGTTCTGAGCGTGGTCTTCACGTTGGCGGCAGCCTTCCTCGTCAACGCGAAACTTGCCCTGGTATGTCTGGTGGGTCTGCCGATCATCGTCATGTCCACCCGGTGGTTCACTCGACGGGCGAAAGACGCGTTCGCCGCCGAACTCGCCGCCAGCGCGGCGCTCAACACGACGGTCATCGAGACTGTGCACGGTGCCCGCTCGGTAGAGGCTCTCAACCTCGGCGCCACCCGCAAACGCGCCATCTCGTCCGCCATCAGGACGGCGCGTGTCGCCGAGACCGTGCCCCTGCGCCTGCGGACCGTCTGGTTCCCGCTGGTGCAGGCCGGCTATCAGCTGCCGCTCATCGCGGTCCTGCTGATCGGTGGGCGGCTCGTCACCCAGGGTCAGGCCAACATCGGTCAGGTGGCCACCGTCGCCCTCTACGTTCGACTGCTCGTGGTGCCGCTGAACGACCTCATCTATTGGTACGGCGAACTGCAACTCGGCCTGGCCGCCTTCGCCAGGATCGTAGGCGTGGGGCAGGTCGCGCCCGACCGCACGGCTACCACGACAGCTCCGCAGGGCCGGCAGGTACAGGTCGATCAGGTGCGCTACGCGTACCGCGCGAACCACGATGTGCTGAAGTCGGTGTCGGTGGACATCCGCCTAGGTGAGCGCCTGGCCGTGGTGGGGCCTTCCGGTGCGGGCAAGTCGACGCTGGGGCTGTTGCTCGCTGGTGTCTTCGTGCCAAATGCGGGGCGGGTAACGCTGGGTAGCGTGGATCTCAAGGACATTCCGGTCGACCAACTGCGTGGCCACGTCGCGCTGGTGACGCAGGAGGACTACGTCTTCGCTGGCAGCGTCGCGGATAACCTGCGCCTGGGTCACGGACGCCGAACTCATGGAAGCGATGGCCACCGTGAGGGCTGACGAGTGGGCGCGCGCCCTGCCCGACGGGATGAACACGAGGGTCGGCGCGGACGGATGTGCGCTGACCCCGGCTCAGACCCAGCAGTTGGCCCTGGCTCGCATGGTATTGAAGAATCCTCACACGCTGGTTCTCGATGAGGCCACCTCGTTGCTGACGCCGACCTCGGCGGGCCGCCTGGAACGCTCCATGGCCGGTGCCCTCCGAGGTAGAACAGTGGTGGCGATTGCGCACCGGTTGCAGTCGGCCTGCGAGGCGGACCGAGTGGTGGTGATGGGCGACGGCCAGGTCTTAGAGGTCGGTTCGCATGCCGACCTGATCCAGCAGGGAGGTCCCTACTCGAGGCTTTGGGATGCTTGGGCCACCTAATCCTGACCGCGGGTAGCGCGGCGGCCGGATGCAGGGACAATGACAGCCGTGACACCGAGCGAGGCGCTGGAGCGACTGCGTGGAGTCTTCACGTCGTGGTGACGTGAACCTACTTGAGCCTCGAAAGAGTGAGTTATCCGTCGGCTGCGTCCGCATCTGGATGAGCGGCAGCGCCGTCTGCTGCTGGCGCTGGCGGAGGACGGCACTATCAGCGAGGCCCGTATCGACGAGTCGGTCGGCGTATTCGGGCGCTCAAGCAGCGGCTTTCGCGCTAGCCGGTGCGCGCCCGGGACCATGTGGCCCAGAGATGGGCATACGGACCGTCACCGGCAGTCAACTCGCTGTGCGTCCCGATCTCAACGACACGCGCGGTGCGGCCGTCGAGTGCGCGCAGTGCGGCCGCCTCCAGTACCCGGGCGCCGGCGCTGCCGGCCTCGGCGGTGGCCTCGTCGAGGATGGCGATCAGCGGGTCGGCCAGCACCAGCCGGGCCAGCGCGAGATGCTGGGCCTGGGTGGCCGTCAGGCGGTGCCCGCCGGCGCCGACCACGGTGACGAGGCCGTCGGGCAGCGCGCGGGCCCAGGCCAGCGCGCCGACCTTGTCCAGAGCCGCCACCAGGTCGGCTTCGGTGGCGCCAAGGTGGGCCAGCCGCAGATCCTCGGCGAGCGTTCCGGCGAAGGTGTGCACCTCCTGGGTGACCAGCACGACGGCGGCTCGGGGGACGGCCGGGTCGAGCGCGGTGACTGCGACGCCGCCGATCCGGACCTGCCCGGTGGTCGGGGTGTGCACGCCGGCGATGAGCTTGGCCAGCGTGGTCTTGCCGGCACCGCTGGCGCCGACCAGGGCGATCCGCTCCCCGGGTCGCAGGGCGAGATCGACGCCGCTGAGGACGTCGTGGCCGGAGGTGTAGGCGTGCCCGACGGCGTCCACGGCGATCGACGAGTCGGCCGGCTCACCGGTCTGGCTGGCCGGGTCCGGCCGGGGAAGCTGGGCCGTCAGCCGGGCGCCGAACCGGAAACCCATCGTCAACGCGGTGAACAGCGC
>JBOHHF010000519.1:0-33202 GCA_050700495.1 Pseudonocardiaceae bacterium
GAACTCGCCTTGCGCCGACCTCGCTGCCGCACGAGGCGGCGACGAGGTCGGCGCGATGATGCTTCCGTGGCCGTAGGTGAGCTACGCGGCGGGCGGTGCCTCCACCACGACGAGATGGTTGCCGTCCGGGTCGCGCAGCATGAACATGAGAGGGGCGCCGGCCGTGCGCATCGGCTCCGGGTCGATGTCGATGCCGCCGATGGTGCTCAAGCGTGCGTGCTCGCCCAGGACGTCGGCCGTCTCCACACCGATCGAGCTGCCACCGGGCTCGCCGCCCATCGGCGGGTTGAGCGCCAGGCGCGTTCGCGACCCGGGCGGGGCCACTTCCAGCCAGCGCATCTCGTCGTGCTCACCGAAGCGCGTGTCGCTGCGCACCTCGAGCCGAGCTTTTCGGTGTAGAAGGTGAGGGCCGCGTCCTGGTCGGCGACGGCGAACATGGCCACGCCGATGTTCGAGAGGGTTGTCGGGGTTCGGGTGAAATCGCTCATGATCTGTAGACCGGACGAGCAGGCGGAACTCATCGGTCCTGCCCCGTTGGCTTGTCTCGACCGGCGGAAGGCACCGGCCTCGTTCCGGTGAGGAGCCGACGCTATATAACGAGCCGTCCCGGTCGTCGATCCCTCTACGGCAGGCCGTATAGGTGGGTCACGTCGACCATCGCCGCGCCGACCCACCTGGAATCGGTGACATGAGCACTCACCGACTGCGGGCCGGACTGATCGGTCTGGGACGGGCTGGCCACCACTGATGCCGGCCAGCCCGGATACCACGATCTCGCCTATTCTCGCTACATGCCGAAGGTCTTGATCACCGGGATGTCGGGTACCGGCAAGTCGACTGCCCTGCAGGTCCTGGGCTCACGGGGGCACCGGACTGTCGATACCGATACCGACCGATGGAGCCACTGGATGACACTGCCGGACGGATCGTCCGACTGGGTATGGCGCGAGCAGGCCATCACCGATCTGCTCGCTGGCCACAATCAGGGCAGCCTTTTCGTGGCCGGCTGCAAGACCAACCAAGGCCAGTTCTACCCACAGTTCCCACCGTCGAAGCCCACCACGACGCTCCGAAAGCCGGGCAGCTGCTCGTTCAGAAACTGAAGCCGTTTCGGCGCGGTTGCCTTCGTAGCTCGTCGAGAGCTCGTCGAGTGAGTGAGGTCCGGCGAACACCGGCGACGTGCGGGAGGCGCTTGACGCTCGTGAGACTCCAGTCGTGGGCAGTGGGGCGGTAGGCGGTGATCAGGTCGGTGATGTCGCGCTCATCGAGGCGGTCGCGCAGGCTCCACGGACGCTTCGCGCTCGGTTTCGGGGCACAGCGTTGGTGAGGGCTGCGGTGTGGCAGAGCTGCAGATCAGCAGCTTGTGCCGAGTGCGAGTAGGCGGCAAGTAGCTCCACCGAGAATCCCCAGGTCGATGACCTGGGCAAGAGTTGCGATCCGTATCCCGCTCGCGTGCATGGGCGGACGACGTCCGAACCATGGCGCTGACCGTACCTGGGACTGGCATCCCGTCTCCCCGCATGTAGACGCGAATGGGTCGACGCATGGCGTCGAAGGCGCCGATCTCCTCGAACGGCTGGTACTCATATCTGGTTAGAGGGCTTAGACGGCCGCGCCGTCTAAGCCCTCTAACACCAACTTCACGGAATCAACCATCTAGTCGCCAGCCCTGCTGCCGGTCCTACGAATGCTGCATAACTGCGGCCTCCGGCGGCCAGGGCACCGCCCTGGACCCGGCGACCGCTTCGGGAGGGAGACCCCCACCCTCGGATGACGACTGTCACGCGTACGGCTGCGGGCCCTCGGGTGCGGCTGCCGCCTCCAGTGCTGTCGCCACGGCTTCGAACTCGGCCAGGGCGGCGGTGAGATTCTCCACGATCTCGCGGGCGATCACTTCAGGTGCCGGCAGGTTGTCGAGGTCCTCCAATGACTCGTCTCGGAGCCAGATGATGTCGAGGTTGGCCTTGTCGCGCGCGATCAGCTCGTCGTAGGTGAACGCCTTGAAGCGATCTGTCTCGACTCGCTCCGAGCGGGGCTTACCCGCGAGGTAACATTCGACGAAGTCCTGCAGGTGATCGCGCTGAAGCGCGTTCTGCTTGCGCGTGAAGTGCATGTTGGTGCGGAAGTCGTAGACCCACAACCGCTCGGTCCACGGCCGCTCGGAGGCCGGACGTTTGTCGAAGAACAGCACGTTGGCCTTCACGCCTTGTGCGTAGAAGATGCCGGTCGGCAGCCGAAGCAGGGTGTGGACGTCGAAGTCCCTCAGCAGCCGTCGCCGGATCGTCTCACCTGCACCCCCCTCGAACAGGACGTTATCGGGCAGGACAACGGCCGCCCGGCCGTTGATACCGAGAATCGTTGCGATGTGCTGCACGAAGTTGAGCTGCTTGTTCGCCGTGGTGACGACGAAGTCCTGCCGCTCGATCTCGCGTTCCTCGCGCGCTTCCCGACCGTCAGCGCCAACCATGGTGAGCGAGGACTTTCGACCGAAAGGCGGGTTGGAAAGCACAACGGAGTAGCGATGACCCGGATCGGCCAGCAGCGCGTCCTTGACCTCGATGAGGCTGGGACCGTTGGGTTTGCCGATGCCGTGCAGGATGAGGTTCATCGCCGCGAGCCTGGCTGCGCCGTCCACCAGTTCGACTCCGTGTACCACTCCGTCGCGGAGATGCTCACGTTCGTCTGGGGTGAGGTCCTCGGCCTGTGCTGCCGCGTATTCGTGGGCCGCGAGGAGAAAGCCTCCGGTGCCGGCGGCCGGATCGATAACGGTGTCGGACACGGTTGGCCGTACGCAGTCGACCATCGCCTGGATCAACGGGCGCGGCGTGAAATACTGCCCGGCACCGGACTTGATGTCATCGGCACCCTTAGCGAGCAGGGACTCGTAGGCGTCGCCCTTGATGTCGGTGCCGGACGCCGACCAGTTCTCCTTATTGATGAGATCGGCAATAAGCTGCTTGAGCTTGGCCGGGTCCTGGATCCTGTTCTGCGCCTTGCGGAAGATGACGCCCAGCGTGCCCGGTTGGCGGGCCAGGGATTCGAGGATGTGCCGGTAGGTCGTCTCCAGCTCGTCGCCGTCCTTGTCGAGCAGGTGCTGCCACGAGCAATGCCGCGGCACGATCTGCTCCGGCCGGAGCTTCCGAGTCTCCCGCTCATGCGCCATCTTCAAGAACAGCAGGTACGTCAACTGCTCGGTGTACTCAATCGTCGAGACCCCGTCATCGCGCAGCACATTGCAGTACGACCATAACTTGTCAACCAACCGCCGAGCATCAGACACCGGCTATCTCCTCGATCTTGATGCGATCCTTCGATCGACCGGTGAGGCTTCCCGTGAAAGCAGCCTCAAGCAAGCTTCTCCGCAGGCTCGCTGCACGCGAGACAGCCGTCGTAGCTTCCGGCTCGATCCGGGCGATGCCCTCGAACAGGAGTTCAACCTCGTCGACGACTCTGCGCTGCGTCACCAGGTCCGGGATCGGCACTCGCAACTCTACGTACTCAGACGCCTTGAGGTTCCGGATGTTCGTAGAAGCCTTCTGCATCGGCTCGGTACCTCCGCGCATGTAGAAGGCGTGGAGATAGAGATGTAAGAATCGCGGCAAGACGCGATTCGCGCGCGGCCTCATCAGCTGCATGAAGTTGGAGCAGATCGCCGGCCCGTCAAGCGCCGTCACGAGGCCCACTCGTCCTACGGGCGTGTTGGGTCCACCGCCAGATTTTTCCAGCAGGATGTCCCCATCCCGAAGCTGCCGCGTGTTCAGTTCCCGCTGCGATATCGAACGACGCGCAGCGGTGTCCGGTGCCAAGCGTCCTCCCCTCTTCATCTCGGTGACCCGCAGGACACGCACGTCAACATCACTACCGCCGGATTCGCTACCCCATAACCCTCCAATGGATATCTCCACCAGATCAAGCAAACGCTCCGAGTGCCAGCTACTCTTCCCGAAGAAGGCGTGAGACAGGATGGAGAGCCGCAAAGCGTCGAGTTTTCGCGTGTTTCCGTCCACGCCGACTGTCGCGGCATCGAGACGGGAGAGGTGGTCCTCGAGGATCTCGACGATGTGTCGCTGCTCGGTAATGGGCGCCAGCGCAATAGGCCATGCCTTGAGAATTGTCTGACTAATGTTTTTCTGGGTCGCACCTTTGCCCGCTGCGACTAGCGTATCCCGTTGGTGCATCAGATAGTAGAAGAGGTACTTGAGCCCGACCTGGTTGGCGTCCGGGATCGCAAATGCGATCGCCTGATTCGTTGCCATCTCGCAACCAGTTAGTCCGAGCTTGCCGATGGAGCCGTACATCGCAATCAGCAGCGCCCCCTGCGGTACCAGTTTCGCGCTAGATTCACGAAGACCTAACTCCGTAATCGATCCCACGGTATCTGTCACAAGATTATCGTCGAGATCACCGATAACCGCCCAGGAAATTGGACCCCCGTAGTATTTCGGGTTGCCAGCCTGCGGCGTACCGCCACTTCCCCACCGAGCAATCTCAGCCAGAGTTTTTCGACTCCAACCCGTGGGCACGCCGCTCACGCTGTGAGCTCTGCGTTGAGTTGGTCGAGGTAGTCAGCTGTCTGGTCGCCGAGGTCGCGGAGGGCGCCGTCTACGCCGCCGCGCTCTGTGAAAGGGGCATTGTCGAGGTCGTCGGCGGTGATGCCTGCGGACGCGGCGATGACGTCGGCGATGCGGTCCAGCCACCAGCGTTGGCGGTCGGTGAACGCGGCGCCGGCCTGGTGCTGTTGCGCGAGCCATGCGGCGTAGCGGTGCTGGACCTTGGCGGCGTAGGGCACCAGCTGGTCGTCCTCGCCGAGGGTGAAGCGGATGAGGGAGACGAGGTCGGTGACGGTGTGCCGGTTGGCGTGCGTGACTCGGTCGACCTCAAGCACTTCGTAAGCCCTCCAGATCAAGTCCATGGTCCAGTTGCGTGGCGGGCGCCTGATCCGCTCGGCGAGCTCGCGCAGCTCGGCGAACGAGATCCGGGCGACTCCGGGCTGGGAGTAAAGCACCTGCAGCGCGGTGATCTCATCGCGGTGCTCCTCCAGGTACTGCCGCCAGGACTCCACCACCGACCGGGCCCGGTCGGTGTCCACCACGCCGTGGGCGTCGAGGAGCTGGTCGACGCTGACCTCGTCGATGACCTGGTCGTGCTGTGCCCGCAGCTCCAAGATGCGCAAACGCAGCGCAGGATTAGCGGCGATCGGCTCCACCGCACTATCCAGCAGGGCCTGCACCGCAGCTGCGGTATCGAGCGCCCCCTCAACCATCGCCTTGGCCTGCTCGTCGGGGTCGACCGCAGCGACCAGGGCCCGGACGATGTCGCGTACCGGTCGGCCCGCCACCACGTCGAGTTCCGCGCGCTCGGCTGGGGTCAGGTCGAGTTCGAGCTTGGCCAGCCGGGAAGCCAGGGTCGTGGTCTCGTCCTCGGTAAGCGTGAGGGCGGCGGCTTTGTCGAGCAGCTTCTTCAGCGAGACGGACCTGACGCGCTCCAGGGGCGCGGCGTCCACGAACGCGTGCTCGGTGACACCGACCGCGTCGACGATGACGAACCGATTCTTTGTGCTGGCGTCCGGGGTGACGGCCTGGAAGTCGGTATCGGAGAGGGTGCGGGCACCGCGGCCCTTCATCTGCTCGAAGTATGACCCGGATCGGACGTCACGCATGAAGAACACGCACTCCAGCGGCTTGACGTCGGTGCCCGTGGCGATCATGTCGACGGTCACCGCGATCCGCAGGCTCGGCGAGGTGCGGAAGGCCTGCAGCAGCCCCTTCGGATCGCGCGCACTGTAGGTGATCTTGGCGGCGAAGTCGTTGCCCTTACCGAACACTTCGCGGACGGTGGTGACGATCTCCTCCGCGTGGTTGTCGTCCTTAGCGAAGATCAGCGTCTTCGGCACGGTCGAGCGGCCCGGGTAGATCTCGGTGAACAGTCGATCCCGAAAAGTCTCCAGCACCAGGCGGAGCTGGGAGCGTGCCGTGACAGCCCGGTCGAGTTGGCTGATGGTGTAGATCAGGTCGTCCTCCAGCGTCTCGTAGCGCTGGACGCGGGTGCGTCGGTCTACTTTGGGCACCACGATGCCGGCGTCGATCGTCGAGCCCTGCGCCGTGATCTGCGTCCTGATCCGGTACACGTCGAAGTCGACGTTGACGTTGTCGGCGACTGACTGGGGGTAGGTGTACTCCGAGACCAGGTTCTGCTGGAAGAACGCGAAAGTCTGCTTCACCGGCGTCGCGGTGAGGCCGATGATGTGCGCGTCGAAGTACTCCAGCACGCCACGCCAGACTCCGTAGATAGAGCGGTGCGCCTCGTCGACGATGACGAGGTCGAACGCCTCCGGCGGCAGCTGCACGCGGTATGTCACCTCGACCGGGGCATCGGGGATGAACCCGTCAAGGTCTGGGTCGTCGACATCAGGCACCTGTTCACCACGCACCACGGCGTACACGCGCTGGATGGTGGAGATGACCACATCGGAGGAGTCCACCATCCCGGCGCTGGTGAGCTTGTCGACGTTGTAGAGCTGGGTGAAGCGCCTGCCGTCGTCGGGCGTGGCGTAGTTCTGGAACTCACGCAGCGTCTGGTCGCCAAGATTGTTGCGGTCGACCAGGAACAGGATGCGCCGGAACCCGCCGTGCTTGAGAAGCCGGTAAGACTCCGTGACGGCGGTGAACGTCTTGCCGGCGCCGGTGGCCATCTGGACCAGAGAGCGGCCGAAACGCTGCCCGGCCAGCGACCGCTCGATCTCCGTGATCGTCTCGATCTGCGCGGGCCGCAAGCCTTCGACGAGCAGCTCCGGCATCGCCCGAACCTTGCACCGCCAGGTGGCCGCGTCGGGATCGGCCTCGGCGTCGCGCAGGGTGCGGGCGAGGGTCTCGGGCCGGGGAAACGCGAAGATTCGGCGGGCCCGTGGTTGCGGGTCATACCCGTTGGTGAAGTGGGTCTCGGATCCCGACGCCTCGAAAACGAACGGCAGCCGTCCGTCGACCGTTAACGCCCGACGCCGCACCTCGGCGGGAAGCCCCTCTGCGTACTTGGCAGACTGCCACTCGACGTCGGACAGCGAGGTTCCCACCGGCTTCGCCTCGATCACACCGACGGCCCGCTTGTCGAGGTACAGCAGATAGTCCGCCCGGCCGTGCCCGGGCGCCATGATCGTTTCTCGGCCGGCGACACCATCACCCGCGTACAGGTTGAGCTCTCTGCGGTCTTGCACCAGCCACCCCGCAGCAGCTAACTGGCGGTCGATCAGCACGCGAGCGCGCTGCTCCGCCGTCAACCGCGAGTTCTCATCCACATGATCCGTATCTTCACCGGAGTGGTGACGTTACTGCAAGCGGCATCCAGCGGAGCCTTCGACCCATCCGTGACCGACTTATCGCGCGCTGAGCCTGCGCGACACGAGATGGGTCGTGTCGGAACGGACGGGGTCGGTGCGGTGCCGCTGAAGGTCAGCGAGATGATCAAAATTGCCGTTGCTGATGGCTGGTACCTGGATCGCGTCACCGGAAGCCATCGCCAGTTCCGGCACACCGCCAAGCCAGGCACGACTACGATCGCCGGCAAGCTGAGCGACACGTGCCGCCGGGTACTGAGATAGAGCATCCTGAAACATGCAGGCATCGAGCGGAGGCCACCGCACCGCGGTACCCGCTCGAGGGGCCAGTTGCGGATGTCGCCCCACGCGCCGCGTCGGCTCAGAACTGTTTGCCCCGGCCCCGCGAGATTGCCCGACGCCGGGCGAACGCGACCGAAAGGTCCGGTAGTACTCACGCAGCGAGGTTAATGTCGGATGATGCCTCTGCTCGATGCCGCGGCGTCCTTGCCTGTGTGTCCGAGGCGGGTCCTGGTGGCCGGCACGTCCGGCGCAGGTAAGACGACTCTCGCGCGTCGCGCCGCAGCACTGCTCGACCTCCCGCATATCGAGATAGACGCGCTCTTCCACGGCCCGGGCTGGACGCCCCGGGACACCTTCGAGTCGGAGGTCCACAGGTTCAGTGCAGGTTCGTGCTGGGTGACTGAATGGCAGTACTCCCAGGTTCGAGCGATTCTCGCGCAGCGAGCTGACCTTCTCGTCTGGTTGGACTTGCCCCGAGCGCTGGTCATGTGGCAGGTGATTCGACGAACGGTGTGTCGACGGCTGGGCCGGCAGGTGCTCTGGAACGGCAACCGCGAGCCACCACTGTGGACGATTCTGACGGACCGGGAGTACGTCGTCCGCTGGGCCTGGTCCACCCACCACAAGACCCCAACGAGAGTGGCAGCGCTGCTACAGCAGCGTCCGGACCTCTCGGTCGTACGCCTCACCAGCCGCAGCGATGTGGAGCGCTGGTTTGCTGGCCCGCTCCAGAGGACCGTCCCGCCCCGATAACCATCCAGGCGCTCCTCAACGGGTCACCGGAGCGCAACGTCCTCTGCCGCTGACTGGGCGAGCGCGAAACCGTCCGGCCGGAACCTGTCAACCAACCGTCGGCGCGCGGATCACGACTCACGACGCCACCGGACGCTGCGAGTCGAGCTACCGCTTCACGTCACGTGCCATAGCCTCGGCTCCTCGCCCGGTGGGCAGACGGCAGACTATCTGAGCGTGCAAGGCTTACTCGCTAGTGTCATTGCCGTCGTGGGTACGCTGTTGGGCTCGACCGTCACCTAACCTCTACGCCGCACGTATAGAAGCTGATCGCCTCGGAGCAGTCGCCGATCACGCACGGTTTCGGGTTCAGCTGCTCGCCGAAGATCCAGTGGCGGGGCGACCGGGCCCGGGCGCCTCCCCGCCGAAGGTGAAGCGCTCCTCGAGTGGATGACCGGCCACGAGGACGAGTGGCGCGGGCCGAGCCCACTTCGAGGTCACGATCTCGCTCTACCTGATCGGCCAATGTCGACCGTGCGTGATCATGGCGAGCGTCGCAGGTCCCGCGGCGCTGCTGGTCGCGAAGGCGTACAAGATCCGCGACCGGGTCGAGAAGCCGGGCAAGTCCAGGCTCAACGACAAGGACGCCGGCGACGGCGCCGGATCGTGTGCCCCGGACACCGATGGTCAACGCGTCATCGGCTTCCACCGGCTTCCACCGGCTTCCACCGGCTTCCACCGGCTTCCACCGGCTTCCACCGGCTTCCACCGGCTTCCACCGGCTCCGACCGCGGCTCCTTACCACGCCTGATGAGGGGGTGCCGGGCGGAGAGGGCCACCACCCTAAGCTAGACGGGAGGTGACGACGTGGTGCCCGGGTGCTACGCCGCTGCGCCGGAGTGCTGACAGATGTGCTCGCTCATACCGACGAACGGAGTACCCGGCATGACCGAGGTCTTGCCTCCAGTGACTGCCGCCGTTGGTACAGCTCAGTATGCGTGGTTGCTCATCGCGTTGCCGGCCTTCGGCGCGCTAGTGGTGCTGGTCGGTGGCCGCCGCACCGCTGCCTGGGGGCATCTGCTGGGCTGCGCGACGGTGCTCGCGGCCTTCGGCTACGGCGTGGCGCTGTTCTCCGAGTGGCTCGGCCTCAGCGCCGAGGAGCGGACCCGGGAGTTGAGCCTGGGCACCTGGTTCGCGGTCAACTCCCTGCAGGTCGACTACGGCCTGCGGCTGGACCCGCTGGCGCTGACGTTCGTGCTGCTGATCACCGGTGTCGGCGGGCTGATCCACATCTACTCGATCGGCTACATGAGCCACGATCCCGGGCGCTACCGGTTCTTCGGGTACCTGAACCTGTTCGTCGCGGCGATGCTGGTGTTGGTGCTCAGCGACAACTTCGTCACGCTCTACCTGGGCTGGGAAGGTGTGGGTCTGGCCTCGTACCTGCTCATCGGCTGGTACCAGAACCGCCCGAGCGCCGCGACGGCGGCGAAGAAGGCCTTCCTGATGAACCGGGTCGGCGACGTCGGCCTGGCCCTGGCGATCTTCCTGATCTGGCGGTCGCTGGGCACCGTGCAGTTCTCCGAGGTGTTCGCCCGCGCCGGGGAAATCAGCGGGCCCACCCTGCTGGCGATCACCCTGCTGCTGTTGCTCGGGGCGTGTGGCAAGTCCGGTCAGTTCCCGCTGCAGGCCTGGTTACCCGACGCGATGGAGGGCCCGACCCCCGTCTCGGCGCTGATCCACGCCGCGACGATGGTGACCGCCGGGGTGTACCTGATCGCCCGGTGCAACCCGTTGTACGACCTCAGCGCCACCGGCCGGCTGGCCGTCGCGCTGATCGGAGTGATCACCCTGCTGATCGGGTCGATCATCGGCTGCGCCTACGACGACATCAAGAAGGTGCTGGCCTACTCCACGGTCAGCCAGATCGGCTACATGATCCTCGCCGTCGGATTGGGCCCCGCCGGCTACGCGCTGGGCATCGCGCACCTGCTCACCCACGGCTTCTTCAAGGCGGGGCTGTTCCTCGGCGCGGGCTCGGTCATGCACGCGATGCACGACGAGATCGACATGCGCCGGATGGGCGGGCTGGCCCGGCACCTGCCGATTACCTTCGTCATCTTCACCACGGGCTACCTGGCGCTGATCGGGTTCCCGTTCCTGTCCGGCTACTACACCAAGGATGCGATCATCGAGGTGGCGTTCGCCGCGGGCGGGTGGCAGGGCTGGACCTTCGGCGGTCTCGCGATGCTGGCGGCGGGGATCACCGCCTTTTACATGACCCGGCTGATGCTCATGACGTTTTTCGGCGCGGAGCGTTGGCGCGACCTCCGCGGTCCTGATGGCCAGAGTTATCACCCGCACGAGTCCCCGCCGGTGATGTGGCTGCCCATGGTGCCGCTGGCGATCGGTTCGCTGGTGGCCGGTTTCTTCCTGATCTCGGGTGAGCGGCTGGCGCACTGGTTGGAGCCCTCGGTCGGGCCGCTGGTGCACGATTCGGCGGCCGCCCCGTTCCCGGTCGAACTGGTACCGCTGTTCACTGTGCTGATCTCCGCGGCCGGCGCGCTGGTGGCCTGGCTAGTCGTCGGCAAGCAGCGGGTGCCGGTGCAACGGCCGCAGCGGGTCTCGCTGCCGGTGGCCGCGGCCAGAGCTGACCTCTACGCCAACGCGATCAACGAGACACTCATCGCCCGGCCCGGCACCTGGCTGACCCGGGCGCTGGTGTTCGTGGACAACAAGGGTGTCGACGGGGTGGTCAACGGTACCGCGGCGCTGCTCGGTGGCACGTCAAGCCGGCTGCGCAGGATGCAGACCGGGTTCGTGCGCAGCTACGCGCTGGGCATGCTGGGCGGCTCGGTCGTGGTGATCGCCCTGCTGCTGGTGGTGAGCTACTCATGAGCACGGTGTTCACAGGTGGGGCCCTGCTGCTGGCCATGATCCTGCTGCCCCTGGTGGGCAGCGTGCTGGTCGCCCTGATGCGTTCCGCCCCGGTCGCGGCGAAGGCCACTGCGATGGTCTTCGCACTGGGCGAGCTGGTGCTGGCCGCGCTGGCCTGGTCGGCGTACCAGCCGGAAGGCGGACGGCTGCAGCTGTTGCTGTCCACCGAGTGGATCCCGGCTTTCGGGGCTCGTTTCGCGCTCGGCGTCGACGGCATCGCGCTGGTGATGATCGCGCTGCTCGCCGTGCTGGTGCCGATCGTGATGGGAGCGTCCTGGGAGGAGAGGCTGCCCGAGGGCCGCACCGCGGCAGGTTTCTACGCCCTGCTGCTGGCCACCCAGTCGATGATGATCGGGGTCTTCGCCGCCACCGACGTGTTCCTGTTCTACCTGTTCTTCGAGGTCATGTTGGTACCGATGTACTTCCTGATCGGCCGCTTCGGCGGGCCGCGACGGCAGTACGCGGCAGTGAAGTTCTTCCTGTACTCGCTGCTGGGCGGCCTGGTGATGCTGGCCAGTGTGATCGGCGTGTTCGTGGTGAGCTCCCAGCGGCTGGGCCAGGGCACCTTCGACTGGGCCACCCTGGTGAGTATCGCCGACACCATCCCGCAGAGCACCCAGATCTGGCTGTTCCTCGGGTTCTTCGTCGCTTTCGCGATCAAGGCGCCGCTGGTGCCGCTGCACACCTGGCTGCCCGACGCCGGTGCCGAGGCCCCGGTGGGTGCCGGGGTGCTGCTGGTCGGTGTGATGGACAAGGTGGCCATCTACGGTTTCCTGCGTTACTGCCTGCCGCTGTTCCCCGAAGCGTCGCGCGCGCTGGCCCCGCTGGTGCTGGTGCTCGCCGTCGCCGGGATCATCTACGCCGCGCTGCTCGCCGTCGGCCAGTCGGACATGAAAAGGTTCGTGGCCTACACCTCGGTAGCGCACTTCGGTTTCATCGGGTTGGGGGTCTTCGCCTTCTCCACCCAGGCGCAGGCCGGCGCGGTGCTATACATGGTCAACCACGGCATCTCCACCGGCATGCTGTTCATCGTGGTTGGCATGCTGATCGCTCGCGGTGGCTCCCGGTTGATCAGCGACTACGGTGGGGTGGCTGCGCTGGCTCCGGTGCTGGCCGGGATGATGCTGATCGCCGGATTGTCCTCGCTGGCGCTGCCCGGCACCAACTCGTTCGTCTCGGAGTTCCTGGTCCTCGTCGGCTCCTACCCGCGCGCGCCGGTGTTCACGATCATCGCCACCACGGGGATCATCCTGGCCGCGTTGTATGTGCTGTGGGTCTATCAACGAGTCATGCAGGGTCCGCTGCGGGGCACGGCCGTGGTCGGGGCGTTGGATGGGCCGGGGACCGCGACGGCTCCGGAAGCGGCCGCACAGCGGCAGCGCGCCCGGTTCCCTGATCTGTCGCTCCGGGAGGTCGCTGTGCTGGTGCCGCTGGTGGCGCTGATCCTCCTGCTCGGGTTCTTCCCGCAGCCGGTGTTGGATGTGATCAACCCTTCGGTCGGGGCCACGCTCACCGAGGTCGGCCTGACCGACCCGGTCGTCGAGCAGGGAGGCAACTGAGGTGCTCGGCGAAGGATTTCGGGGAGAATTTCCGGGGGAGGGAACTCTGGCCCAGGTGCCGCTCCTGCAAGCGCCCGCGGTCGACTACGGGGCGATCGGCCCGGTGCTGGTGGTGCTCGGGGCGGCGTGCATCTCCGTGCTGGTAGAGGCATTCATGCCACGCGCGAAGCGGTGGTCGGCCCAGGTCGGGCTGGTGCTGCTCACGCTGGCGACGGCCGGTGCCGCGCTGGGTGTGCATATCTACTCGTTCTCCCGGGGCACCACCGGTGATGTCGTAACGCTGGCCGGGACGGTTGCCGTCGACGGCCCCGCGCTGTTCCTGTGGGGCACCCTGCTGGCGCTGGGTCTGGGAGCGGTGCTGCTCATCGCGGATCGATCGGTGGAGCCGGGGGGTGCGTTCACCGCTGATGCTGCGGTGCGTCCGGGCACCGCACAGGATCGCGCGCAGGTCCTGGGCACCTCGACCGGCACCGTCACGGTGCCCTCGACGAGTATCACGATGCAGACCGAGATCTTCCCGCTGTTCCTGTTCTCGCTGGGCGGGATGATGGTCTTCACCGCGGCCAACGACCTGCTCACCATGTTCATCGCGCTGGAGGTGCTGAGCCTGCCGCTGTACCTGATGTGCGGGTTGGCCCGGCGGCGCCGGCTACTGTCGCAGGAGGCGGCGGTCAAGTACTTCCTCCTCGGCGCGTTCTCCTCAGCGTTCTTTCTTTACGGGGTGGCATTGCTCTACGGCTACGCGGGCTCGGTCAGCCTGTCGGCGATCGCCGAAGCATCCGTCGGCACCGACCGGTCGGACACCCTGCTGTTTGGCGGCTTGGCACTGCTGGTGATCGGGTTGTTGTTCAAGGGCTCGGTCGGGCCGTTCCACACCTGGACCCCGGACGTCTACCAGGGCGCGCCGACGCCGGTGACGGCGTTCATGGCGGCCTGCACCAAGGTCGCTGCCTTCGGTGCCATCCTGCGGGTGCTGACGGTGGGCTTCGAGGGCACCCGCTGGGAGTGGCGCGGCCTGCTGTGGGGCGTCGCGATCTTCTCGATGGTGATCGGCGCGGTGCTGGGCCTCACCCAGACCGACATCAAGCGCATGATCGCCTACTCATCGGTGGCGCACGCCGGCTTCCTGCTGGTCGGGGCGATCGCGCTGACCGAACAGGGCCTGTCCGGCACGATGTTCTACCTGCTCGCCTACGGCTTCACCACGTTGGCCGCCTTCGGGGTGGTCACCCTGGTGCGCGATGCCGACGGTGAGGCCACCCACCTGTCGCAGTGGGCCGGGTTGGCCAAACGCTCGCCGTTGACCGCCGCGGTTTTCGCCTTCCTGCTCTTCGCGCTCGCCGGCATCCCGCTGACCAGTGGATTCACCGGCAAGTTTGCGGTGTTCAGCGCAGCGCTGGCGGACGGGATGGCGCCGCTGGTGGTGGTGGCCCTAGTGGCCAGTGCGGTGGCCGCGTTCTTCTACCTGCGGGTGGTGGTGCTGATGTACTTCAGCGAACCTGCCGCCGACGGTCCGACGGTGAGCGTGCCCGGCGCGTTCACCACCGCCGCTATTACGCTCGGCGTGGTGGTCACGCTGTTACTTGGAGTATTGCCCACCTTCGCCCTGGACTGGGCCGCGCTCGGCGTGTTCGCCTCCTGATCCGGTGATGAACGGGTCGACATCTGAGCAGGTCGCCGGCGTGGAGCTGGGCGATCCAGCATTGCGGGCTCTATTGGAGCAGGGCCTGTCTCAAGTAGAAGAGCTGCTGCACCGGGAGGTGCAAAGCGAGTTCCGCTTCCTCACCGAGGCATCGCTGCACCTTGTCGACGCCGGAGGCAAGCGGTTCCGTCCACTGTTCACCCTGCTCGCCGGGCAGTTCGGGCGGGATCGGGACACCAGGTGGATGCCGGACGTGGTGCGCGCGGCCGCGGTCGTGGAGCTGGTACATCTCGCCACGCTCTACCACGACGACGTGATGGACGAGGCCACCATGCGGCGTGGGGCGGTGAGTGCGAATGCCCGATGGGACAACACGGTCGCGATCCTCACCGGCGATTTCCTGTTCGCGCACGCCTCCCGGCTGGTCGCCGACCTTGGACCGGAAGCGGTGCGGATCATCGCGTGCACCTTCGCCGAGCTGGTCACCGGCCAGATGCGCGAGACGCTGGGCCCCACGCCCGGCGCCGACCCGGTGGCGCACTACCTGGCGGTGGTCACGGAGAAGACCGGCTCGCTCATCGCCACCGCAGGCCGCTACGGCGCGATGTTCTCCGGCGCTTCCCAGGAGCGCATCGACGCGTTGCGCCGGTTCGGCGAGAAGATCGGCATCGCGTTCCAGATCTCCGACGACATCATCGACATCGCCTCACCGGCCGCCCAGTCCGGCAAGACGCCGGGGACCGACCTGCGCGAGGGCGTCCGCACCCTGCCGATGCTCTACGCGCTGACCGAACCTGGCGTCGACCGCCTTCGCGTACTGCTGGCCGGCCCGCTCACCGATGACACCCTGATCGCCGAGGCGTTGCACCTGCTGCGCAGCTCGCCGGGTCTGGACCGCGCCGTGGCCGCCCTGCACTCCTACACCGACTCCGCGAGAGCCGAACTCGCAGTGCTCCCCCCCGGCCCCGCCCGTGAAGCCCTAGCCTCAGTAACCACCTACCTCGCCGCCCGTACCGGCTGACCCCGCCCTCCGCCCGTCCGTGCTCCGTCAGATGGGCAACCGCCTGGTCGGCATCCTGACGTGGCCCAACATCGGCACGGCGACTCCTCGTAGTGACCAGTGGGTGCAGCCCCGACTCTGCCCGCCATGCGACCTACCGTGAAGGTGGTGTTGACCTTCGGCGGTCTCCTGGACGGTCAGGCGAGGTCGTCGAACTCGCCGGCCTTGACGCCCTTGATCCAGGCGTCCATCTCGGCGCGGGTGAAGAGCACGGCACCGGCGTCGGGGTGGTTGCTGTTGCGGACGGCGATCCGACCGTCCGGCAGCGCGGCAACCTCGACGCAGTTGCCGCCACCATCACCACCATTGGAGAAGCTGCTCGTGCGCCACTGAATCTGGGCCAGGTGGTCTACCTGCGTCATCCGGTGACCTCCTTCGCGCATGGTCACTGATAACCCTTCATCGCCTCGACGATCAACTCGGCGGAGTCCTCCTGGGGCAGTGCTCGGTTGCTCAGGATGCCGAAGCGCAACACCAAGTCTCGCACCCGGTCCCGGTCTTCGATATAGAAGGTACCGGCGACGCTTTCAATGTACCCGATGTCCGGGATCGGGTCGGGCAGGGTGAGAAGGGAGAATGGTCCCTCCAGGCCAGGGCTGCCGCCCACGCCGCAGGGCAGCACCTGGATGCTGGTGTTCGGTGCCTCGGCCGCATGCAGAAGCTTGCGCATCTGATCATGCATGACGATCCCGTCACCGACCACTCGCCGCAGGATCGCCTCGTCCAGGATGAAGTGTAGCTGCGGCGGCGGATCCTTGGTGAGGATCTGCTGCCGGGCCATCCGAGCGGCGACCCGGCGCTCCAGCTCAGCCGGACCGAACAGACCCGGGTTGATCGACATCGCAACCGCCCGGGTGTAGTCGCCGGTCTGCAACAGGCCGTGTACGAGCTGGTTCTGGAAATCACGGAGCGCGACCAGACCGCTCTCCAAGCTCAGCAGCGTTCGCATGTTGTCGGTGAACGTCTTCCCGAAGCTGTCCCACCAGCCCTGGTCGCGCGGACCACCGGCCAACTGCACGAGCTCGGTGCGAGTTGCGGTGTCGGTAACGCCGTAGGCGTCGAGAAGCTGTTCGACCTCGCGCGGCTTGAGGTGGTGCTCGCGGTTCTCCACCCGAGACAGCTTCGATCTCGACCAGCGCCCCGAGCCCCTGACCAGCCGGTCGATCGCCTGCTCCTGGGTGAGCCCGGTCTGCTCGCGCTGCGCCTTGAGGGCCGCGGCGAGTTGCCAGCGATGCACGACGGACCCGCTGGCGTCCAGGCCCTGGGTCATGACCGACCTCCCGGGATACGGGTGTTGAAGGCACGCCACACTAGCCCACTCGGGTGGTTGCTGGACTGTCCACTTGCTCATTCGGACAGTCCAGATCATCCTGGGGCGGAGAGAGACGCGCTCCAGGAGGTCACGATGCTAGTGCAGACAGATCAACCGCCCGCAGAGGTCGACCCGGCCGCGCTCACGCCGCTGTGCGGCGAGGCGGAATTCACCGAGTTGATCCAGGAGCTGGTAGCCGAGGAGGCACCCGGACTGTTCGCGGTGGTGCAGGAGTACGGCGAACGGGCGGACGGCCGGATCGCGGCCTGGGGCATCGCGTTCGAGCACTGCGCCGAGGTCGTCGGGGTGGATCGCGGCGTACACGTGAGCCTGCGATCGCCTGAACGCGCAGTGCGCGCGTTCACCCGCCGCCCGCACATCACTGCCCACCTGGTGTGGGTCAACCCCGCTGTACTGACTCGGCCAAAAGGGGACGAGCCCGCTTGACGTAGTGGGCGTACAGCCCAGACCACCAATCCGACTGACGCACAGCACGATGGCGGAAGCAACCAGTACGGTCGGCAGGGAGGAGGAACGACACATGATCGTCATGGACAATCGGTTCGCGCCGGGCATGCGCAAGTGGAACCTGCGGTTTGGGATCACCTCCCGTTGCAACATCCGCTGCCAATACTGCCTGCCGGCCGGACCGCAGAAGGTGATCACTCAACCATCGCTTGAGGAGGCAGTGGAGGTTCTTCAGGCCGCCCACGAACTGGGGCTCCGACGTGTGCACTACACCGGCGGCGAGCCGACCGTTCGACGTGACTTCCTGGATATCGTCCGAGCCGCCAAGGAAGTCGGCTTCGAGCAGCAGATCGTCACCACCAACGGCTACCGTTTGTTCCGGATCATCGAGGACGCTGCCGAGGCCGGGTTGACCCGCGTGATCGTCAGCTTGGACACGCTCGATGAGCAGCGGAACCTTTTCGTCACGCGGGCCAACTTCTTCACCGAGACCCTGCGGAGTATTGAGCGCTGCGTTGAGCTGCTGCCCACGATGACGAAAATGAGCTGCTGCACGATGCGTTCCACCCTGAAGGAGTTGCCGTCGTTCGTCGACTTCGCCGCCGACCTGAACAGCAGGGGCTGGCCAGGCCAGCTCGCGATCAAGTTGAACCAGTTCTTCCCGTCCAACCCTGCGCAACTCTCAGACGAAGGTCAGAAGTTCTGGGATGCGGAGTGCGTCGAGGAGGATCTGATCCTCGACGCACTCCGGGGTATCGGGGAACTGCGACCGATCCCGCTGCACGACATTGAGGGCGACAACCCCTCGTACAACTACTACGACGTCGGAGACACCGGCGTGAAGGTCGCCGTGCTCGCGATGTGGACCTGGGACTACCCGTGCGGGGGATGCTGGAAACTACGGATCAGCCCGCAGGGGCTGGCCACCATCTGCATTAGCCAGCAGAACCCACCCGTGCTATGGGGTATGAGCCTCGCTGAGAAGCGGGAGACCTTCCGCCGGCTGACTGGCTACCGAGACAGCCCGCAATTCGACATCGACAACCCCGATCGTCAACACTACCGACCCCAGCTCGGCGAGCTTCGATTCGACAAGGTCGTCGGGCCGCAACAACCGATTGCCTTCTTCGAGACCATCAAGCCGCGTACCCTCACCGCGGGCGAGTGAGCGCGGATCGCCTCTGTTTCGGCACCAGTACGTTCGCCGCGGGACACCTGCTGCCGGACAAGGACTCCCGGCCCGGCGTCGAGGCGCTGGCCCTCGCGTGCCGGGCCGGTGTGTCCAACGTTCATTCCAACCCGATGCTCGGTACCCAATGGGCCATCCGGGAGGCAGTGCAGCTCGCAGACTATCCGCCACTTCGGCACCTGATCAAAGTGGAGGCACCTCTTGACGCCGGCCGGGCCGCGTGGGCCGCTCGCATCGAAGAGGCGGTCCACACGAGTTGCGAGACGCTAGGCGTCGCGCGCGTGAACACTGTGGTGTGGGAGCTCGACCTGAAGCGCACCCGTGACCTATCGCTACTGGCTGCAGCCGACGCTGTCCGCGAGTTCGTCACCATCGGCAGCGTGCTGGCCCGCAACACAGGGAGAGTCGACTCGGTGGTGGCCTACAGCCACTCACCGCGGCACCTGCTCGCTGCAACTGTGGTGGACGGCATCGACGGAATCGCAGCCCAGTACAACATCGCGGAGCCCTGGCCCGCCCTCTACCTGAATCGGCTGCGCCAGGCAGGTCTGGACTTCCTGGGGATGTCACCGCTCCGGCGTGGGCTCCTCGTCACCGATCGCGACCTTGACGCCGCGCAGCAAGCTGCGCCTGCCGCTTTGCAATGGGCGCTGGGCGATCCGCGGGTCACGGCTACCGTGATCACGATGTCCACAACGGATCACGTTAAGGCCGCGCTGGCCGCGGCCTCCTCTCCTCTCTCGGCCGAATCCCCGCAGGCGACCGCTCAGCAATGGTTTCGGCGCCTCGATGGGGGCCGAAACCCGCAGGAAGGTGCCTGCGCCACGCGGATACACTCGCAGTTCGTCGAAGACCAGCCCGAAAGGCCACAGCGTGATTGACATCGCCCTGCTCCGGACCGATCCCGACCGCGTTCGGCGTACCGTCGAGCAGCGTGGCGCGGATGTGGATGTCGACCATCTCGTCAAGGTTGACGCCGAGCTTCGCCAGGCGATCGCCCGATCCGACGACCTGCGGGCGCAGCAGAAGCGGCAGGGCAAGAGCCGTGAGCAGGTTGACATGGAGGCCGCGCGGGCGCTGAAAGACGAGCTGCGCGTTGTCACCGACGAGGTTCGCACACTACAGGAAGTCCGCGACGACCTTTGGGCGAGGTTGCCCAATCTACTGCCGGATGACACCCCGGCGGGGGACGACGACAGCGGCAACGTTGAGCTGCGCCGCGAGGGCGACCCGGTTCCCGCTGATGACGCCCGCTACCACGACACGGTGGGCGCGGCTCTGGGGATCTTGGACCTGGCTCGCGGCGCAGAGGTCGCCGGTTCGGGTTTCTACTACTGGCGCGGTGACGGCGCGCGACTAGCGTGGGCGGTGTTCACCCATGCGCAGACCTTGCTGCATGGTCGCGGGTTCATGCCCATGATGACCCCGCTGCTCGCGCGGGAGAAGGTGTTCTTCGGTACCGGCTACCTGCCCTTCTTCGCCGAGGAGGTCTACCAGGTGCAGGGCATCGACCTCGCCCTGATCGGCACCTCCGAGCAGACCCTCATCGGATATTATGGCGACCAGATTCTGGACGTCGAGGACCTACCGATCTGCGTCTCTGCGTTCTCCCCCTGCTTCCGTACCGAGGCGGGCGCGGCGGGTCGCGTGCACCGAGGCGCCTACCGCGCCCACCAGTTCCACAAGGTCGAGCAGATAGTGCTGTGCCGCCCGGAGGACTCCGGGCCCTGGCTCGATAAATGCCAGCGCAACGCTGAGGACATTCTGCGGGACTTGGAGCTGCCATACCGCGTTGTGCGGGTCTGCCTCGGTGATCTCGGCGCACCGGCATACAAGAAATACGACACCGAGTCCTGGTTCCCCGGCTTCGGTGACTATCGGGAGACGCACTCGAACTCCAACCTCACTGACTACCAGGCTCGACGGTTCAAGATCCGGTACCGCGACGGCGGGAAGATCAACCTCTTGCACACCCTTTCAGCAACCGGTATCACCGACCGTGCTGTGCTTGCGATCCTGGAGAACCACGTCCAGCCCGACGGCTCGGTGCGGATCCCCGAGGCCCTACGGCCTTATCTTGGCGGGCAGGAATTGATCACATCGAAGCCGGTCCGCGCCGGGTGACTGACAACCCGGTCCTCGGCGTCAACTTCGGTACCCACGACGCGGCAGCCGCACTGGTCGCCAATGGCCGGGTCCTGGCCGCTGCCGAAGAGGAACGCTTCACCCGCGTCAAGCACACCAAACAATTCCCACATCAGGCAGCGCGATGGTGCCTGAACCATGCTGGCGTCGATCCAGACGACCTTGCCGCCATCGCGCTGTTTGTCGACCCGCGCCGACAACTGCTGCTCCCAGTGGTGAACACTCGATACGCCTTTCCCACCTCGCTCGGATCGCTGGTCTCGGATATCGACAAGTATCGAAAGCGTCGGAGACTGCCTGGTGAGATCCGCCGATCGGGACTGGCACCTGACCATGTGCCGATCAGACCCGTGGCTCACCACCTCGCGCATGCCGCCAGCGCTTACCTCGTCTCCCCTTTCGACGACGCGACGGTGGTCACTATTGATGGGCGAGGCGAGTACGAGACGGCCTGCGTGTTCGAGGGTCGCGACGGGCACCTGCTGCGACGGCATGCCATCACTTATCCGCACTCCATCGGATATCTGTACTCGATGGTTACCCGTTTTCTCGGCTTCCGCCCGCAGCGGGATGAGTACAAGGTCATGGGTCTCGCCGCATACGGGAGTGCGGTCATGGCCGATCAGGTTGGCAGACTCGCTTCACTCGATCCGGCCAGTGGGAAGCTCCGCCTGAACTTGGCCTATTTCGACCATCACCGCAGTCCTAGCGGCAAGCGGTGTCTGTTCAGCCCGCTCCTCGTCGAGCTATTGGGTCCCCCAAGGAGTCCCAGCGATGACATCACCGCCCGCCACCGCGACATCGCCTACGCCACCCAGCGGCTCACCGAGCGGCTCGTACTGGGCTACCTGCGCTTTGCTCGCCGGCTCGTCGGCTCCCACAACCTCTGCCTGGCCGGTGGTGTCGCGCTCAACGCAGTCGCGAACGCCGCCGTGATTGCCTGCGGTGAGTTCGATCAAGCCTTCATCCAGCCCGCCGCGGGCGATGCTGGCACCAGCATTGGCGCAGCGCTTGTCGTGGAGCGCGACAGCCAGCGGAACTACCCGCGAGCTTCACAAGAGCACACGTTCCTCGGGTCCGACATCGACGAATGCGATGTCCGACGCTGCCTGGATGAGTTGCCCGCCTGCTACCAGGTGCATCAGCTGACTCGACCCCACGAGCGTGCTGCCGAACTGTTGCACGAAGACAAGATTATCGGCTGGTGCCGCGGACCGATGGAGTTCGGTCCCCGTGCCCTCGGCCATCGCAGCATCCTTGCCGCCCCTAGTCGCTCCGAGGCCGTCCACCGTCTTAACGCCGACATTAAGGGCCGTGAGGACTTTCGGCCGCTCGCACCGGCTGTGCTCGCCGAGGACGCCCACGAATACTTCGACGTCCAACCCGCCGGGCGCGATGTGTACCCGTATATGCTCGCGACTGCCGCCGTGCGTGACCTTCACCGGCACCGGATCCCAGCGGTCGTGCATGTCGATGGGTCTGCTCGCGTGCAGACGGTGCGCAGGATCTCCAATGGGGATTTTTGGTCATTAATCGCCTGCTACCGCGCTCGATCCGGGCTTCCGATCGTACTCAACACGTCGCTCAATCACTCCGATGAGCCCATTGTCCGTACCCCGAGCGATGCCGTGCGCACATTTCTGCGCTGCCAGCTCGACGCGCTTGTTCTCGCGGACTACGTGATCGAAAGACATTCAGCATGAGCGACTCACTGTTGTTGGTGATGTACAAACCCGACGGCTACGGTCGAGTCTGTACTGTCGCCGAAGTGGACTCCGTGTTATCAGCCTGGAATTCGGTTCTTCGCTGGCTCCGTGGCGCCGAGCCAGCCAGGCCACCCGAGTCTCACCACGTGGCGCACGTCGCCTGCAAGGCGGCCCTGCGCACCCCCCGCTCCCCCGACTACGACATTCGCACCTGGAGCGAATGTGCGGTTGGAGTTCCACTGATGCCGCGCCAAGGAGCGGGCATGTCACTGCCTACGCTTGGTCAGGAGCTGCACATCGGTCTCGGGCTGCAGCGCCTTCGAACCTCCCGCTGCTGGCTCAACCGGGTCGCCATCGAGATGCTTTACGGACGAACACCGTCCTTCCGCGAACACCGCGAACTGCTTGTTCCACGTCTCCTCGACGGACCTGTACAGATGGAGTTCTGGACTGGGCAGCGCATACCGCTCGCCCACGCCACGAAGTTCCTCGTCCGTCACGTGTTGTCGTCAGAACAGGTGACCAACCTGGTGCACCTGAGCCGTCTGGCCAGCTCAGAGGCAGCGGTAATGGAAGCAGTCTGCGACGTCAGCGGCCTGGACGGCCAGCTCGCACACGATACCCACCCGGACCACAACGCATATGCTCCGACGATGCCCGCAGCAAGACCCAGGGTGCGCTGACAGCAACCGGCCCGCGCCGGGGATGAGCTCTGCTGTTCCAGAGCTCAACAAAGAGGCAGTTTGGAGGACGTCGGACGGGTCTGCTGTTGAGCTCGGGAGGTGCAGTGCGCTGGGGTGGCGCGAGGCGTATGCGGCGGTTCAGTGTTCCGAGCGGGTGAAGGGCTCGGAGCGGAGTGATGCCAGCTGGGGGGCCGTCTCGTAGTGCACCGCGTCGGCGTGTAGCGGCATCACGGCGGTGGCCCGTAGGGCGGCTTTGGTGGCGACCACGAGATCGCGGGGGGCCGCTACGGCCCGGCGGGCGAGATCAACCGCCGCGGCGACCACCGCTTCGTGGGCGGCGGGCGAGCGGGGCTCGTCGTCGACGTCGACCAGGCGGTAGGCCAGGCCGGTGCGCACCGCCTCCTGGGCGTCCAGCGGCTCACCGAACAGCGTCATCGCGGCGGCGGTCTGGGAACCGACCGCGCGGTGCGCAAGCCACGTCATGCCTCCGCCGGGATGGATACCCAGTTGCAGGAAGCGGGCGTCGAAGGATGCGCCGGGGCCGACCAGGCGCAGATCGCAGGCCAGTGCCAGGTTGAGCCCGGCGCCCACCGCTGGTCCGTTGACGGCCGCGATGGTGGGCACCGCGGCATTCGCCACTGCGAGAAATCCGGCGTAGATGCGGTGCAGTTCAGCGGCGGAGCCGGACTTCCCCACGGCCGCGAGCGCGGCGAGGTCGCCCCCGGCGCAGAAGGCGGGCGGGGCGCCGGTGATCACGATGGCGTGCACCGATTCGTCGCGGTCGCACTCCCCGACGGCACGAGCCAACCGGTCGGACAGGTCGAGGGTCAGGGCGTTGCGGTGGGCCGGGTCGGACACCGTCAGCACGGCGACGCCGCCGCGCCGCTCCAGAAGCACAGTCATAGTCGTGAGTGTGTAACAGTGTTCCACCACCTCAACGTTCCACCACTCAACGCCACTCACGAGCCGCGTAGCGGCACTCGTTCGAACAGGGTGGACAGCACCACGGTGGAGACCGTCCGGTCGACGAACTCCACCGCTCGGAGCCGTTCCAGCGTGGTTTCCAGGTGCGCGATGCCTCCGGCGCGCAGGTGCACGATCGCGTCCGCCGCCCCGGACACCGTGTAGGCCGCCACCACCTCGGGCAGCGATACCAGACCGGCCCGGATCCGGGTGGGGGACACGTTGCCCCGGCAGTGCACTTCGACGAAGGCCTCGGTGCCCCAGCCCAACGCCCCGGGGTCGACCACTGCGGTGAAGCCGCGCAGCACGCCGGCGTCCAGCAGTTTGTCCACCCGGCGCTTCACGGCGGGAGCCGACAGCCCGACGATGTTGCCGATCTCCGCATAGCTGGAGCGGGCGTCGGCAACCAGCTGCGCCACGATCTGATGGTCAAGCGAGTCCATGCGCAACATTCTGCTGGTATACAGACAATGAAACGGCATTGAGCCCCGGGCACGGTGCTCCATACCATCGGATCATGTCGTCCGCTCTGACATCAGCGAGGTCACTGCGCTGGGGGACAGCGCGCCGGTACCTGATGTGCCCACCGCGGTACTTCACGGTGAGCTACTTGATCAACCCCTGGATGGACCCCAGCCAGCCGGTGGACACCGCGCGGGCGATGGCGCAGTGGACCGCGCTGGCCGACACTTACCGCGCGCTCGGGCACGCCGTGGAGGTGATCGATCCCGAGCCGGACCTGCCGGACATGGTGTTCGCGGCCAATGCCGGCACCGTGGTCGGTGGCGTCGTGCTGGGGGCCCGCTTCCGGGACGTGCAACGGGCGGCCGAAGCGGAGCACTACCGGCGCTGGTTCGCCGCGCACGGGGCGCCCGAGGTGGTGATGCCCAGCGCGATCAACGAAGGTGAGGGAGATCTGGCCTGGACCGGTCGGCTGCTGCTGGCCGGCGCCGGATTTCGCACCGAACCCGCGGCGCACCCCGAGGCGCAGGAGGTACTCGGGGTGCCGGTGATCTCGCTGCGGCTGATCGATCCCTACTACTACCACCTCGACACCTGCTTGCTGGTGCTCGACGATTCGCCGACCGCTCCGCTGATCGCCTACTACCCGGCGGCGTTCTCGCCAGGCTCGTGGCGGGTGCTGGCGCGATTGTTCCCCGACGCGGTGATCGCCAGCGCGGCCGACGCGGCGTGCCTGGGGCTCAACGGGGTGTCCGACGGATGCTCGGTGGTGCTGCCCGTCGAAGCGGTGAACCTCGGATGTGCACTGGCCGCCCGCGGCTTCGAGCCCGTCTTCGTCGACGTCTCAGAACTCCGCCGGGCCGGCGGTGGCCCCAAGTGCTGCACCCTGGAGCTCCGTCCTTAACCACCCCCACCCCCCGTGTGTCGTGCTCTCATGCACGGTGTGTCGCGATCTTGTGCACGGTGTGTCCGGCTCTCCTGCACGCAGGTGGCCTCGGCTAGGCGGAACTGACCGGTCTTGCGCTCCGCTACGGTCGAAGGCGCGAGCGTGCGGAGGTGGCGCTGATGACGGCAATGACGCGGTACGAGCAGGCCGCCGATCGAGCTGTGGAATGGCTCGTGACCCGGCTGCGCGACGACGGCTCGTACGGTCCCGATGCCGATGACCTGGCCTGCTACTACAAGTCCCCGTACCTTTTTCAGCTGGCCGGTCGAGCTCGGGACGCCGCTCGCCTGCTGACGTTCATCCGGGGTCGGTTCATGCGCCCCGACCACGACTTCACCACCTCGGCCGGCCACAAGAGTGAGGGGGTTCCTGGCCAAGCTGTTCGAGGCAACGGCCGACGACGCGCACCTGCATGCCGCCCGCGGTTACCTCGACTTCGCGTTGTCGTGTGCCGGCAATCTCCGAGCCTGCCCTACCAGCCACAAGGTGGCCTGGGGAGCCGCCGTCCTCGCCAGGATCACCGGCGACCCGCGCTGCGCGGAGCTGACGGTGACCATTGCCGACCATCTGCTCGGTATCCAGGATCCGAGCGGCGCCTGGCTCGCCGACCAGCCGGCGCACACCACGTTCGACCAAACCGCCGAGATCGCCATCTGGCTGCAGGAGATCAGCGCCGAGCTGCCGACACCGTAGGTCGGCTCCCTCCGAGCATGTCGCTCCCGTGCACGGTGTGTCCGTTGCTGCTGCACGGTGTGTCGCTTGAGCGGTGGCGTTGGTTTGATCCCGCGGAACCCCGTACCTGGTGGGCGCGTTGCAGTGAATGGAGCCCGAAACACACCGGGAGGTTGACCGTGCACAACCACGTCAACGGGCTGAAGACCGCGTTGCTGCTCGGCGGGCTGTCGGCACTGGTCGTGCTGATCGGGTCGTTCTTCGGCCGCACCGGAGTGCTCATCGCCCTGGTACTCGTGGTGGGAATGAACGCCTACGCCTACTTCAACTCGGACAAATTGGCCCTGCGAGCAATGCATGCTCGACCGGTGTCTGAGCCCGAGCAGCCCACGATGTATCGGATAGTGCGGGAGTTGGCCACCGACGCACGCCAGCCGATGCCGCGGTTGTACGTCAGCCCCACGCAAGCACCCAATGCCTTCGCCACCGGCCGCAACCCGCGTCACGCGGCGGTGTGTTGCACCGTAGGGATCCTCGAACTGCTGGACGAGCGCGAACTGCGCGGCGTACTCGGCCATGAACTGTCGCATGTCTACAACCGGGACATCTTGATCTCCTCCGTGGCCGGAGCCCTGGCCGGCATGGTGTCGGCGTTGTCCAACCTGGCGCTGTTCGCGGGGATCTTCGGTGGCGGTGGCGGTGATCGTCCGAACCCGGTCGCCATGATCCTGATCGCGCTGCTCGGCCCGATCGCGGCCGGCATCGTGCAGATGGCAGTGAGCCGATCGCGGGAGTACCAGGCCGACGCCTCCGGTGCGCAGCTCACCGGCGACCCGCTGGCGCTGGCCAGCGCACTGCGCAAGCTGGAGTACGGCACCCGCGCAGCGCCGCTTCGCCCGGAGCCCGCGTTAACCTCGCAGTCCCACCTCATGATCGCCAACCCGTTCCGGCCGGGCGACGGCGCGGCGCGGTTGTTCTCCACGCATCCGCCAATCGCGGATCGGGTCAACCGCCTCGAGGAGATGGCTCGGCGTCAGCTGCCCTGACTCCCCTGGTCAGCGCGCGGAGCGGGCAACTTCCATGACGTACTGCCCGTAGCCCGACTTCGCCAGTGCCTCACCTAGCGCGTGGCAGGCGTCGGCGTCGATGAAACCCATCCGCAGCGCGATCTCCTCCAAGCAGGCGATGCGCACCCCCTGGCGGTGCTCGAGTACCTGAACGAACTGGCCGGCCTCGAGCAGTGACTCGTGGGTTCCGGTGTCCAGCCAGGCGAACCCACGGCCCAAGTCGATCATCGTCGCCCGGCCTTGCCGCAGATAGTGCAGGTTCACGTCGGTGATCTCCAGCTCGCCACGCGCGGACGGGGTGAGCGAGCGAGCCACCTTCACGACGTCGTGGTCGTAGAAGTACAAGCCGGTGATCGCCCTGTTCGAGCGGGGCGCTGCCGGCTTCTCCTCAATGGAGATCAGCGTGCCGGCGGCGTCGACCTCGCCGACCCCGTAGCGCTGCGGGTCCTTGACCGGGTACCCGAACAGCACACAACCGTCCAGGGCGGCCAGACACTGCTGCAGCGTGGTGGAGAAGCCGTGGCCGTAGAAGATGTTGTCGCCCAGGACGAGGGCGACCGGGTCGTCCCCGATGAAGTCCGCGCCAACCACGAAGGCCTCGGCCAGGCCGTTGGGCTGGGGCTGCTCGGCATAGCTCAACCGCAGGCCCAGCGTGGCGCCGTCACCGAGCAGGCGGCGAAACAGCGGCAGGTCCCACGGGGTGGAGATGACCAGAATCTCCCGGATCCCGGCCAGCATGAGCACCGAGAGCGGGTAGTACACCATCGGCTTGTCGTACACCGGCAGCAGCTGCTTGGAGAGGGCCTGGGTGATCGGATGCAGCCGGGTGCCGCTGCCGCCGGCGAGGACGATCCCCTTCATCGAAAGTTGATGAACTGCAGGGCGACGCCGAAATCGCGGCCCTTCAACAGGGCGATGACGGCTTGCAGGTCGTCCTTCTTCTTACCCGAGATGCGAAGCTGGTCACCCTGGACCTGGGCCTGGACACCCTTGAGCTTCTCCTCGCGCACCGCCTTGGCGATCTCCTTGGCCTTGTCCTGGCTGATGCCCTGCAGGATGCGCCCGGTGGTTCGGTAGACCTTGCCCGAGACGGCCGGCTCGTCCACCTCGAAGGCCTTCAGCGAGATGCCCCGCTTGACCAGCTTGCTCTGCACCACGTCGACGGCGGCGCGACACCGCTGCTCGGTCTCGGCCTCGATCGTCATCGCCTCCTCACTGGCCCAGGTCACCTTCGCTCCGGTACCTCGGAAGTCGAATCGGGTCGACAGCTCCTTGGCAGCCTGGTTGAGCGCGTTGTCCGCTTCCTGCCGGTCGACCTTGCTGACCACATCGAACGACGGATCCGCCATCGCATCCACCTCCCGCTCCAGCCGGATGCCGACCTTACTCGTCACGCCGGTGTCACCCTGTGTATCGTTGCCCACGGTCGGCACAACCGGCCACCCAGGCGGGTTGCCCGAGCGGCCAATGGGAGCGGACTGTAAATCCGTCGGCTGATGCCTTCCAAGGTTCGAATCCTTGACCCGCCACACTAGCTGTATTAGCTCCTGACCAGCGTCTACGCGGTCAAGTGCCGATCTTCGTCTAGTCCGGTTGTGTCCGGCGCTGACCGGCCGGCTACGGGTGGCTGTGCCGAATACCTGCCGGAGATGTCGCACGGCCGTGATCGGTGAGGGATCTCGTCCTGGTGGGCGCCGCACCTGTGGTGGTGCCGCTACCCCGGGTGCATCCTGAGTTGGAACCGGCTGGCCCGGCACTCGTGTTCACCGCGGCCGAATGGTCCGCGTTCACCGCCAGGGTTCGTGCCGACGACTTCGACTGACCCGAGGAGACGAGCCGGCCTCATCCCCCCGGGTGGCGCCGGCTCGTGTATACCGCAACGTCGCCGGTGCCGAGCGACCTGCAGGGCCTGTACGTTTCAGCGACCTTCCACCGGCCTGTGCGGGTCACCAAGTGCATGAGCATCGTCGTACTACGGTGTAGCCGGAGTCTGTGCTCCGCGCTGACGAGTAATCCGCGCTTCGATCTCGTATGTGACCTCGATCAAGCGCCGACACAGCCGAGCGAGGTTTTCTGCCTCCTCCTGTGTTGGTTCGGGTAATTCATCCGGGTGGGCACCACCATCACCGAGGACGCGAATGCTCTCTGCCCAAGCTGCAATACTCGGGTGAAGATCTCCGTCCGTCGCCATTCGTTTGAGTCGACCCTTCAGGCCGCGCACTGCTTGAGCCTGTTGGCTGCCCTTGTCTCCAACCACGAAAGCGAGCATGGACCGGAACATCACCGCTGCCGCCCGCGGAGCGCGCACGGCGAGGCAACGCACGCCCTCGTCGTACGCGCCCGAAATGTTGACGGGTACGGCCGGATCGAGTTGCCCCGCACCTGGCACTGGCCACCAATAGACAGGCTCATACATGCCGTCACCGTTTCGCGTCACGAACTTTTCGATCACGATCGTGCATTTCGTGCAGCCCCGACATGCTAGATGGAACGCGAGGTGGTTGTCGCCGACCTGCAACGCGTGACTGGTCAGCTCGAAATTTGATACACGGCCACAGTTTGGGCACGGTCCCGTGAGGTCTTCGTGTGAAGGTCAGAGTGTCACAGGGTCGCCGCCTCGCTGAGTTGAACCCACCGTCTGGAATGCCACGACGGATCACAATACACCTCGTCGACAGTTCGGGTTGGGGAGTTGAGTAAAGGGGGCCGTGCCAACGTGTATGCGCGGTTGACACGTTACGTGCTGAAGTCACAGTCATCGTCGGCCCGGGCCGCCGGGAGCACCGCACGGGGGATGGGGCTGATGGAGATGAACCGGCAGCCGGCCGGCGTTTCTCACGGAGTGCGCTTGCGTTACGATGCGCAGTCCCTCATGCCGCCGTGGTCACTGTCCAGGTATGCGATGGCGTCGCTGGTGGCCTGTGGTGTTGTTCTCGCGGTGCCGTCCTACCCGCAGATCCGGCACCGCCATAGGGTTGTATCGACCGTGGCCATAGCATCGAACTGGACGACCTGATCTAAGGGGAAACAGACCGTGACGGCCATGGTGTGCTCCCTTGTCTGAGCGCGGTGGATGACCTCGGTATGCAGGACGGCGAGCAGGGCGGCCGTGCGCTGCTGCGGTGTGGGCAGCAGGCCGATCACGGACAGGGCGACGCGGAGGGTGGGGTTGATCACCGTGGTGGCCCAGTGCAGGCCGCATGCCGTGCACGTCCACGCGGCGACCGTGGGCGGGGCGAGCTGGGGCTGCACACCGTGGGCGGTTTCGCATGCGGGGCAGGTGTCGTCGCTGTCGAGGGGTCGGTGGTCACCGTGCACGGCTGGTAGCAGCTGCTCACGGCAGGGGCACCCTGGGTGAGGTGTGGTCATGGCGGTGATCATGAACTGTGTCCCGGTTGCCGTCGGTAACGATGGCGCGGTGACCCAGCCTGCGGCATGGCGTCTGGCCCGGTCGTGGGTTCGAGGCTCACCTGTCCCACAGGGTGCCGCTGACCGGCAGGCTTGCGCTGTCGTAGGTATCGTTGTGCGAAGCCGGTTGCTGATCGTGCTGGCCTGCCCCCAGGGAACGGGTAACTCCTGGTAGTTGGCGTGGGCGTAGGGGCTTGTGGGTGTACTACTGTCGTTAACGTGGATGATCGCGGTCGTGGCCAGGCGTACCAGCCGCTGAGCTTGGCGCGCCTCGGTGCACTGCTGGCCGGAGCCGACGAATCGCGACGATGGCGGTTGATCGCGGAGTTCCTGGAGGAGTATCGCTGGGAACCGTTCGATACGCGGTGGGGCCTGTTGGCGGCGGAACCACTCGGTACCGGCGACGAACGCTGGGATGTGTTCCTGGCCGCACTGGCGGAGCATCTTGCGGCCCGTGATGGGCGGGGAGCGCCTTCGTGGGCCGAGTCGAGGTCGTTGCGGCGGTTGTGGTTCCCGTTCAATACCCGGGCTGCACGGGTAGATGCGTTGGTCCACGCCCCTGCCGCGTTCCGGCGGCGGGGAGTGTATGTGGCGGCCCAGGAGTTGGGGGTCGCGTGAGCGTCGATGATCCACTGCTTGATCGGGCCGCCATTGAGCATGCCTTCGGTCGGCTCGGCGACCGGTTGGCCCGCCGCGGCGTGGTCGCGGATCTCTATGTTTTTGGTGGCGCGGCGATGGCGCTGGCTTACGACGCCCGCCGGGCGACTCGCGATATTGATGCTGTCTTTCAGCCGCATGGCGTGGTCCTGGATGAGGCCAGAGCAGTGGCCGGAGAACTCGGTCTGCCGCAGTGGTGGCTCAACGAGCAGGCCAGCGTTTATGTCGCGCCGGGCGGTGACGCTGCCGCCCCTCGGGTGTTCGATCACCCCGGGCTGCGGGTGTCGGCCGCATCCCCGGAGCACTTGTTGGCGATGAAGGTCCTCGCCGCTCGACGGCGTGACAGCGACGATATCCGCTTCCTCGTCAAACACCTGGGCCTGTCTGCCGTCGAAGACGTGCTGGCGCTGTGCGCGGAGGTGTTCCCTGACGAGAAAGTACCAGCGCGCGCCCGCCTGGTCCTCGAAGACTCCTTTGGCGACCATTGATCGAGGTTGTCGGCAACCATCGCCAATCCTCGGGGTGAACCGCGAGCGGCCTCTGGTCATGAAGACTTTACTCGCGCCCGTGTTCTGCCGGTTCGTATCGGCGGCGGGTCACCTGAGACAGTGATGATCCTTTTCGTATTCTGACGCGCCAGGCCCACGAGCACCAAATAGTTCGTTCGATCCGCGAGCTAAGTTCATACGAAATGCGGCAGATTAACCTTCGATCTGCGAAAGTCTGGCTTGGCTCCGGGGGAGGTACGACCCCAGCGCGCCCCTCGCACTCACCGACCAGAGCGCCGTTGGTCGGCTCGATGACCGGGCGAGTAGTGCGAGAGCAGATCAGCTGCGGTGCCTGGTCTGGCCTGAAGAGGACCGGGCCCTATTCGGTCCCCGGACCCGTGTCAAGGGTAAGTACTTGCTGGTCAGTACGTCGCGGGCGCTGTCCTGTAAATCCGTCGGCTGATGCCTTCCAAGGTTCGAATCCTTGACCCGTCACGCTGTAGAAATGACGTCTGACCTGGGATGACTGGGCGGGGCCGCCATCGGGGAGTGACGATCAGTGTCTCCGTAGCTTCCGGGGCCCTCGTTGCGTCTCTGACACCGTGATTCCCCGCCATACCCAGTCGACCCCGTGCTTCGCCAGTCCTTCGGGCACGGATAGGGCAGGCCTCTCGGTGGGAGGGCGGACGGACTCGTCTCGTCCGGTTTTTCGGACTGGAGGTCCAGCAGGACGACATGTGGCTGCGCCTGATCTATCCGGCGAGGGCGACCCCGATGGTCCACTCAAATGGCGACGACCTCGGTGTCGGGCTCGCACCGGCGCCGTGTTGCCAAGCTGGGCGCTAAATGTCCCCCATGACGTACCCACACCCAGCTCGTCAGCGATCATCCGAGACCTCGCCGCACCTGAGCGGCTGACCAGCGGGTTCCGGATCCCGGTCCGGTAGCCGATCCTCTGTCGGACACCGCCGCCCATCCCGAACCCGAGCCGACGATGACGGCTGCCGAGATGGCCGCAGCGGGTCACTCCGCGATCCCTGGGACGGCACTCATTCCGCGGCCGGTTAGCGTCCAGGTCGTGGTCGACGCAGCACATACCCCGCGTTGGCGACTGGTGGGTTCGACCTGACTTCGTTCCCGTTTCCCTCACACCCGGCCGGCCTCTGCGTCGCGTCGACGGGGTCAAGGGGGCGCTCCGCGCCATTGAGGTGGTGAGTCTGGCAGGACCATGCCGAGGAGCGTTTGGCGTTGCTGGCTGGCCCCCTGCGAACTCCCTGTGACGTGTGTCGGGCTCTTGTGATGCAAGATCGAGTGCTTGCCCACACCGTCGGGTCTTGAGTGATTGAAACGAGCTGGTCGCCTCCCCCCTGTCAACGGCCAAGTTGTGGTCCCCGCTGGTGGCCAACTAAAAGTCCCCACCCTTCGGGGTTGTTAGGTCACATGTGAAGCCTCCGATGTTCGGCGACGCGGCAGGCTTGGCGGCAGTAGCGGTGG
>JBOHHF010000520.1:0-55813 GCA_050700495.1 Pseudonocardiaceae bacterium
ATCGTGGCGCGCGTGCGGGCGGCCGTCGGGGCCGATGGGATGCTCCCCCAGATTTACGGGCAGCGGCCGCCGCAACCGGATGCGGCGGCGCTGATGGTTGTGGTCTTCGGTTTGTTGCGGCCCGACGAGGAGTGCGCGCGGCGGCTGGTCCGGCGCACCATCGATGCCCTGGACGCCTACCCGTTCCTGTACCGCCACCTACCCGAGAATCCGGATGGTTTCGCCGGCCGGGAGGGTGCGTTCGTGCCGGTGTCGTTCTGGGCGGTCATCGCGCAGGCATTGACCGGTGACCTGTCCGGCGCGATCGCCCGGATGGACGCGTTGTGCACGGTGCTGCCCCGGTTGCTGCCCGAGGAGATGGATCCGGTGGAGCACACCGCGCTGGGCAACGTCCCTGAATGGGTGGTGTTCTTCCGTAGTTCGCCCCGGCGGGTATCTCTGCGCCGCCGCACAACTCTGTTCCTCCGACAGGGTCCATAAAGGGGACTGGCGACGCCGGCGCCCCACACAACCTGGAGCGAACATGGAAAGCCCTGGCTTGGCTACCGAACATGGTGACTTCTCTACCTCGCAACCCGTGGATACTCTGCCGCCGCAACACTGCGCGCCGGGTGACACTGCGACAGAGTTCGATGCGGGGGACTTCATCCTCGTCAAGGGACACGGTCTTCAGGGCTGGCTGATCAAATTCGGCCAGAAGATGCGGATCCACGGGGAGGACCGGAAATACGTGGACTGGGCGCACGCCGCGCTGATCGTGGATCGTGACGGCACCCTGATCGAGGCCGTGGGTAAGGGTGTCAGGGAGTTTCCGCTTAAGGGGTACGAAGAGCGGCACTATCAGATCTTCCGCATCAAGACCTCGGACGAGAATCGCATGGAGGCGGTCGCGTTCGCCAGACGGGTGCTGGAGAACCACGCCAAGTACGGCATGCTGACGATCATCAGCATCGCCCTGTCGATGCTCACCGGCGGCAAGCTGACGTTCTACAGAGACGGCCAGTACGTGTGCTCCGGGCTCGTCGCCAGCGCGTTGGAACGGACCGGCAGCATTTTCAATCGCAGCGCGGTGAACATCACGGCTGCTGACCTGGCGAAGTACTTCGATCCTGAGCAGCGGCCTTACCTGGCCGGGAGCGGGACGTCGTCGCCGACCTTGCTGCCGCGAAGTGTCCCCGAGGTGCTCCCGAAGATGGAGCGGGCGAGCTGAGCGCGCGACCGGATCCCCAGTTTGCGATAGGTGTTCGACAGGTGGAACTCGATCGTCTTCGCGGACAGGAAAAGCTGCGCGGCGGCCTCCACATTGGTGGCGCCGTCCGCGACGACCAGCGCGACCTGCAGCTCCTGGGGGGTGAGCTGGATCATTGAACGTTCGCGGCGGGGGCGCGACGCGGCTCCCGTCGCGCGGAGCTCGGCTTCGGTCCGTTGCGCCCACGATCTCGCGCCGAGCCGGGTGAAGGTGTCCAGTGCATCGGCGAGCACCTGCCGGGCGTCCTTCGGGTGCCGGCGGCGCCGCAGGAACTCGCCGAAGCACAGCTGACTGCGGGCCTGCTCGAAGGGCTGTTGCGCCCGCTCGTGCCACTGCAGCGCCTCGGTGAACGCATCGTGGGCCTGCTCCTCATCGGTGTGAAGCAGGCCGCGGCAGCGGGCGGCGACCGCGCATTCGGTCGGTCGACCGGTCCTCTCGGCCTCTCGGACGAGCACGTCGAAGGCGCGCTGGGCGCGGTCTGGCTGCCCTGCGCGGACGTGCGCCTCGACGAGATCGCCCGCCCAGCTGAGCAGAACCGGGTTGCCCAGCCCGCGCGCGTAGGTGAACTCGGCGATGATGGAGAGGTGCTCCGCCGCCGGGCCTGGACGACCCTCGCCCAGCTCCAGCAGGCCCATCGCCCTGGCCGCACGAGCCTCGAAGATCCGGGCCCCAGACGGTGCGGCCAGCTCGACGGCTCTGGCGGTGTGCTCCCGGCAGCCGGTCGCGTCGCCGAGGGTCGCTTCGAAGGTGGCCAGGACGATCAAGGCATGCGGCAGTTCGGTCAACCAGCCGGTCTCCTCGGTGAGGCTCACTGCGGCGTGCGCATGGGCCAGCCCCGCGGCCCAGTCACCGTCGCGCCAGCATGCGCTCGCCAGCTCCGACAGCGGGAAGGGCAGCAGACCGACGGCTCCTGCTGACCGCGCCGTCCTGACTGCGGACTCCAGCCACCGGCGCGCCGACGCATGGTCCTCCACCGACGCGCAGGCGACCGCGGTGAGGAGGAGCAGCTGGTCGATCGACAGCGGGTCGTACTCCGCCCGGTGCTCCTCGCACCACGCGAGCAGATCGCGCGCTGGCGTGGTCGCGCCGTCGACGGCCAGGGTGAGGGCCTCGATCACGACGACCGGCAGGCGGGTCACCACCGGCAGGTGCTGCACCAGACGAGCCGCCCGGCGCGCCATGTCCACGGCCAGGCGATGGTCGCCGAGCCAGGCGCTCGTCAGAGCCGCCTGGCTGCGCATGACGGCCGACCACGCGGGTTCGGCGATCTCGATTCGGTCGGCCAGGGCGACGAGTTCGTCACGTCCTTCGACCGGTTGACCGCACCACATCTGGACGCGGCACCGCAGGTGCTGCACGGTGGTGATCGAGTGCTGATCGTCCGTTTCGGTCAGCGCGAGTTCGAGCAACGGTACGGCGGCCCCGACGCATCCGGCAGCCTGACTCATCAGCGCCGCATCCAGAAGCCGCTGGATCCGCGCCGGGCCGGCCGGGCTCAATCGCGCCGCACGTTCGAACAGGGCGTGCGCCGTGACGTGGCTCTGCCGGGCGGCCGCCTGCCTGGCCGCGGCGGCTATCTGCCCTGCGATGTCCTCGTCGGGGCTGGGGGTCGCGGCTGCGAGATGGAAGGCGCGACGTTCCGCTGCGCCCGGGGTGCGCCGCTGCGCGTAGACGGCGGCCAGGGCCCGATGCGCCGTGCGCTTCCGCGCCGCAGTGGCCGCGTGGTAGACCGCGCTGCGGACGAGCGGGTGCCGGAAGCGGACACCGCTGGTGTCCTGCACGAGCAGTCCCGCGTCCTCGGCTGCGTCCAGGTCGCGTCGACCGAGTCCCTGCTGGGCCAGCGCAGCGTCTACTGCGTCGTCCGCCGAGCCCGCGACCGCGAGGAGCAGGACGGCGCGGCGGGTGTTCTGGGACAGGCCGGCCATCCGCCGCTCGTAGGCGCGCACGAGCCGGGTTCTGAGCGGCACGGGCTCGACCAGCAGCTTCGGTGACCAGGTGGTCGGCAGGTCTTGCAATGCGAGCGGGTTACCGGCTGTCGCTTCCCACATCGCGCTGGACAGCGCGCCTCGATCGGCCACCAACTGCTTGGCCGCTGCGAAGTTCAGACCGTTCAGCGGCATCTCCGGGAGCGCGGCCAACCACCGCTCCGCAGCCGGCGAGACGTCGACGGCGGAACGGGCCGTGAGCACAACAGCTATGCGCTCTGCGCGCATCCGGCGGATCGAGAAGACCAGTGCCTCCAGTGACGGGAGATCGAGCAGGTGCGCGTCATCCACCGCGATGAACAGCGGCCGTTCGTCGGCGGAGTTGGCCAACAAGGTGAGCGTTGCGGCGGCCACGCCGAGCCGGTCACCGTGTACGGCCGGACCCAGGTCGAGGGCCGCCCGCAATGCCGTGGCTTGTGCATCCGGAAGCCCCGGCAACCCGTGGATGAGCGGTCCGAGAAGCATGGACAAGGCGGCGTACGGGATGTCGGTCTCGGCTTCGTGCCCGTTGACGCGGATGATCCGCATGCCGTTGGCACATTCGACAGCGGCGTGCAAGAGGCAGGACTTCCCCATACCCGGGTCGCCACGGATGATCAGAGCTTCGGGATCGCCCTGTGCGGCATTCGCCAGTACGATCCGGAGCCGGTCATGCTCGTGCTCACGCCCAACCAGCATGGGTGAAGCCTAACGCGGCTAGTAAGCGAGAACAGAAAGCTTTTTCAGCGCATGGACCTGCCTCGACGGGGACCTCGGTGGTCGTTGCCAGCGCTGTATCCGCTGTTCACGCCCAGTGTGGCGAGCTCGCGGCGCAATCTGGCGAAGCACCTGGCCCGAGTGGGTCCGATGCTCCCGATCGGCACTCCGAGCCGGCGCGAGATCTCGGTGTAGGGCAGTGGCGGATCGACCACGAGGAGCTCGAGAAGATCCTGATCGCGGCGGGACAGCCGGCGTCGCGCCGTATGTACCAACCTCCCCTGCTCACGCAGGAGCGTCTCCTCCTCAGGCGACCGCGGCTCGGTGCACATCACGACGGTCCGACCGTGCGCGTATCCGGTCAGGTCGATCTCGTCGACGTGTGGGGTCTCCTGGTTACGGAGGGTAAGCACTTTCAAGCACTCCCGGTACAGGATACTGCGCAACCAGCCGCCGAGTGCCTGTGCGGTCCGCAGCGCCTCGATGTTCGCGATCGCGGCCAGCCAGGTCTGTTGCACGACGTCGGCGGCGGTGGGTCCGTCGAGACCTCGGGCTCGGGCCGTGCGCTGGAGGTGATCGTCGAACCGGTTCACGATCTCGCGCCAGCTCGTCGCGCAGCCAGCTGTGGCTCCGGCGACAAGCTCCGCCAGATCGGTTTTTTGGCTGACGCAGGTGGTGGTCAGGGTGGGAAGTTCGGTCGTTGTCACTGTCGCAGACCTTCGATCCGTTAAGCCCAACCAGGGCAAATGTACGTTGTATATCTGACGGTACGAAGGTTCGACCCCTGGTCGGATCCGGAGAATCCCTAGGGTCTGACCGATCAGGGGCTGTCTGGGGTATGCAAGGGTTCACGCGGCCCGTGGTCATCGGGGAGTCGCTGGCCTGCCGAGTCGTAGGCCATGATGGCGACATGATTGAGCGCATTGCGGTTGGCGGTACTCGGTCTGACCGGCTGTGTCGTGACCGGCCCGCTGTTCAGCTTGGACGAGCTAGCAGACGCTCAACGCATCGTTTCGCGGTCGGTGCTCGTGACGCCGCAGCTGTGCTGGCCTTTGCTGTGCGAGGCGGTGGGCGCGGAGGGTCTGGGTCAAGCACGAGAATCACACCCCGATCGGCGCGTTCAAGGTGCGCGGCGGGTTGGTCTACCTGCATCGGCTCAGCCATGAGCCAACCCCGCCCGCTGGGGTGGTCACGGCCACCCGCGGCAACCACGGCCAGAGCATGGCCTACGCGGTCCGGGCCACCGGTACCCGGGCGGTCGTCGTGGTGCCGGAGGGCAACAACCCGGAGAAGGACGCGGCTGATGAAGGAGCGCGACCTCCAGCGCCGGCGCCGGGTCGCCGTGGTACTCAGTGGCGGCAACGTCGACGCGTCAACGCTCGCGACGGTGCTGGCAGGCCGGACACCCGCTCCTGATGGGGCGCACCGGCCAGTCGGGGGCGAAATGGGAACGCTCATCTCCGGCGCAAGAGTCACGTATCGTTGCTGGTCTCAGCCACGTCAGCCGTGAAGGAGTTGGGTGATCAACCACACCATTGAGGTTGCGGACCAGGGAAGCACGCTGGCATATACGTTCGAGGACCTGATGCGCTATCACGGTCCTGGTTCTCCCGGGGGAGTGGCCCATGCCTTCAAAGTGATGGAACGGGTCCTGCCGCTGCTCCTGGAGCCGGATGGTCTGCCGGAGCGACGCGAGATCGTGGTGCAGACGGCCTTTGCCGGCCCGGGCGCCCGCGACGGGTTCGAAATGGTCACCCGTGCCGTGACCGGGGACCGGTATGTCGTCGACGATGCATTGGCGCGTCCCGAACTGGGTGCGACGCGCGAGCGCTTCGTTTTCCGGCTGGGTTACCGAGGACGCAGCGTCACGGTTGCCCTTCGCGAGGGATACGTGCGGGAGGAATTCCTCGCACTGGTCCGCCAGCAGGAACGAACCGGGGAGGAGGAGAGCCGCCTTACTGTCCTGAAGCGGGAGCTGGCTGACCGGTTGCTGGCAAACCCCGCGACCGAGGTCTACGACGTGGATGGTGACGTCTGACGGTCAGTGGCGCTTCACAGATGACGCAGCTGGAGCCAAAGCTGTGACCACGAAGCCCGCTGACCCGAGCACAGCCAGACCGGTGTGGGCAACGAGAGGAGGTTCATTGCGGGCCCCGTGGTCACCGTGGCTACTTGCCGAACCTCGGTAAAATACCGGTGCAGGTAGGCGGGGTCGGAGCCGACGAAGAGAACAGTGTCAACATCATTTGCTGGAGCGCCGAAGTACCAGTAGCCGCGATGCGGGCTGAAAGGGTGTGGCAGCCCCCGGTCCGGGCCGTACCGGTCGAGGGCGCTGGCGTCCCAGTACCAATTGGCGACGACCGCGGTAGTGCGCTGCTTTGCAGGCGGCAGCTCGCGGTAGGCGCCAGCTACCGTATCCGTCAGCTCCGGCCAGCCAAGGCTTGACAGCGACCACAGCCTTGCAGGAGTTGGCCAGGAGACTGGCAATATTGGCAGGGCGGTAAGGGCGATGATCGCCGAGAGGACGTAGGCTGGCCAGGTGAATGCCCATCGCCACCAGCGCGCCGGCTCGCGCCGTTGCAACTCCACCGCGCCCGCGGCCAACAGCAGCGCTACGAGCCCCGCCAGGTAATAGGAACGACCGCTGGTGACGATGAAGAGTACGACCAGTCCAATAAAGGTCCACCCGAGGAAGCGGTAGGAGCGCAGCTCGGGTGAGCGCAGCAGCCGCCACAGGCCGTAGCAGAACAGCGCCATCCCCACCCCCACTCCAGCCGTCATCAACATCAGTGGCAGAAACCCCCACCGACCGCCGAAGTAGAGGCTGACTTCGTTGGCGATGATCTGCGTCATCCTGAGCTGGGGCCATCCGTGGTGGGCCTGCCAAAGCAGGTTGGGTAGCGTCGCGAGCAACACGATCACTGCACCGAGCCACAGCAGCGGGCGGCGCAACAGCTCCCGTGGACCCACTGCGAGCACGCTGAGAGCAACAACGACCCAAAAGCTCACCATCAGCCACTTGTTCTGCAACGCGATAGCCGTAACTACACCCAGCCACAACAGCAACCGATCTTCGCGAAGCCGTACCCACCTCACCAGCAGCCACGTTGTCACTGTCCACAAGAACACATCGACAGTGCCGGTGCTGAGCAGATGGCCACCAGCCGCTTGATTGGCGACCGTTGCCATCGCATAAGTCCCCGCGGTCAGCACCTGCGCCCAGCGCCGCCCGCCGAGTTCCCGCGCGATCAGTGCAGCTGCCACCACAGCTACCGCGGTCAGCGCCGTCGCCGGCAGCCGTGCCCCGACGAGCGAACCGGGGAAGAGGATATCCATCGCGCGGGCCAGCAGCGGCACCAGCGGTCCCTGATCGGCATATCCCCAATCCAGGTGACGACCGGCGGCCAGAAAGTAGAGTTCGTCAGCGAAGTAGCCAACGTGCCCACTGGTCAGCAACAGCACCAGCCCGGCCCCGGCAGCGATCGACAACACCGGCCAACGTGCCAGTGAAGCGATGGGAGGGTGTTTCTCTGTCGCGGCAGCTGCTTGCTTGGTATCCACTGATGCACTGATTGAGAAGAGCCCGGAAAGCACCGCGAAATTCACGGTTGAGTGGCTCGCGACGACGCTCGGGTGATGAACAGCACCACCTGCGTTCGCCGATTGCAGTTCGGTAACTTCCACGCGTGTGCGATATCGATTGAGGTGACGATCTTGATATCGTCGAAACCTGCCTCGCTGAGCTCAGTCACGATGATGTCGCGGGTCTGTGCGTCGCGCTCGAAGCTCCGCCCACCCGTGGACCGTTTCATCGCCGCGGCAAGTACGCGTCCGGCGATACCGGACTCGGGCTCCTCGCTCGCCGGCGTCAGATCGAACACGAATTGCAGTTCTCCAGTAATTGCCGCGAGCTGTCGCACCTTCTCGAACAGGCGTCGGCGAGCGTCGACGGCCAGGTACATCATCAGGCCTTCCGCGATCACGAACACCGGCTCGCCACGTCGTGCGAAAGGTTCGAATGCGACAGTTCCAACGTCGCCGTCGACGAGGTGCAGCCCCGGCCGTGCGAGCACCGCGCGGCCCTCGTCGGTGCGCTGGAGAAGTTCGCGCTTGCGCTCGACGACGTGCGGCAAGTCGAGCTCGGTGTAGTGCACGTGGGCATCGCTTGTTGCGGCGGCGCCTCGTCGAGAAAACCCCGCAGCCAGCTCGATGACGTGTCGATAACCCGAAGTGCGCAACAGGTGATCGATCATCGTGTGGCGATGGAGCAGCGAATGGCGCAGCGGTGCGAGCTTGCGATTGAACATCCTCGCCGCCGCGAGCATGGCGTTGGTCACGTCGAACACGCGCTTGGCATCCGAGCTCGCGAACAGATGCGCGTGCGACAGCCCGCCCCACGCCCAGACCTGCGAGGTATAGAGCGCCGTCACCGACAGGTCGCCTGGCTTGGCCGTCACGAGCAGTAGTCTAGGGTACTTTGACTACTTTCCGTTGCCGGGGCTCAACGCGCTGATGCCGGACAACCCCGCCCCGAACTAGGGAGCACTGCCTTGCGCTTCCGGCCGTCTTCCGATCCAGCCGTGCGCCGGCTCAGCGGTATGGACGCGGGATTTCTCAGCCTGGAGTTGTCCGAGCAGCCAATGCAGACCGTTGTTCTTGGGCTGCTTCGGGCAGGCACAAGTGGCCCGCTCGCCCTCGAGGATCTGCGTAGGCACCTCGCCGCCCGTCTTGACCAGCTCCCGGCATTCCGGTGGCGAGTCGTTCCTGTTCCTCTCGGCCTGTCCCATCCCGTGCTCATCGAGGATCCTCTCTTCGACCTCGCAGATCACCTCTACCGTGCGGTCCTTCCTGAGCCGGGGGAGCCGGAGGAACTCGAAGCCGCTGTTGCCGGACTCGCCTCCCAGCGCCTGGGCCGGGGCCGGCCACTGTGGCGGATCACGCTGATCGACGGCCTCGCCGACGGACGGCAGGCAATGGTGCTGGAGATCCATCACGCCCTGATGGATGGGGTCGGCACCCTCACCACCTTGGCGCGGATCTTCTCCGGCCAGGAGCCGGCGGCTTTGCCGGCCACATGGCAACCGGGCCGGGTACCAGGACGTGTGCGGCTGGTCACTGGCGCTCTGGCTCATGAAGCCCTGGCGTTGGCCCGGTTACCGGCGCTGGTCGGTCGCACGAGGCGGTCGGCCGTGGCAGTGCGCAAGCGGCGGGCGGGAGCGGCGGTGACGGCTCCCGAGGCCGGTGTCGACACACCCCTGTCGGCCATCAATCAAGGATTCACGCCCGAACGCCACTTTGCTCGAGCCTCGCTGCTGCTGGACGACGTGTTGACGGTGAAAGACGTTGCGGGTGTCACCGTCAACGATGTCGTCCTGGCCATCGTCGGCGGCGCCCTCCGCGGCTATCTTCAAGCCCGCGGGACGCTGCCTGAACGGCCGCTGGTGGCGAATGTCCCCGTCGGTATGGAAGAACCGGGCGCCACCCCACGGCATGCAGGCAACCGTTTGTCCCGCCTGACCGCATCGCTTGCCACCGACGTCGCCGATCCCTGGGAGCGGCTCCGGAGGGTCAGCGCGGTCACTGCGGAGGCGAAGGCATGCCTGGATCTCGCCGGCCGGGAGCTGCTGATGGAATGGCTCGAGTGCCTTCCGCCGCTGCTCGTGGGCGCCATAGTGCGGCGCGGTCAGGTTGCGAGGCGCCGTCCCGGCAAGCGACCGGCCAGGCTCGACGCCAACGTCATGGTCTCCAACTTCCGAGGACCCACCGCCGCCTGGCAGCTCGGACCTACCGTCGTGGAGGAGATGTACGTGGCTGGGCCGCCCAACAGCGGGGTCGGCGCGACGTTCGTGTTCTGGGATTACGCGGGCCGCCTGCTGTGCGGGATCCTGTCGTTCGCTGACTCGGTCGAGGACCCAGGGGAGCTGGCCAGGCGGCTGTCTCGTTCCCTCGAAGAACTCGTCGCGGCCGCCGAATGCCGCCGCGTCCCGACAACCTGACCGACGCCGGCAGACAGTCCTGCCTGCTAATGCAGCCTGTCAGATCAGTTTCTCCAGATGGTCGGCCGCGGCGACGGCACCGCCCGCGGTGGCGAACTCTTCCCGCACCCGCTGGGCGGCTTCGCGGTAGGACGGGTGGTCGAGCACTGTCGTGATGGCGTTGCGCAGCTCGATGGCGTTGACTCGACCGAAATGCACCCGGACGCCAGCCCCGGCCTGGACGACCTGACCCGCGACGACCGGCTGATCGTCGCGGATCGGCGCCACTACGAGGGGCACGCCGTGGGCGAGGGCTTCGCAGACCGTGTTGTGACCAGCGTGGCTGACTACCGCGTGCAGGTGCGGGAGCAGGTCAAGCTGGGGGATGGACTCGCAGAGCAGTACGTGATCGGGCGGCTGGTCGACCAGGTCGAACGGGGCGACGAGGATCACCTGTAGCCGGTCTGCCAGCGGCGCCACGGCCTGCACCGCGGTGGCGAAGAACCGCTGGCCGACCTCCTTGTTGAGGGTGCCCAGCGAGACCAGGACGTGCTGGCGGTCCGGATCGAGCCATTCCCACGGGAACTGTGGTGCACCGGGCCGGACACCGATCGATGGACCTACAAAGACGTAGTGGGCAGGAAAGTCGCAGGCCGGCCCGACCAGTGTCGCCGTCGTGAACGCCAACAGAAGATGCTCGGAAAACCGCAAATCGACAGGGTCGGATACGGCAAAGTCACGTTGGAAGTCAGCCAGGCGCTGTCGTGCCCACGCACCGAGTTTGGGCATGGTGGCGAACTGGTCGGTCAGCTCCGCCGAGGTGGTGGCCGAGGTGGCCCACGGCAGCCCGCGTCGGCGAGCGACCAGCGCGCCGGCCACCGCCTGCTGGTCGACGACCAGGACGTCGGGGGCGAACTCGTCCACCGCGGCTGTGACGCCGGGCACCATCGAGACCGCAATCGGGATCAGGAGATCTGTCCACAGGGACCGGAACGCCGCCGCCCCTCGCAGGCCCCGCCAGCGGTGCAGGACCTGCGCCAGCGTCTCACCAGCGAAGTGCGCTTCGACCGGGAATAGCCTCGCTCCAGGCCGCAGCAGAGGGCCGACGACCTCAGCGTGCCCGGCCCAGGCGACCTGATGCCCGCGGCCGGCCAATTCCTGGCCGAGGGTAACTGTGGGCAGGATATGGCCGACCAGCGGCGGCACCACGAACAGGAACCGGCTCACCGGACGCCCACCCGAACCTGCTCGGCGAACCAGTCCAGGACGATCTCGCGCAGCGGAGCCGCCGCGTCCTTCACCACCGAATGACCGCAGCCGGCCAGCACTGTCAGCACGCAGTGTGGCAGGTATTCATCGAGATCGCGGGCGTAGCCGACGACGTCGGAGTGCTCGCCGTAGACGGCCCGCACCGGGAAGGTCAAAGTACGCACCCGGCTCATCGGGATCGGCTGCGCGGTCTTCAAATCAGCCAGGAACGTGGTGCGATTCAGCAGGTCGTCGGCCATCTCCGCCAGCCGGGTGACCTTTCGCCCGAGCTGGTCGTGCCAACCCCGTAGATCTTCCCTGGCGAGGACGATTTCGAGCCTGGACTGCTCGGCCGCGACCTGCTCAGCCCAACCGACCACGCTGAAGTGAGCCTCGATCAGCACCATGCTCGCCACCCGGTTCGGGTGCGCGGCCGCGAAGCTCAGCGCCACCGTGCCGCCGTAGCTGTTGCCGACCAGGTGCACCGGCCCGTCGATGCCCAGCGCGTCGAGCAGCGCGGCGAGGTCGGCGACCGAATCGCTCATCCGGTAGCCGGTAGGTGGCCGCTCGGACAGGCCGTGCCCGCGCAGGTCGTACAGGATCACCTCGGCACCGGTTTGCGCTAACGGGTTGGCCAGCGTGTAGTAGAAGCTGGACAGGTTGTCGAAGCGCAGCCCGTGGACGAACACGATGGGGGGCTCTGGTTGGCTCGGTCGGTGGCGTGGCGTCAACCGCTGAACGTGTAGCCGTACGCCATTCGCGACGATCTCAGCCATTGACTTTCGCCGCCCTGGCGGGAGCGAGACAGTCCGCGATGTAGGCGACTATCTCACCAACTGTCAAGTCGATGATCTCGTTGAGCGTCTTATCCGCGAGGAAGGCTACAAAGTTGACCCGATCGCCGTAATGCTCGGTGAGCATCGTGGATAGCTTGACGAACTCGATGCTCTCCAGTTCGAGATCCTCGTCAAACGACGTCTCCATTCCGATGTCGAGACCTAGGGCGTACTCCGCACCGATGATCTCGGTCAGCATGGTGCGGACCTCGGTCAGGATCTGGTCAAGCGGCATCAGGTTGCCCCTCCTGTGTGCGCTGATATCTGCTGGGACGCGGGGCCCGACGTCTGCGGCAGCGTCCAGGCCACCGCGTACGGCTCCGATTCGGTGCCCACCTCGGTCTGTGCCCATCGGCTGGCCCCCTCACCGGTCGCAACCAGCAGCCGATCCCCGTCGACCCGTTCGACCGCAAACCGCTGCGGTCGCCCCCCCAAGCCGGTGCCCGCAGCTTTGGCAACGGCTTCCTTGGCGGTCCAGAACCGCGTCACCCAGCTCGCCCGGTCCGCAACCGATGAGCACAGGGCGTCGAGCAGGCGGCGTTCGGCGTCGGTGAGGATCGCCGCCACGGTGCAGTCATCCCGTTGCGTGATCTGCTCGATGTCGATGCCCACCCCGCGCGGGCATCCGGGGTCGCCGACCAGCGCCGCGGCCACCGATCCGGTATGGGCCAGGGACACCGCCGGCGCTTCGGCGAAGGGTCCGGCGACCCGGGGCCGTCCTGATGCGTCGTTGCTGACCGTGATCTCGATCGGGAACACCGGGCCGGCACCGGAGTCCCAGAGCCATTGCCGGATCGCATCCTTGACCGCGATCCGACCCAGTAACCACTGCCGTGCCGCCCGCGGGTTGCGCCGCTGGTATTCTGCGCGCTCGGCGGCGTTCAGATAGCGACGCATGACCAGCTCGCGGGTCGCCGGATCCGGCCACCGATCGCGGACCAGGAACCACCCGCCGGGCTGGCGCTGCGCGATCCGGTTGTGCTCCGGGAAGAGGAAGACCGGCCACGTCACCTCGTCGCTATCGAACCGCCGGTCCCGCCACCGGTCGATGCGAGCCCACAGTCGACCGTCCACCCGCTTGAGCTCGAGGTCGGCAACGACTTCGGTGGCGGAGATGGAGCGGATCCGGACCACGCACCGCACCCGCTCGCCGGGCTTGGGAGGCGCGCCGTAGTAGCGCACCTGGTCAATCGCGGCCGGGAACGCAACCCGATCCCGCGCATTGTGCGTGATGACCCAGAAGCTGAGCAGCTGCCCGGCGGTATCCAGCAGCGCCCCCGGGGCGGGCGCAACGACCAGATCGCCGACGATTCCGTCGTCGGCGATCGGCCCGATCTCGGCCACACCCTGGAAGGCCGGGCCGTGGAACATCCACCGGTCGGTGTACAGGTCCTGCGCCGTGACTTCTCCAACACCATCAGTACCGGATCGCTGCCCGGTCAGCGGCCGATCCGGCAGCTGAGGAGACGCCGGGTAGTCGTCGGCGAGCAGTACCGTGCCGCGCGCGTAGCCGTCGAGCACCACGGTCACGTTGCCGTCCGGGCCGACTGTCGCACTGGTCGTGACGGTGACCGGTGGGGCGACCGCGAGCCAGCGCTGCGCCCGGACGTCCCGGATGCCGATGACCGTACGGCCGGGAACCAGCGCCTGTGCCGTGTCGGACATCAACTCGAGGATCGTGGTCAACGGCACCACCGGATACCGGTCGGCCGGGTCGGGCCAGCCGTCGGGCTGCCGGTAGAAGCAGTGGTCGGCGAGGTAGGGCATGGACGCCAGGGAGAGAGTTCGCGTTGTGCTGGCGTGGCGGGGGACGGTCGGCTGTGTGGTCTGCGCCCAGGCACCGAGGACGTCCTCGGCGGCAGTGTTGGCGTCTCGCAGTGCCGCGTCGAACTCGGTGAGCGCCGGGTGCCCCGTGGCGGCGAGCTGCGGTGGTAAGGCACGCGGGCTCACCGGCGGTGTCAGCGCGGCAACGGTGTCTCCGAGTCGGATCAGCGGTGCACCGAGGTCGAGTGATACCACCGACCCGCCGGATTCTGGCCGAACCCGTGCCGGCGTCCGTACTGCGGAAGGCAGCCGATCGAACCGCGGTGCCCAGCCCTCCACCCACAACGCGGCGAGGACCCGCCGGAGCTGGTCAATCCCGGATCGCCTGGAGATGTTGGCGCTCACCGCGAGATGCGGCAGGCCCGCCAGCGTGTCAGCGACGAATCCGGGCAGGTTGCCGGTGCCGACCTGGACGAAGGCCCGCGTGCCCGCCTCGTACAGTCGCCGCACGAGCGGACCGAAGCGAACCGGTTCGAGCAGGTGGCGAGCAGCGAGGGCGCGGATCTGGTCGGGGTCGTCGGGGTAGCGGTCGACGGTGGTGGCCGACCAGATCGGGCGGACCGGCGGTCGCACCGGTAGCCCAGCGAAGGTCTCCGGGATCCGACGCAGGTAGGGCTCGAACATCGGCGAGTGGAAGCCGGACCGGAATGGCAGCACCTGCACCGGGATGGCACGCGCCCGTAGCCGGTCCACAACGGTGGCTACGGCAGCCTCCTCACCGCAGATGATCGACTGGTTGGGGCAGTTGTCGTGCGACACCACCACCCTCGCCATGCCGCCAATCACCTCAGCGGCCTGCTCGGCCCCGCAGCCCAGCGCGGCGAACAGCAGGCCGGGGACGTCCAGCGCCTCCGGGTCGAACGAGGCGATGAGCTCCTCAACGGCCCTGGGCGGGTAGATCTCAGCGGTGGTCATAGCGTTCCATTCGCCGACGCTGTGCCCGGCCACCAGATCCGGTATCACGCCGAGCTCACGCAACGCCGCGTCAAGGAGCCGGCCGACGGTGAACACGCCGAGGCCGTGCCGGCCGAGTACGACGGTGTCGCCGAGGGTCGGCCGGTCCAGCCCGAAATGATCGGCGACGTCGTCGGTCCGAGGCTCGAATCCCTGCTCCAGCCCCGGGAAGACGAACGCCAGCCGACCCGGCGCGGGTTCTGGGTGCAGCGGCGCGGCGGTGAACCAGACGTCGTCGCGACCCCGCCACGGCTTGCCCTGCTCGACGATCCGGCGGGCCAGCGCCAGCCGGCGCGGCGTGGGCGCGACGATCGCCAGCCGGCAGGGCCCATTTCCTGGTGGGGCGCTTGCGTCGTCCCGGTTGAGCAGGTCACGGTCGGGGCCCTGGAGCTGCCGGGCCAGCTCGGCCACGCTTGCCCCGGCCAGCAACAGCACCCGCTCGGGGCTTGCGGGCTGCGCTCGTCGTGAGTGTCGAGTGCCCGGCGGCTGCTCCAGGATGGCGTGCGCGTTGATGCCGCCGAAGCCGAATGCGTTGACCCCGGCGCGGCGCGGCGTGTGCCCGACCGTGGTCCACGGTCGGGCTTCGGTGATCGGCGCAAAGCGGGACCCAACCAGGGCCGGGTGTGGGTCCTCGCAGTGCAGAGTTGGCGGTAGCACGCCGTGGTGCACGGCGAGCGCGGCCTTGATCAGCCCGGCGATGCCGGCGGCCGAGATCGGGTGGCCGATCATCGACTTGACCGAGCCGATGCCGATATCCTGGCCTGCCCGGTTCGGTGGCCCGAAGACCCGGGTCAGGGAGGCTAGTTCGGTCCCGTCGCCAGCCGGGGTAGCGGTCCCATGCGCTTCGATCAGATCGACCGCACCGGACTCGGTGGGGTCCAGCTCGGCGGCCTGCCAGGCCTGTTCGATGGCACGTACCTGCCCAGCGGTGCGCGGGCTCATCAGACTGCTCGCCCGGCCGTCGCTAGCCACTCCGCTACCGCGAATCACCGCGTACACCCGATCGCTGCCGGCATCGGCGAGCCGCTTCAGCACGACCATGCCGGTGCCCTCACCGATGAGAAGGCCATCGGCGCCGCGGTGGAACGGCCGGATCTGCTGGCTGGGGCTCAGCGCGCCGAGCTGGCTGAACCCGCTCCACAGCGTGATGTCGTGACAGTGGTGCACCCCACCGGCGAGCACCACGTCACAGCGGCCCGCGGTCAACTCCCGGACGGCATGGTCGATGGCGACCAGTGACGAGGCGCAGGCGGCGTCGACGGTGTAGGCCGGGCCGGCGAGGTCGAGCCGGTTGGCCACCCGGGAGGCGGCCATATTCGTCGCCAGGTCGACCGCAGCCTCCGGCCGGTCCGGGCCGAGCCGGGACTGGAAGGCGGTCCGGATCCCTTCCAGCCGCGCCTCGTCCAAGTCCGGGAGCAGTTCGCGCAGGGTGGTGACAAGCTGGTTCGCGGTCCGGGTCCGCTGGTCCAGCCGGGCCAAACCCGGCGTGAGGTAGCCGCCGCGGCCGACGATCACCCCCACCCGGGATCGATCGCCCAGCTGTTCCTCGCCACCGGCGTCGGCGAGCGCCTCCGCAGCCACGTGCAGCACGATCAACTGGTCGGGTTCGCCACCGGACGCCGCCACCGGCATGATGCCGAACCGCACCGGGTCGAATTCGACCGCTGCCACGAAGCCGCCGCGGCGGCAGTACAGCCGATCACTGCGCCGAGTGACGGCGGCATCTGGGTCATAGTACGAGGGATCCCAGCGGGACGCCGGCGCGTCGGTGATCGCATCGACGCCAGCCAGAATGTTGGACCAGTAGGTGGCGAGGTCGGGTGCGCCGGGAAACACCGCGGCCATGCCGACGATGGCCACCTCAACCGGTTCAGCCATTCCGTCCGACCTCGAACGCTGCTACCTCGAACGTCCCGGCTTCGACTGTCCCGGCCTCGAATGCCGCTGGCTCAGCAGACATGTACACCACCTGAGGATCGGTGCCGCTGGCCAGCTCGGCGAGCAAGCAAGCAACACCGTCGGCGGCTTCGATCAACCCGACGCCACGCCGCTCGTACTCGCGCTTCAGCTCGGCGGAGACCATCCCCGTTCCTTCAAGCCCACAGTCGGGTGTCGCCCACGGCCCCCAGTCGAGGGCGACCACCCGGCCGCGGGTCCGGCCGGCCCAGATCCGGGCCAGCGTGTCCAGCGCATCGTTGGCAGCGGCGTAGTCGACCTGCCCACGGTTGCCGAACACCCCCGACACGCTGCCGAACAGCACCAGGAAGCCGAGGTCCTCCCGGGCCGCCTCGGTGAGCGCCCGTGCCCCGTCGACCTTGGTCGCCCACACCCGGGCGAACCCCTCGGGTGCCTTGTCGGTCAGCAGCCGGTCAGCGAGTACCCCGGCGCCGTGCACGATCCCGTCCAGCCGCCCGTGCCGGTGGTACACGCCTTCCACCAGGGCACTGACCGCCACCGGATCCCGCACGTCGACCGCGGTGTAGCGGACCGAGGCAGTCATCCCGGCCAGCGTGGCCAATGTGGCCCGGATCTCTCGTTGCGCCAGGATCCGGCTGATCGCCGCCTCGATCTCGGCTGGCTTGCGGTCTCCTGCCTGTGCCAGCACTCGCCGCAACGCGACCCGGTCGGTCGCCGCGGCGGTTGCCGGGTCCTCGTCGTCGACCGGCAGCGGGGTGCGGCCGACCAATTCGAGGTGGCCACCACCGGCCCGAGCCAGACCGATCGCGACCTGGGCGGTGATGCCGCGGGCGCCACCGGTCAGCAGCACCACCGAGTCCGCCCCCAGCTCGAACTCGGTGGATCGATCCGAACTCAGCGGCGCCGCAGCGAGCCGCAGCGTGACCCGCTCCCCAGCCGTATAGCCCACTGCCGTCGGCGCGTCCCGGGTGAGCAGTTCGGCCAGCAGGTTCCCGGCGATGTGCACCGGCTCGTCCTTAGGGTCCACATCGACGACCCGGACGAGGCGATCCGGGTACTCGCGGGCGACCGTGCGGACCAGGCCGGGCAGTCCGACCCCGGCCACTCCATTGGCTGCATGCTGGCGGCCGAACCTGCCACCCGAGCCGGTGACCACGAGCAGCTGGCTGATCCCGCCGAGGATGGCGTCGCGCAGCGCAGCGAATCCGTCCGGCAATACCGGCGCCCGGCCCCGGTCCAGCGCGGCGAGATAGATGAGAGTATCGGTCCCCGCTGCCTCAGCAGCCTGGTCTGTGCTGACTTGGTCCGGGCCCAGCAACCGTACCTCGGCGCCGCGCCGCTCCAGCAGCACGGACAGCTCCAGCGCGATGCCCACCCCGTCGCCGACGATGGCGACCCGGCGCCCGACAAGCGACATGTCGGGCGATACGGCCAGCAAGGGCAGCGCGGCGGCGTCAACGAGGTAGCGGCGCGCTCGCTGAAGTGGGGTGACCGGCGGCGGTGTGCCAGTCCGGCTGGTGATCCAGTCGACAATGCCGCGCAGCGTCCGCAGCCTGGACAGCTGCTCCATCACCGACTCATCCAGCGCCGCGCCGGCATGGGCCAGTCCAAGGCGGTCAGTGAGCACACCGATCATCTCGGTTCGCTTGATCGAGTCGATGCTCAGGTCGGCCTCCAGATCGAGGTCGGCCTCGAGCATGTCCATCGGGTAGCCGGTGCGTTCGCTCACCAGGGACCGTACGGTGGCCAGCACCGCCTCAGGTGTCAGATCACTCGGCTCGACCAGTTCGGCAGCATCGGATTCGACTGTCTGGCTAGTGGAAACGGTTTGCGCCGTGGCAGGCGGCAAGGCGGGTGGCAACGCTGCGGACGGAAGGGTTGGGCTACCGAGGTAGCCGAGCATGACGTCGCGCTGGGCGGCGACCAGCTCGCGGGTGTTGCGCAGGAACTTCAGTACGGCCGCGTCCGGCCTACCCTCGGTCTGGGCCACGGCGCTGTCCTGCGCGGGCAGCCGTTGCGCGGGACGTAATCCTCCCGGCAGGTATTGGCCGTCGACGGTCTTGACCACGTGACCGTTGACCACCCAGGCGGGGCGCCGGGGCTGTGCCGATGCCGACACGGTGTGCGCGTCCCGGCCGTGGAACAGCGTGGCCGGATCGATCGGTACCCCGGCAACGGCCAGCTCCGCGAGCGCCAGCAGCAGCCGCCGCAGCCCGGGCTCGCCTGACGTGTCGGTGGCGACCGCCACGTGCGGCCGATCCCGCAGAATCGTGGCGACCAGTTGGGTGAGCACCCGGCCCGGCCCCGCTTCGACGAAGACCCGCACCCCGGCCGAGTACATCGCCTCGATCTGCTCGACGAACCGGACCGGCTCGGCGACGTGGTTGGCCACCGTTTCCCGGACGGCGGCGGGTTCGGTCGGGTATGGCGCGGCGGTGGTGTTGGACCACACCGGCAACCGAGGCGAGCTGACGGTCCGGCGATCCAGCTCGCCGGTGAGGATCGCGGTAGCACCAGCTACCACCGGACTGTGGAAGGCGCACGCCACCGGGATGAGTGCGCCGGTCATCCCGAGACCGGCGAGTCGATCCAGCACGGTCTGCACCGCCGGGGTGGGCCCGGAGATCACCGTCTGGGCGGGGCCGTTCTGATTGGCAATCACGACCGGTTGGTCCCCGAGCACGGACCGAACCTGTTCCGCGGACGCGGCGACCGCGGCCATGGTGCCGGGATCGGCCCCAGCGGCAGCAAGGATGGCCCGGCCCCTGGCCTCGCTGAGCTCCAGCAGCTCAGCGGGGTCGAGAGCGCCGGCCGCAGCGAGTGCGACCAGCTCGCCGTAGCTGTGTCCACCGAGATGGTCGGGTTGCGCCCCGAGCGAGGTGAGCAGCTCATACATGGCCAGCCCGGCAACCCCGAGCGCCGGCTGGGCGATCCGGGTGTCGGTGAGTGCGGCCCGCTGGCGCGCTGACTCCTCGCCGAACGCGGCCGGCGGGAACATCGCGCCCGTCCACCGTCCACCGAGCTCCAGAAATCGGCGCAGTCGCGGGAACGCCACGAACAGGTCGCCCAGCATGCCGGGGCGCTGGCTGCCCTGCCCGGGAAACAAAAACGCGACCTGGCTGTCCGTCTGCTCGTCCGGTGCCCTGAAAACGCCATCCGCCGCAACGCCATCCATCCCAACGCCATTCGACCCAGCTGCGGCTCGGCTTCGCGCCAGCTTGCTTGCCAGGTCGTCCAGGTCGTCGGCGACCACTGCGGCCCACACCCGGCCACGGTGGTCGCTGCACACCGTCCGGGCGAGGTCCCGCAGCCGCCAGGGCCGGCCGGCCGCGTCATTGGCCGCGAGCAGCTCGGTCAACCGGGCCATCTCCGCGACCGCCGCAGCCCGGTCCACACCGGTGAACAGGAACAGCTCGGCCGGCCACGCATCCTGCCCGTGTCGTGGCTCGGGTGCCCCGTCGTAGGAAGTGAGCACGGCGTGGAAGTTCGTGCCACCGAACCCGAACGCGCTCACCCCGGCAACCCTGGGCCTGCGCGGCGCCGCGTTAGCCCAGGGTCGTGGGGCGGCCTCGAAGGAGAACGGGCTGGTGTCGCGGTCCCAGTACGGGTTCGGGTCGCGCAGCTGACCGGTCGGTGGACGTACCCCGGCGTGCACCGCGCACGCCGCCTTGATCAAACCGGCGACCCCGGCGGCGCACTTGGTGTGTCCGATCTGGGATTTCACCGACCCCAATGTGCAGCTGCCGGTCGGTGTGCCGGCCGCGGTGAACAGCTCGGTCAACACCGCCAGCTCGGTGCGGTCCCCGACCACGGTGCCGGTGCCGTGCGCCTCGACCAACCCGACGTCGGCCGGTGAGATCCCGGCCATCCGGTAGGCGCGCTCCAACGCCCGGCGCTGGCCGTCGGGCCGCGGCGCAGTCAGGCCCAGAGAGCGCCCGTCGCTGGCCGAGCCGATTCCCTTGATGACCGCGTAGATCCGGTCGCCGTCACGTTCAGCGTCGGCCAGCCGCTTGAGCACCACGCACGCCACGCCCTCGCCGAGTGCGATACCGTCGGCGGAGGCGTCGAACGGGCGGCACCTGCCGGTCGGCGACAGCGCCTGCACCGAGGCGAACATCTGGTAGTCGTGGATGCTGTTGTGCACGTCGGCGCCGCCGGCCAGCACCATGTTGCTGGTACCGGCCCGTAGTTCCTTGCAGGCCAGGTCGATGGCGGCCAGCGCGGAGGCGCAGGCGGCGTCCACCGTGTAGTTGGCCCCACCGAGATCCAGCCGGTTGGCGATCCGGCCGGCGATCACGTTGGCCAGCACCCCGGGAAAGGAGTCCTCGGTCAACTTCGGCAGTTGCTCGTCCAGTCCGGGCGGCAGAGTTCCGTGGTAGGCCGGGTAGAGCGAACGGAACCCGTAGGCGTTGGCCAGGTCGGTGCCCGCTTCGGCACCGAAGATCACCGACGTGTGGTCCCGATCGAAGGCCCGCTGCGCGTACCCGGCGTCGCGCAGCGCTCTCGCGGCCACCTCCAGCGCCAGCAGCTGGACCGGTTCGATGCTGGCCAGCGCCGCCGGCGGGATGCCGTACGCCAGCGCGTCGAACGGAACTTCCGGCAGGAAACCTCCCCACTGCGCGGGCTTGTTGTACACCGCCGGGTCCCACCGCTCCAGGGGCACCTCGGTGACTGCATCCACCCCGGCCAACACGTTGGCCCAGTAGCCGGCCAGGTCCCCGGCACCCGGAAATATTCCGGCCATGCCGACGATCGCCACATCCAGCGGTTGGACCTTCAGCGACTCCACGTGGCGGTCATCGTCGGTGAGCTCGACGTCCAGCTCGGCGGCTCGGGTGGCCAGGAAGCCCGCCGCGCCCTCGGTGACCTGGGCGTGCAGTGTCTCGATCGTCGTGGTCGCCGAGCGCAGCGTGGCCACCTCGCCGAGCATGATCATGCCGTCGGAGTGCTGGACCTGTTCGTCCACCGCGACCAGCACCTCGCCGTCGCGGCGCAGTCCCTTGCTGGCGATCCGCAGCCGACCCAGGTTCAGCCGCTCCAGCTGGGCCCACATCTGGTCGCGTGGCGCTCCGGCGGCCACCAACCGGGCCTGGGTGTCGGTGAAGGTACGCACGTACGGCGAGTCCGCGCAGCGGGTCGCATGGCCGGGTGCGGTCTCCAGCAGCACGGTGTGCTCGCACGCCAGTGCGGCCTGCTGGAATCCTGGCTGGATGGCCCCCGCCGTGACTGCCTGCTGGGTGAACAGGTACGCGGTGCCCATCAGCACCCCGATCCTGGCGCCCCGCTGCACCAAGGGCGCGGCCAACGTGGCGATCATGGCAGCAGAACGCTCGTCGTGGATGCCCCCGGCGAAGAGCACCTGCAGCTGACCGGCACACCCGTGTGTGTCGTCATACCCGAGCAGCCGCTGGACCTGGATCTCCCACAGCGGGAAGCTGGCCCGCGGTCCGACGTGCCCGCCACATTCCCGGCCTTCGAACACGAACCGCCGGGCACCCTCGGCCAGGAAGCGGTCCAGCAGACCGGGGGAGGGGACGTGCAGGAACGTCTCGATCCCGGCGGCCTCCAGCGGCACCGCCTGCGCCGGCCGGCCTCCGGCGATCAGCGCGTACGGCGGTCGCACCGCATGCACCGCCGCTAGTTGTGCCTCGCGGATCTCCGGTGGGACGAACCCGAGGATGCCCACTCCCCACGGCCGGCCACCCAGCAGGGTTGCGGTCTGTTCCAGCAGGGCCTGCGCCTGCTCGCCGCTGTTCAGTGCCAGAGCCAGGAACGGCAACCCGCCCGCCTTCGCCACCGCTGCGGCGAACCCGGCCTGGTCACTGACCCGGGTCATCGGCCCTTGCACGATGAGCGGTCGTGTGCCCTGGGCCGTGTGTCGTTGGGCGGTGCGCAGCTGATCGGTGACCGCGGCGCGGACGGCCGTCACGACACCCCCTGCGGTCACATACCGCTGTGCCAGCGGAGCGGCCAGTGCGCCGTCCTGGCCGATCGGCAGGGCACTCAGGTCCCGGGCGCCTAGTCGGGTCGCGACGGTGTTGGGTGCCGCGGCCGCCAGGTCCGGGCGTGCGTAGAGGCGGTGACCGCCGACGACCGCAGTCTCGCTGCCGTCCATGACCCGGATCGCCGCAGCCACCTCGGCCGGCAGGTCGGCCTCGGCCACCAGCGCCAGCTGCGTGTCCAGCATCACCCCGGCTGCGCCGCCGGCCACCGCCGCGGCCGCCGTGTGCAGCCCGATCCCGCCGGCCGACCAGATCGGGACGCGGATCTGCGGATCGGCCAGCAGCTGCTGCAGCAGCACGAACGTCGTCGTGGCACCGACGCGGCCGCCGGCCTCGGCACCCTTGGCGATCAGCCCGTACGCCCCGGCTCGAACCGCTGCGCGTGCCTCAGCCACCGAGACGACCTCGATGAACGTGCGCTGCCCGGGCACGGACGGCCACTGCGATCCAGGCCCCTGGACGACCGCGTCGACCTGCTCGGATAGGTCGGACGGCGATAGTGGACATTCGGCCGGCACCCGGACCCCGAAACGACCGGGCCACCATCGGCAGACGTCTGCCAGTGCGGCGCGCGCCCTTCCGGCGTCGCGTCCCAGGTCGAGGACGCCGACTGCGCCGGCTCGCGCGAGCGCCACGGTGAGAACGGCGTTGGGCTCCTCGAAAGGTGTGATCCCCACGACCAGCTCGCGATCTTGTAGCCTGCTCATCCTCGACACTGCCCCCCCGTACGCGGTCTAACTCAGTCGTCCACATCTAGTGCCCTGAGTTGGGCCTCGGCAGAGTTGCGTGGCTACTGGCAACTCGCTGACCAGCTCGTTCATGTCCGTTATGGCCGGTGGCGTGATTGTCGTCGGCATGCAGGCATGGAGTGACCCCCTCGGTGATCACCCGGGGCGCGGCGCAGCCCCGGGGTGGTGGCTCTGGGAGATGGTGCGACGGTCGAGGACCAGGCCGACCTGGCCAGGGCGGCAGGTGTCGACGTTGTCCTCAGGGTGAAGTCCTGCCAGCTATGGCTAACGTGGAGCTGGTGAGTACCACTTTGAGATGAAACATGAATGCGTCCAGCACGGCCAAGCCCCCCCTTGCCTATCGCCTACGGCCCAGTCATTCAGGGCTACGGACCAGCCAATCGTAACACTACGTGATAGCAAGGGCGTCTAACAGCTCGAACGTAACCCGAATGGACTATCGATACTTACTCGATCGACGTAGCAACACTTAGCACACCGCATCTGCCACTGAGGCGCCGACACCGGGCCTCAGCGGACTCCTGCCAGAAGTGTCGGTGCCAGCCGCCACGATGGCAGTACGACCGCTCGAGGGGTCGTTCGGCCGTGGATCGGACCTGATCGAAGGAGATCACATGCGTGAAGCAGAGGTGTTCGTGTTGGCGGACCGGGCACTCGGTGACGTCATACAGCAGGTCAAGGACGACCAGTGGACCATGACGATGCCGGCCGACTTCGCCGTGCGAGGGGTGGACTACAGCCCGACCCTCCGGGAGGTCGTCAATTACCACGCCTACGACGATGCCTGGGTGCCCGACATGTTGGCCGGCGCGACGATGGATGAGGCCGGCCGCGACAAGTTCGCCGGGGACCTGCTCGGGAGTGATCCCAAGGCCAGTTTCGCGGCGATCGTGGACACGGCCTGCGCGGCCGCCGCCGAGCTGGATGATCCAGACCGGATTGTGCACTGCTCCTACGGCGACTTCAGCGCGCGGGAGTACTTCTGGCACATCAACGGCTTCCGTGGCCTGCGTACCCATGATCTCGCGCTGGTAATCGGAGTCGAACCGCGCCTACCGGACGAGCTCGTGCAGGGGCTCTGGGACGAGATCAGCCCGCACGTCGAGGAGTGGCGCTCGCTCGGTGTCTTCCCCGCAGCCGTGCCCGTCCCAGAGAGCGCCCCGTTGCTGGATCGCCTGCTGGGCGTCACCGGGAGACCGCCAACGACCAGTTCTTGAACGCCACGGCGAAGGTGGCAAACGACGCCACCGTGCCCGCGGTCGGACCCAGGGCCGGGAAGAAGACCTTCGGGAACACCAATACTGCGGCCGTACCGTAAATGAAGAAATCATAGAACTCGATGGTGGTCCCTACACAGCTCGCCATTGCCATCCGGCACATCGCTGCATCGGACGGCTGCGCCCCATCCGTCCTACTCATCCGTTTCCCCCAGATTTGCCTACCACGGTCGACGAGTATCAGCTTGCCGCACGGATACCTCCTATCAGTAGCGTCTATAGCGTTCACCTACAGAGGAGCGCCACCAGTGGCTGCCAGATACCTCGAACGTTCGCGAATCGTCGCCCCACCCGGCTGGAGCCGTTGGCTGATCCCACCGGCCGCCCTGTCGATCCATCTGGCGATCGGCCAGGCCTACGCGTGGAGCGTGTTCAAGAAGCCACTGGAGACGTCGCTGGGCATCTCCGGCGTCGCCAGCGCGCTGCCCTTCACACTTGGCATCGTGATGCTGGGCCTGTCCGCGGCGCTGTTCGGCACCAAGGTCGACAGCTTGGGTCCGCGCTGGGCGATGTTCGTATCGATGTGCTGCTTCTGCAGCGGATTCCTCATCTCGGCGCTAGGGGTGTGGATCGGGCAGTACTGGCTGGTCGTTCTCGGGTACGGCTTCGTCGGCGGGATCGGGCTGGGCATCGGATACATCTCCCCGGTGTCCACGCTGATCAAGTGGTTCCCGGACCGGCCGGGTCTGGCCACCGGCATCGCGATCATGGGCTTCGGTGGCGGAGCGCTGATCGCGGCGCCGTGGTCGACGTCGATGCTGACTGCGTTCGGAGCGACCGGGGCGAACCCCGACGCCAATGGGATCGCCCTGGCGTTCCTGATCCACGGCATCGGATACGCGGTGTTCATGTCCGTAGGGTGGCTGCTCATCCGGGTGCCGATCGACGACTGGAAACCTGCGGGGTGGAAGCCGACGCCGCAGCCCGCCGGTTCGTTGATCAGCGAGGCCAGTGTCTCAGCCCGCAACGCGATCAAGACGCCGCAGTTCTGGCTGCTGTGGGTGGTTTTGTGCTTCAACGTGACGGCGGGTATCGGTGTCTTGGAGCGCGCCGCGCCGATCTACTCTGATTTCTTCCCCAGCGGGGCTGGTATCGCCGCCGCAGCAGCGGGTTTCGTCGCGATCCTGTCCCTGGCCAACATGCTCGGCCGCTTTGTCTGGTCATCCACCTCCGACTTGATCGGTCGCAGAAACATCTACCGCATGTACCTGGGCGTCGGCGCGCTGCTCTACCTGGCCGTGACAGTCACCACAAACGCCAACAAAGTGGTGTTCCTGATCTGCTGCCTGCTGATCCTGTCCTTCTACGGTGCGGGGTTCGCCACCGTGCCCGCCTACTTGCGCGATCTGTTCGGCACCTACCAGGTGGGCGCGATCCACGGTCGGCTGCTTACCGCATGGTCGACCGCAGGCGTGCTCGGCCCGGTGATCGTGAACGCGATCGCGGACGCCCGGATCGCAGCCGGAGTGACCGGCCCGGGCCGCTACACGCTGTCCTTCTCGATCATGATCGGATTGCTGATCATCGGGTTCATCTGCAACGAGCTCATCCGCCCGGTCAGCCCACGGTTCCACGAGCCGGCATCCGGGCGGGCGGCGGGTAAGGCGGTGATGGCGGCGTGAGCACCCGAACGGCCGGATCTGCTTCGAACACCCGCGCGGTGCTGACCGTGCTGGTCTGGGCATGGGTGGCCGTGCCGTTCCTTTATGGCTTGTATCAACTGGTGGTCAAGATCCCAGCACTGTTCGGCAGCTGACTCCGAGTACTGATCTAGCTGCCGATATCCGGTGGATTCACGCAGTCATGGAGGTCTTCGCCGGTGAGCAGGCGTCGGATGTTGTCTGCCACTCGAGTGGCCACGCCCGCATAGGCGGCGTCGGTGACGCCGGCTATGTGCGGAGTGGCAATGATGTCGGGGATGTCGGGACGGGTCAGCAATGGTGCGCGGGGGTCGAGGGGCTCCTGGTCGAATACGTCGAGTCCCGCACCGGCCAGGCGACCGTCGGCGAGGGCGTCCAGGAGCGCATTGTGATCGAGCAGCCCGCCTCGGCCTGCGTTGATCACACAGGCTTGGTCGGGGAGCAGCGCCAGGGCGTGGGCGTCGATAAGTCCACGGGTCTGCTCGGTCAACGGCAGGCACAAGAAGAGGTAGTCGCTGCGGGCGAGCAGGGCTGGCAGCTCGGTGAAGTTGCCCAACCAGGCCAGTCCCAGCCGGGTGGCTGCCTGCGGATCGGGACGGCGGGTCACGGCAACCACGTCCATGCCGAATGGCGTCAGCCGCTGCACCAGAGCTTGTCCGACGCCTCCCAGCCCGACCACACCGGCGGTCTTGCCCCACAGCGCCCGCCCGATCGGGCCGCCCCACCGGCTGCCGTCTCGGATCACCCGCTGGAGGTGCGGGAGACGGCGACCGGCGGCGACCGCGGCCATCACGCACCACTCGGCGACCGACTCGGCATTGCCGGTCCCGGCTGTGGCGACGTTGGCGACGGAGATATTTCGCGCGGTGGCTGCGTCGATGTCGACGCCCTCCAGTCCTGCCCCCCACTGCTGGATGAGCCGAAGGCCCACGATCCGGTCCATCATGGTCCCGCTGATCCTGCTCATGACCGGGATGAGCACGGTGGCGTCGCGCTCACTCTCGAGCAGCACTTGGGGGGCCACCAGCTCCACCTCCGCATCGGGTAATGCCTGGTGGAGGTACTCACCGATTGCGGTATATCCCGGGCCGGCCACCACGACGCTGGGATGATCAGAGACGCTAGGATGATCAGTGTTGCTGGGCACGTCCCAACCATGCCAGCTCGCTGAGCACGCCGCCGAAGCCCCGGTTTGCGCCGCGTCAGAAGGCTGCCAGGATGGTGATCCCGTCGACGCTGGCGGATGACGAGGAGGATAACGACGTGAGCGAGCTGACCCGCCCCGATGTGGCCGTGCCCGAGGGGCCAGCCCCGACCGAGCTGGTGATCGAGGAGCAGGTGATCGGCGACGGCGCCGAGGCCATCGTCGGCTCGCAGATCAGGGCGCACTACGTCGGTGTCTCGCACGCCACCGGGAAGCAGTTCGATGCATCCTGGGATCGGGGGGTCCCGCTGGAGTTCCGGCTCGGCACTGGTCGGGTGATCAAGGGTTGGGATGACGGGATAGTGGGAATGCGGGTCGGCGGCCGTCGCCGGCTCACCATCCCGCCGCACCTGGCCTACGGCGACCGTGGTGCGGGTGGCGCGATCAAGCCTGGGGAGACTCTGGTCTTCGTCGTCGACCTGGTCACCGTTCAGTGACCCGGCGTGGCCCGGGAGAATCCGCGGGCTACGCAGTCGTAAACGGTACAACCCGGAAGCCCTGCTGCCTGAGCCGGGTGTGAATGCCGCAGCGGAGTCCGATTGCAGCTTGGGACAGGCCTGCCCGGCATCTCTATTGATCGCGAAGTCTGCCAGGCTGAGAAGGCCGGCGCGACACAGCACAGCGCGAAGCAGCGCGCGCAGTCAGCTCGCAGGCTGAGGCGACCTCCGTCGGGGAAAGGTTCAGCAGGTTTGCGTTTCTCGGACAACGTGCGCGGTCTCCGGTACGACGCAACCGTGTGAACAGCGCTCTCGCAACGCACCTTACCTAGCCGACCTCGTCGGTCGTCGTCGCTGGCGAGGTCGCACAGCGGGCGCAGGCCCTTCCGCGGCTGGGAGCGTCGTCACGGTCGTGAGCCCACACGAAAAATCTCGAGATCGCGCTGAACCGCTTGGCGGCTGCGTCCGTGTGGATGGTGTCGAACGGTCCTACCCGCCCATGCGGGGTCCAACACCAGGAGGTCCAATGATGATCCGCAACCGCACCGCCATCCTCGTCGCCAGCGCCGCCGCCGGTCTGATGACGCTGTCCGCCTGCAGCGGCGGCGGCTACGGCAACACTGCTGCGCCGGCGAATCAGCCGCAGAGCGCCAACCAGGAGGTGATCCCGGCCGGTGGCGTGCAGCTCGCGGTCGCGGAGGTCGGCAACCTCGGACAGGTCGTCACCGACCAGAACGGGCTCACGCTGTACCGCTTCGACAAGGACAAGGCCAAGCCATCGGCGTCCAACTGCAACGCTGCATGCGCCGAGATGTGGCCGCCCGCGCTCGGCGACCCGGCCAGCGTGCAGCTGCAGAACGTCGATCCGGCGCTCGTCGGCGAGGTCGCCCGCGACGACGGCACCAAGCAACTGACCCTCGGCGGGTGGCCGCTGTACACCTTCGCCAAGGACACCGCGGCGGGCCAGGCCAAAGGTCAGGGCGTCGGCAAAACCTGGTTCGCCGTCACCCCGCAGGGTAAGAAAGCGCAGGCCGTGTCGAGCAGCGCGCCGGACACCGGTAGCAGCGCGCCGAACCCCGGTGCCAGCAAGCCGGACTCCGGTTACAGCAAGCCCGACTCCGGTTACAGCAAGCCGGACTCCGGTGCCAGCAAGCCGGACTCCGGTTACAGCAGCGGCGGTTACAGCAGCGGCGGTTACTGAGAGGACTCCAGGGCCGCCGGAGGGGATTGTCAGGTCCTTCTCCGTCACGGTGCCGCGCCGTCATGAGTGTTCGAGTACTGTCCGGGCCGACCATCATTACGCGTTCGGGGCAGCTAGGTGCCGGCCTCGATCGGATGCCCGACCAGGTGAGGACCGGTGTGACGATCCCAGGCCGCTGGCCGCGTCGCAGACCGAAGGCCCACGGCGAAGATCTGGTCCGGTCGTTGTACGCCGAGCACGGCAACAGCCTGCTGGCCTACGCCACCCGGCTCACCGACGACCGGGCAGCTGCCGAGGACATCGTGCAGGAAACCCTGCTCCGCGCGTGGAAACACGCCGACGCCCTGACCGGGGGGCGGGGCTCGGTTCGCGGCTGGCTGCTGACCGTGGCCCGCAACATCGTCACCGATCGGTACCGGGCCAAGGCGGCCCGGGCGGCCGAGGTGGGCGAGCAGGACCAGCACGCTCCTGCGCAGCGCGATCACGCGGAAGAGGTGGTGAACTCGATGACCGTGCTGGACGCGATGGACCGGCTGTCCCAGGAGCACCGGGACGTGCTGGTGCAGCTGTACTACCACGGCCGCAACGTTGCGGAGACCGCCCAGGTGCTCGGGGTACCGCCAGGTACCGTGAAATCCCGTTCCTACTACGCACTCCGTGCCCTGCGAGTCGACATGTCCAAAACCCGGGCGGAGGTGGGCAGGTGAGCTCGGTGGAGCATGACCACGAGTCGCTCGGTGCCTACGCTCTGGACGCCCTGGACCCGGACGAGGCCAGGGCGGTGAATGCGCATCTCGCCGGGTGCGCCGACTGCCGGCGCGAGGTCGCCGAACTGACCGAGCTGCGCGGCATGCTGGACTCGGTTCCGCAGGAGGCGTTCCTCGACGGTCCGCCCGATGACGGCGAGCTGGTGCTCCAGCGCACGTTGCGCCAGATACGCACGGAACAGGGAGGGCAGCCGCGCCGGGCCCGATTTCCGGCCGCCGCCGGAGTCGTGTTGATCGCGGTGGCCGCGGTCGGCGCTGGTGTCCTGCTGGGCAGGCAGACCGCTCCCGGCGGCGAGGCCCAAAGTCCGCAGACGCAGAGTCCGCAGAGCAGCGTCGTGCAGGCACCTCCAGGCACCCGCAACAGCGAGGTCACCAACCCGGTGAGCGGCGCCAGCATGGCTGTCAGCGTGACGTCGCTCACCGGGTGGGTGCGGGTGCACGCCGTCGTCCGCGGTGTTCCGGCCGGCAAGCAGTGTCAGCTGCTCGTGGTGTCGCGGGACGGTGATGAGGTGGTCGCCGGCAGCTGGCTGGCGTCCGGCAAGGACGTTCGGGACGGCACCGTGCTGGACGGCACCGCATTGGTCGATCCGCAGCAGGTCAGTTCCGTGGACGTGGTCACCATCGACGGCGAGGAGCTCGTCTCGGTGCCCATCTAGCCCGCATGCGGGCTAGATCCGGCGGGTTCATTGATGAGCGGAATTGCCTGTGATCTTCCGGACGACCGCCTCGTCTGCACCGGATGCCCGCCTACTGCGTGCCACTGCCATCCGCCTCGCTTCCTCTCCAGCCAGCCCAAGCGTATGTATCAGCTCATCAACCTTTCCGGGTTCCATGAACGCTTCCCAAGTGAACGGTGGCACAATGGACAGCCATACCTGTCCCCGTTGTGTCGTTACGATCACCGTCGCCGTAACCCCGCCACTGCCTTTGACTGAGACCTTGCGGTGCGTGATTGAATCGGTGTATTCGGCCTGTCGCGCAGGCGGGTCCTCATGATATGGCTCCTTCGAGGCGGAGTCAGTCACACGACACGTCCGATGCCGACTGGCTGCCGGATCCGGACTGTCGCCGTGACAAAACTCATCCGTGTCATGGGTCGTGTTGCTCACTGCTCGTTCAACCCCGTTCGTGCGCTGCCTGGCCGGGCTCCAAGCTGGAAGGCACCGAGACGGGCGGGTGCGTTGCGTGTCACGCTCGTACCCGTCCCGGTGCCGTGACTGGATGCTCCTCCCGCGCTACCGCCCGTCACATCTACGGCGACGCATGATCGACATGTATCGGGTACATACGGTGCAGTGGGCATGCACGACAGGGTTTAGACTCCGGTCGACCTTGATTGCTTCACTACTCCCGACAAGCGGAGCTGCTGTCCATGGATGTTCGACGCGAGGCGCGGTGCCACCGTTGTGGTACGGGGTTAGCGCGTGACAACGCAGGAGGTTACTGCGCGCCGTGCCAGGTAGGTAGCCGTGACCGATTCGCGGTCGCGCCCGAGGTGCCCGTCGAGTTCTGGGATAGCCACGCGATGGGGGAGGCGTTTGCGAGCCGCCATATGGGGAGGGTGATCCGGGCGTATCGCTGCCACCCTTTCCACGGCCGCCAACCGCTTCCGCAGGACGTGGTGGCGAGCTGGATAGGGGTAACGCAGGGGCACCTCAGCCGCATTGAGAATGGGCCGACCATAGTGCATCTCGATAAGCTGATGCACTGGGCGCGGGTGCTGCGTATCCCGTCGTCATGCTTGTGGTTCACGCTCCCCGAGGACCACCAGGTCGCCGTGACCGGCGTCCACCTGGTGCCAGCAGCTGTGCGGTCAACGCTGATTGGACTTACCGATGTTGACGTATCGCTGTGGTGGGCGCCTGCGGATACGGTCGAGATCGTCAGCCAGTTCGTGAGGAAGGACCTCATGTTGGACCGGCGCGAGGTAGGGCGCGTATTTACGGGTATGGTCGTCGGCAGCGCTCTGCTCGAGCCGCTTGAACGATGGCTATCGGGCGCTACAGAAAAGCCGCGCGCGGGTCGTCGGGGTTCAGTGGGGTATCAAGAGGTCCAGCAGATCGAGAATACTGCGCGGATCTTTCGCGATTGGGATGATCAGTTCGGCGGGGGCTTGCGACGGAAGGCCGTTGTCGGCCAGTTGAGTGAGGTTGCCGACCTGCTCGGAGATTCGCACCCGGTCGAGATAAAGCGGCGTCTACTTGGGACAATGGCGCAGCTCTTGGAAACCGCTGCGATGATGTCGTGGGATTCCGGGAACCAGGCGCTCACCCAGCGCTATTACGTGTTGGCTCTCCGGGCATCCAGAGCTGCTGGCGACCGGATGTTTGGCGCGAATGTCATGGCGGCGATGGCGCGGCAATTGCTGTACCTCGGCCATGCGGCTGACGCTCTGGAGTTGGTGCGGCTTGCGCAGGACGATTCGGCAGGTTACGCCACGGCTTCCGTGCGCTCCATGTTGTACACCCGCGAAGCGTGGGCCTATGCCAAGCTCGGCCGTATCTCAGCTTTTCGTCGGGCGACACGCAAAGCTGAAGACGCACTTACCGAGGCGAAGTCGACTGAAGATCCGTACTGGATTATCTACTTCGACATGGCCGAGCTGCAAGGCACAACAGGCGGGCGGCTGCTTGAACTTGCCCACCATGACAAGCGGCTCGTGGATGAAACAGCCGAGCATATCTCGCAAGCTATAGCGTCGCGCCGTCCGGGGCGTTTGCGCAGCTCGGCGCTGGACCAGATCGGGCTAGTTGAGGCGCGGCTTATTCAAGGTGAGATGGAAGAGGCATCGCGCCTGGGGCATCAAGCCGTCGCGTTGGTTGAGCAAACGCCATCGGACAGGGTGCGTGTCAAGCTCGCCGAGCTGTACCAGCACAGCAACGCACACGCCGATATCCCGGTGATTGCCAGCCTGCGCGACCGTATCCGGTCGCTGTGCACTGCATAGTCCGCCTGACCACGGAGGGATCTTGTCACGGATCGCCATTACCGGTCACATGAACCTGACAACCGATAGCGCGCATTTAGTCTACAATGCGATTGCTAACGCGTTAGTACCCTACGCTGGCGGTGAGCTGACCGGCATAAGCTGCATTGCGCGTGGCGCTGATTCTATTTTTGCACAAGCGGTACTCGACGTTGGCGGCAAGCTTGAGGTGCTATTGCCAGCGACCGGCTACCGAGAGCAGAAGGTCAAGTCTGACCACGCACCCCAGTTTGACGAGCTGATGTGCCGAGCGACAACGGTGCGCGTTATGCCGTTTGAGGAGGCCAACCGGGTGGCGTACGAAGCCGCAAACGAGGTGCTGGTTTCGACGTGTGACGCTCTTTTTGCCGTATGGGATGGGCAGAGCGGCGCGGATAAGGGTAGTACCGAATCAGTAGTGGAATATGCCCGATCGCGTGGCGTGCCGGTCGAAGTCATCTGGCCCGAGGGGGCTTCACGAGGTTAGCTAACCCGACGTAACTTTGGGCTAAATGTCGAGCGCTGAGCCGGCTACACCGCGAGCTGCCCACGGCATCTTGTAAGATCAAATCGGAGCGAAGGCCGCTGCTTGGCCGATTCACCCTCCACCGCACTGGCTTGCGCAGAGCAGGCCGGCGACTGGCCACTGTGCGGCGAAATCCTGTCGTGTATGGCGAAACAGGAGGTCTGGATGGGAAAGCCCGATGACGGTCTCACGCTGGTCGAGCAGAGTCTGGTTCGCCGGATCGGCTGACCGCGGCCGGGCGGTCGCGGCTACACACCGACCGGGGCTTGCGCTGGTCAAGATGCGCCGGTCAGCGAGACCCTGACTGCCATCGGCACCGCCGATGACCACTTCGCGCACTTCATCCAGGACAACGAGCCGTCGTTCCTGGCCTTCTATAACGACGCGAGTCACGCCCATATCACCGGACTGCCCCTGGCCGACTTGGCGATCCTGGGCCGCGATCCCGGCGGGGCCACTGACCGGCTCGTGGCGGCATCCGCGCGCACCGATGGCAACACCTGCGTCGAGGCATTCCGCCGGACCAAGCTGGCCAGTCTCACGATGGCCACCGGTGACTCGCTACAGGCCGCCACGATGGGGCACGCGGTCCTGGACGCCGCCGGCACCCTCCGCTCCCGCCGTGTCACCGACGACCTGCGCGAGCCACCCTTGACCTGCGCGAGCCACCCTTGACCTACACGTGATCACGGCGTCTCGCGTGCGCGTCCTGATCCGGGAGATTCACAGAACCGCGGCGGCTCCGCTTCTGACGTCACTCCATGCGAGGCCGCAGTCTTCGCGATCACCGGGCCGCTGGTTCATGGCCTGGGCGGCTGTGGGTCACGGCAGCTCGTCCATTCCCAGGTCTGGGTCCAGAGCTTGCAGCGTGGCGCCGCTTCCGGTGAGCCGGCCTTCATAGGTGGTGTAGCCGTGCCAGTGCCGCTCTTGCTTTGAGCGCTGGTTCCTGCTGTTGGCAGGCGATCCCCACGAGGATGTCTTCGTTACCCAAGTCTCCTCCTGCATGTCGACACTCCGGCTCCATGCGAACGAGGCTACAGTGGCGCGGACATGCCTCCGGATGACCATGGTGACCAAAAATATAGTGAAGATCAGAACGCAGAGAATAATCAACATGTACTCCATGTGAGCCTATCCGCTTGATAAGCCGCTAAGAGCGGTCACCGGCCAAACGTAGATACCAAAGAACAATACTTCCGGAGCTATCGCTGTCACGTCTCTACAATGAAGACCTGCCTACGAGGAATGCTCGGGTCCACGAGCAATGATTGGAGGACCCCGCCGGCCGCGGGAAGGTACGAGGCCGGCGGGGCGATGGGTCGTCTCAGGCGACGGCGACTTCGACGGTGTGGGTCTCGCCGATCAACCGGGCCAGGGGATGTCCCACGGCCTGGAGCGAGAAGTGCTGGACGTTCTCGGCGTCGACGAAGCCCACCGAGAGCGACTGAACGTTCCAGTTGTCGCCGCAGAGGCCGCCGGTGAAAGCGGTGACCAGCGTTACGCTCAGGATGTCGCCGGGACGGACCCACCGGTCCTCACCGAAAGAAACGTTCACAATGTGGTGACTGTTGTCCTTCCATTCCTGGCCCGTGTTGGCGTTGTGCACCACGGCGGTGTCCGGGCGGTCCCGGAATCGGATGATGACGTCGACGTTGTCGTTGCCGCCTCGCAGGTTGTCGCCCCCGGTGTTGATGTGGACGGAGACTGTGTTGATCAGGCCGAGATGACGGAGGAAATCTGGGCTGGGTCCGGCGTGGGCTGGCGCGCCCCAGGAGAACAGCACGGCGAACAGGGCTAGGCCGCTAAGCACGCTCAGCGGCCTAGCGCGCGGTCGGGGTGGCGCGAGGGGATGGGAGAACACGGCTTTCCTCCTCCGGTTAGTGAGGCGTCCGGGTGTCTCCCGGACACTGAGAAGTACGCGTTCTCCGGCCTCTCCCCCTACTTGGTCACAGATTAGATTTTCCTCTACCTCGCCAGGTCTCACCCCGGCTCTTGGTGTAGGTACACGTACAGGGTGAAGCCCACGCTTCGGTCGGCGGTGAATGAACAGCCATTGGGAGACTCCTTGCCCTGGCAGAGGTCGCCGCCCCAATCCCAGACCCTGTCCCAGGGGATCACGGTGACCGTCGCGCCGTCGGGCGCCTGGTAGACACAGGTATTTCCCTGCCCCGGACGGCTCTGGCAGCTTTCCACCGACACGCCGTCGACGGCGACGTCGACTCGGCCGTTGGACTGTGGCGTCAACCGGATCACGACCTCGAAAACGGCGCGCGCTGGCACCGGCTGCGGCCCGGTCGGCGGGATCGGTTCGGCTGGCACCGCCCTCGGGAACGACTCCTCCGGCGGCACGGTCGGTTCAGTCGGCACCTGCCTCGGGAATGACTCCTCCGACGGCGGGATGAGCGACTCGCCCGGCGTGCCGTGCGGTTGCGGCAACGGCCGCTCGGCGTCCGGACCCGTGTCGGTTCGGGGGATGTCGGCGGCAATCGCCGGCTCGGACGGGCGCGGACCTTCCGAGTCGGCGACGTCCTGGGCGGGCTCCGCTGTGGAATCCGAGTTGGGTCCCGGCTGGCGGGACGGCTCAGCCCCGGCACCGACGGAAACCTCCGGTGGGTCAACGCCAGCCGTAGCCGGAACGGTGAGCTGGTGCCAGCCCACCGTTCCGGCAAGGAGCAGGATCAACTAGCGCGGGCCGCCGACGCCGACTCAGCGGCCCAGCCTCGTCCGCGTCCCCGGCATGGCCCGGGGCCTCGCCCGGGGGCGGGGCCTGGTCCGACTGCGGAGCCTGCACCGATTGCGACGCCAACGCGACCTGAACGAACTTCCGATGCTGCGCGTCCAGCTCCAGGGCTATGAGCACGATCACCACCGGCATCCGGATGCCGCGCAGCGCAGCGAGGAATCGTGGCTTGCATGACACGCGCCGGGTGACGTGGTGCAGGATCCGCCGACGTAAGAACTCCTCGAACGGGCCACCGGTCCACCCGGCCGCACCGAGGTGGCCGTTCAGTGTTGAGCACTCGTTCCGGGAGTCCCGGTCCACCAGCATCGCCGCGACGATCTTGCGCACCCGCTGGCGTCCGTCGTAGAGCCGCCGGGACGCCTCGACTCCGCTGAGCCCGAAGCGCACCCCAAGCTGCTCCCCGCCTAGTTCCTCGGTCTGCTGGGCGCGCACGAGGTCGCGGTACTTCGGCGAGAGGCTCTCGACGGCGTCAAGGGCGAGCTCCAGTAGCCTGGCCAGTTTGTCGCCACGGGCGTTGCCCAGGTCGGTGCCTCCGCTGTCGACTTCTGGCTGGGGAACGTTAGCGAGATGCTCGTCGGCGCGGTCCGTCTCGTGGCGGTACCTTCTGCGCTGCGCGGTGAAGTGTCTCCGCAGCAGGTTCCTGGCGATTCCGATGAGGTACGCCTCCAGCGCCCGCGGCTGCTCCGGCTTCTCGACCAGCGATTCCAGCGCGGCGACCATCGTCTGCGACGTGAGTTCTAACGCGGTCGGGTACTCGCGCAGCCCGAGCTGCTTTACCAGGTAGCCGAGTACCTTCGGGCGGTAGATCCGGTCGAGGTGGGCGAAAGCCGCGCGATCGCCCGAGTGGACCGCGCGAGCCCACGCCTCGACGGTGGCTTTGGTCGGCTCCTCGCCCGATGTCGTGACCGGATCCTGCATAGTGGATCATTCTCCGTTGTCGCGGCCGCAATCAACGGCCTCGGCGTACCTTGATCATCTGCCATCGTGGTTCTCCTGCCGACCAGCGTTCCCGCTAGGTAGTGGCAGACGGGCAGGATCTCCCCCCACTTGAGCCGGTCCGGTTTCTGTCAGGCACTGATGCCCGTGACTTGTTCGCAGATTCGTTGATCGAGTAGTCGGTTCCTTGGCGCGGAGCCGGGGATAGTTACTGACTGTGGTCGCCGGGGGCGTAGCGGCTCCAGATACCGCCAGCCTCGGTGAAGTATCTGTGGGCGGCCGTGTAGTGGATGCCGAGGGCGTCGGCGACCACGGGCGCGGATGCTTGAAGCATGAGTTGCCGCAGCGCGGCGACGCGGCCAGTGGTGCTGGGAAGCCCGGCCTCGTCGCCGACTCATGGGCCACGCCGCCTGGCGCCCACCCGCGCCTACAGCTTGCCTACCGACACCGACCGGCAACGCACCATCAACGACCTCTTCCCGGCGTATCCCGCTCATACCCGCTAATCGTTGGTTTCTTGCTGCTTGCTACACGGGCCAGGGCGTCGGAGGCCAGCGCGCGAGAGTCAGCGGCACTGGCGAGGATGTGGCCCAGTGCTGGGGCGTCGGCCTCGGTGAGCGGGTCGCGCAGCGTCACCGGGAGGTCAGCAGGGTGCGCAGGAGGCAGGCTGCCGCTGCCGAGGGCCGAACACTGTCCGCCTGGACCGAGCGAGCCGTCCGTGCCGAACTGATGCGCACCTCGGCCGCGATTGCCGCTGAGTGGGAACGCGCCACCGGGGATTCGCAGGCGCGGACGGTCGCCGAGCTGGCCGAGCAGCGGGCCATGGGCGAGGCCATCCGGTCAAGCGGGCAGGGCTGGTGACTGCGCCGGAGCCGATGCGTGGCGATATCTGGTCATTCCTGCCGACCGTGGCGGGACGGAACAAGCTTTCGGCGTTGGGGGCTGACCGGGTGTTGGTGTTGTCCACCAGTACCGCGAACGCCGTGCTCCCCACGGTGTTCGCCGTGCCGGTGGTCGCCAATGCCCCACGGATGCCCGCCTTGGCGGTGGTCCTGTCCGCCGATGATCCATTGCCGGGGTGTTCGGTGGTGGTGTACCAGGCCAAACCGGTATACTGGCCGTCGCGGGCCGAGCGGATCGGCACCGTGACCGAGGCGTCCCTACGGTCGGTGTTCGCCGTGATGGTCGGCTACCTCGATCGCTGAGACGGGCGCTCTCACGTTGTTTGCCGTTGAGCGTGACATGGTGTGTGGGATATCCGTGGGTTCTGTCTCGTCAGCGTCTCTCGCAGTGGTTAGAGGTCGAGGGCGATCCGGCCACCGCGGCTTCGGGACACGCAGATCGTCATGGTGTCGGTGCGCTCCCGGTCGGTCAGCATCCGGTCTCGGTGGTTGACCTCGCCAGAGATCACCCGGGTTCGGCAGGTTCCGCAGAAGCCTTGCTGGCAGGAGTAGGCGATATCGGGTGCCACCTCGCGGATGACATCGAGCGCGGATCGGTCAGCGGGCACGGTGAGCACGCGGTTGCTGCGCTGCAGCGCGATCTCGAAGGGCTGGCCACCAAGAACGGGCGGTGCAGAGAACCGCTCGAAGTGCAACACCTCCGCTGCGCTCGCCGGCAGATCCCTGCGGACGCTGGCGATCAAGGGCGCAGGGGCGCAGCAATACACAAGGGCCCCGGTTGAAGCGTATTCCAGCAAGTCGGCACCCGAGGGAAAACCGTACCGATCGTACGGTCGAATCCGGATGCGGGCCGGGTCCAGCGCGGTGAGTTCATCGAGGAAGGGCATCGACGCCCGCGAACGCCCGATGTACACGAGCTGCCACTGTGAACCATCAGCCGCGGCCTGCTTGGCCATCGGCAGGATCGGTGTGATGCCGATCCCGCCGGCGATGAACAGGTGCCCGGCTGCGGGCACATAGGGAAAGGCGTTGCGCGGACCGCGGACGATCAGTGTGCTGCCGGTGCTGACCGAGTCGTGCAGCTCTCGCGAACCGCCCGCACCGTCGGCGATCCGTCGCACCGCGATCCGGTAGGAGGCGCGGTCGGCCGGGTCGCCGCACAGCGAGTACTGCCGGCGCCGCCCGGAGGGCAGCAGCACGTCGAGGTGACAGCCCGGTTGCCAGGCGGGCAGCTCTGCACCCCCGGATGCGGTCAGCAGAAAGCTGCGCACATCCTGTGCCTCGCGGCACACCTCGCCCACCACGAGGGTCAGGTCGCGATCGACATGCTGGGTCGCTGGGCGCCGCCGGTAGGCGCCGCTGATGAGCCACTCGTAGCCGGTGACGAAAGTCCCGAGGGCCCTGAACAGCCGGTCGGGATGCTGGCGGCCCCTCAAGTCGGGCGGGACGCTCAGATGAGTGTCCATGTCAGACCGCGGCGGCGGTGGCCGCCGGTGATGTGGCGAGGTAGGCGACGGCCTGGCTGGTGGAGAACTCCTGCGACGGATGGTAGGAGGGCCGGGTGTAATTCAGCGACTGCCCGATCAGCTGACGAGCTGATGGCAGCAGGCATCGGTGGCTGGCGCGGAAATAGTGCCGCCAGCGCGGCTTGACCCAGCCGCCCAGCTCGGGGTCGATGCGCATCAGGAAAACCACGCCGCGTACCCACAACCACAGCATGATCGGCGCCGTGATCAGCATGCCACGCACTCGCCGCAGGTACCGGCCATCGAGGTGGGTGAACAAATCGAAGGCCAGCGCGCGATGCTCGACCTCCTCGGCGCCATGCCAGCGCAGCAGATCCATCATGGTGGGATCAGCGTTGGCGGCGTCGAGCGCGGTGGCATTGAGTGCCCAGTTCCCGAGCATCGCCGTGATGTGCTCGATCGCCGCGATGATCGACAGCCGCTCGATCAGCCACTCCTGTCGTCGTTTGGCGGGCAGGTCACGTTCGCCGAGCACCTTCTGGAACATCCAACCGACCTGCTGGACGTAGGGATCGGTGTCGATGCCCTTGGCCTTCCAGTGATCGAGCACACCCTGATGGGAGCGGGCGTGCATGGTTTCCTGGCCGATGAAGCCGAGCACCTCGTCGCGCAGCTTGTCATCCTTGATCAACGGGATGGCCTGGGTGAACACGTCGACGAACCATGTCTCTCCAGCGGGCAGCAGCAGGTGCAGCACGTTGATGGTGTGCGTGACCAATGGCTCGTTGGGCACCCAGTGGGTGCGCAGCTCGGCCCAGTCGAAGGTGACATCTCGTGGCTGGAGCACGAGGTTGTCCGGCTCGGAGGTGTTGCTGTCCTGGATCATGTGGTCTCCCTTCCGGGTGCACGGGCCCTAACGAGGAGGGTCGAGTCGAGCCAGCGCGCGGAGTAGGCCGGGAGTCAGCCGGGAGGCGAGCAGGCCTACCTTGGCTTCGGGGGTGACCGGGGCGATCGCAGTGTTGCGCTTTACGGCCCGCAGGATCTCCCGCGCTGCCCGGTCCGCGGTGAAGTTGCGGCGGCGGTACAGCGCGGTCGCCCGCCGCCGGGCGGTGCGCTCCTCGGCGGCGTCCAGGTCGACGAACCTGGTCGTCTTGGTGATGTTGGTACGGACGAAACCCGGGCAGACCGCCACGACGCCGACGCCATGCTCGGCCAGTTCCCCGCGCAGGCACTGGCTCAGCGCCAGGACCGCGGCCTTGGTCGTGGTGTACGCGGGTAGCGCCCGCGACGGCAGGTACGCGGCGGCGGATGCGATGTTGACGATGGTGCCGCCCTCACCACCTGCTACCAGCAGACCGCCCAGGATCCGACATCCGTGGATGACGCCCCACAGGTTGACGTCGATGATCCGTTCCCAGTCGGCCACCGTGGTGTCGAGAAACGGCCCAGCGATGCCGATCCCAGCGTTGTTGATCACAATGTCCGGGACGCCGTGCTCTTCGCGCAGCACGGTGGCGAACTTCTCCACCGCGCCGCCGTCGGCGACATCCAGCCGGTACGCGTGCGCGTTCCGGCCCAGCGCCCCGACCAGCACAGCGGTGCGCTCGGCGGCCTGCTGGTCGATGTCGGTGACCACCACCTCGGCCCCGTGCTCGGCGAACTCGAGAGCGCACGCTCGGCCGATCCCGCTACCCGCGCCGGTGATCACCACGAGATTGTTCTCGAACCGCCCGTGCTGCTGCCCGGTCACGTGTGCGCGGCGCAGCGCGCGTGCTGGCGGCCCGCCTTCGGTGTATTCGATCAACTCGCTCGTGCAGCGCGCCACAGTCTCCGGGCTGGTACGGGGCAGCCAGTGCCCACCGGGCAGCACGCGAACCGCGAGGTTGGGAACCCACTGCCCGATGTCGGTCTGGAGCGCCACCGACACGAACGGATCCCGCTTCGGCGCGAGGACCTGCACCGGGATGCCGGTCGTCCGGATACCGGGTCGCGTCAGCCGGGGCAGCATGTTCGCCTGGTACAGCTGTAGCCCATTCATCGCATCAGACGTTGCAGGAGTGCTGGTGGGCTCAAGAAGCGCAAGCACCCGCTGCGTGAACCCGGTGCGCCAGGCCAGCTCCGGCAGTAACGGCAGCTGGAAGAACCCGATGTACCACGACGACACCAGCTGATTGACCATTTCGCGCAGCGCTCGCGGCGTCGGCCGGCGCAGCCGCGCCCGCAACCAGTGGCCTGCGTGGTCCAGGCACGGCCCGGAGATCGACGTGAAGGAGGCGACCCGGCCACTGAGCCACGCGCCGGTCACGGCATGCCAAGCCTGCACCGCTCCCCAGTCGTGGGCCAGCAGATGCACCGGACGGTCGGGGCTGACCGCGTCGATCACCGTGGTCAGGTCCTGCGCGAGCTGATCGAGCCGGTATGCCTGGCGGTTGCGGGGTTCCCCGGATCCGCCGGCACCCCGGACGTCGTAACTCACCACGTGGTAACGCTGAGCCAGCTTGACCGCAACGCCGGCCCACACGGTGTGGTCGTCGGGGTAGCCGTGCACGCAGACCACTGTGGGTGCGCCGGCCCGCCCCGACTCGTACACCCGAAGCCGCACACCATCAGTGGTGATCACCTCGCTGGTCATCGCGCTGTCGCCGTCCGTTGCCAGCGCCGCACGTGCGGCAGGTCGTCGTCAAGCCAGCTGGCGCTACCGGTTTCGGTCACCACGAGGATCTCCTCGAACTTCACTCCCACGTCGCGGAAACCGATGTGCGGCTCGACCGCCCACAGACCGGGAGTTGCCGGATGGTCGGAGATGTCGCCATCGGCCCACAGCGGCGACCGGTGGTGCATTCGCTCCACGATCAGGTCGCCGATCAGGGTCTGCAGCGAACGGATGCCGAAGCCGGCCGCGATGAACTTCGGGAGCCGCGAGTGCACCTTGCCGACCTGGTGCCCAATAACCCGCCCGGGGTAGGCGCGATGCCGGTTGTCATATCCTTGCCGCGCGATCAGCGCATCGACGTCGTGGTAGATCTGCCGCAGTGGCACGCCATCGTTCACTCTCGTGACGATCAGCGTCCGGTACTCGGCTAGGTCGTCCATCAGTTGCTCGTGGAGCCGGTTGCTGCCCAGGCAGCCGGCGTAGCCGATGTCGGCCATGTACCCGTCGCGCACCGGCGCGCAGTCGAGGATGAAGGGCATGCCGTCAGCCAGTCGACGGTTGGTCGGGAAGAACTGAAGCGGCACGCGGAAACCGCGGAACGCGGTGCGGTCGCCGAACCACGCGAACGGCGTATGGAACCAGTCCTGCACTCCGCGCTCGACCAGGTACTCGCGGATCCGGCGCGCCGCCTGCTTCTCCGTCACGCCCGGCTCCAACGCCGCCGCGACCGATTGCGCCGCCGCGTAGGCCAGCTGTTGCACCTCGCGAAACCCCGCCAGATCGGCAGGGTCGGTCACGCCCTTGGCTGCCATGTGCCACTTCCTCGAGCTATTCCTACCTCTGCGTAGGAACTTCCTACGGCCTGGTAGATTTGTCAAGTGCCGAATCGGAAGATGGTGCCGCTCGCGGCTGGGCGCGCGGGTCGGTCCGGACGTGCCCGGGCTGCGCATCTCGGCCCCGAACGCCGACGACCGCTGATCCTCGACGCGGCGTTGGAGGTCTATGTCGAGCGGGGCTATCGGGGCACGTCGATGCAGGCGGTGGCCGATGCGGCGGGCGTGACGAAGCCGGTGGTGTACGAGTGCTACCCGAACAAGGACGAGTTGCTGCTCGCGCTGCTGGACCGGGAGGAGCGTCGCCTGCTGGACGTCATCTCCGAGGCGTTGCCCAGCAATCTGATCTCGGACAACGTGGAGGCGGTGCTGGCCGCAGGGCTCACGGCCTTTCTCTCCGGGGCGGGTCAGGCGCCGAACTCATGGCGGGTGGTCTTCGACTCCGGCTGGAGCTCCGGTTCTGTGGTGGCTGCGCGGGTCCGACGCGTCCGGGACATGGTGGTGGGTCAGCTACGCGAACTGGTGCGTCAGTACATGGCGTTGGATGAGGTTGACGACATCGACCGCAAGGCACCCGTCGTCGCTGAGTTGATCGCCACAGTCGCCGAATCCTGCGCTCGCATGCTGGTGTTGGAGCATCACCCGTGGACACCCGCAGAGCTGGCCACCTACGTGGCCCGCCTCCTGGCCCGCGGCGTCCGCCCGGGCTGAGTATTCAACCTCGGGAGGGACGAGTCGTTGAGGACCGCCAAGTTGAGCTGGCAGAGGCGCCCGGCGTCGGCGAGCACGTCGATTTCGACGCGAACCGGACCTGTTCAGGTCGTGTAGCGTTCGGCTAGTTCCGAACCGAGCCGCGCGAGTTCGGTCCGGACCGACTCCGGTTCCACGACCTCGACGGCGGCGCCCCAGCCGGCGAGATGCTGGGTGATCATCAGTGCCGTTGGCGCGGCCAACCGGGCGCGGACACGCCCGTCGTCGAGTGTGCCGTCGACCTCGCATTGACGCCCGAACTGAGTGCGCAGGACCGACAGGAATTTGGCGCCGATGAGCACCGTCGCCGAGACCAGCGAGCGTTGTTGCTCCACCTCGTCGACGACCCCCTCCCACGCCACCGACAGATCGAAATCGGCAGGTCACTCGGCAGCGAGATCCGTCACCAGGGCATCGACCACCCGGTCGACTCGAAACGTCCGCTGTCCGCCTTCAGTTCCGGCCACGAGGTACCAGACGTCATCCTTGTCGACCAGGCCCCACGGATCGACGAGCCGCTGCGTCCGCTCACGAGCCCTGTTCGTATACCCCAGACGGACCTTGCGACGGCGGACCACGGCGGTCTGCAAGACCTCGACCAGGTCGGGTAGCTCTCGACCACGCCCGCCCCACCGTGCCGGATCGACCACGACAGCGCTGGCCGCGGCCTCGGTGTCGGCGCGGAACGTGTCGGGTAAGGCACGGACGAGCTTGCGGAGCGCCGATTTGGCCCCGGGGCGATGGATGCCGCCGGGCCGACGAGAAGGACAGTGCCTGGGCCTCGGTTGCGGTGAGCCCGCTGAGGTCGGTTCGGGCGCTGCCTAACAGCGACCACCCGCCGCCGCGCCCCGGTTGCGGATACACCGGGATGCCGGCGGCGGAGAGCGCTTCGAGATCGCGGCGGGCAGTGGCTACGGACACCTCGAGCTCGTCGGCCAGCTCCGATGCGGTCACCCGCCCCCGCGCCTGCATCAACAACAGCGAGGCCACGAGCCGATCAGCACGCACATACACAGTCTTGCAAACAAAGTGCTCACTTGGTGAGCACTTTGTGCCGGATGATGAAGCTGATCACCACGGCGTATCCCGCCATGACGAAAGGGAGCAGAGATGTTGCGAGGACTCACCACCATCGCGTTTCACACGACTGATCTGGAGGCGGCGAAGCGCTGGTACACCGAGCTACGGGTATCGAGCCATACTTCAACCGGCCCGAGTATGCAGAGTTTCGCCTCGGCGACTACCAGCACGAGCTGGGCCTGCTCAACAATCGATCCCTTCGGGAACATCCTGGGCATTATGCACAATCCGCACTATCTGGACGTCTTGGGCTCGACCAGAGGAGCCTGACCCGCGCGTCCGGTGGGTACGACAGTCGCTGGGGCCTCGCAGCTGGCGCGCTCGCCACAGCGCTCGAAGCAGTATCTGTGCTCGGCGGGGTGGACCACGTCGAAGTCGTCATGCCGAAACGCTAAACTCTGGCGCTAGCGTCAGGATCAAGTGTTCAATTACGTGATCAACCAAGAGGGCGGACATGCGGATCGGTGGGGAGGCCGGGTTGTCCACCGCCATCATCGCTCAGCTCCTGCCCCGTGTCAGGCTCATCGGCGGGCCCGACCTCCTCGCCGACCTGCGGCGGGAACGGTTCGTCTTGACGCCCAGATCACCTCACCCACCACTTCCCGGCAGATCCTCGACGCGGTCATCGCGGACTGACGATCAGGCCATCGGCAGCGGCTACTCAGGAGAATCCCATGGCCCATCCGGTCCCAGTGCGGCGCTTCGTCGGTGCGATCGCCATGCTGCTCGTCGTCTTCGCCGGTGGCTGTGAAACACCGCCGGCGCCGCAGGTCGGAAGCGCCGGGCAAGCCGCTGGCAGTGTCGAATGGACCAAGCACCTGCGCCAGTTCGAGGAAGGCTATTTCGAACGGAACCCGACGTTCGCCGTCCAGCAAGGACGGCACGAATACGACGGTCGATTGCCGGACTGGAGCGCGGCCGGCATCCGCACGACGGTGGAGTGGTTGCATGCGCAACGCACGGAGGCTGAAGCGTTTAACCAGAACGCGCTGAGCGCCGAGCAGCGCTTCGAGCGGCAATACCTGCTGTCGCGCATCGACGCCGATCTATTCTGGCTGGAAGAAGCGGAGCAGCCGTTCACGAACCCGACGTTCTATCTCAGCGGCGGCCTCGATCCGAGCGTTTATCTCACACGTCCCTACGCCTCGGCTGACACGCGAATCAAGGCGTTCACCGGATACGCACGTGCCGTGCCCGCGGCCGCTGCGCAGATTCGCGCGAACCTGCGAATGCCGCTGCCGAAGAGCTTCATCGAATACGGCGTCAATGGCTTCGGCGGCTTTCCGGATTTCTACCGCAAGGATGTACCGAAGATTTTTGCGGAGGTAAAGGATCCGGCGCTGCAGGCTGAGCTGGCGAGCACGATCGAGCCGGCGGCGCGGGCGATGCAGGACCTTGCAGACTGGCTCAAGGCTGGCCTGCCGCAAGCCACCGAGAACTTCGCGCTCGGTCCGGCGAAGTTCGCTGACATGCTGCGCATGACCGAGCGCGTCACCACGCCGCTCGCCGAGCTGGAGAGGGTGGGCCGCGCTGATCTCGCGCGCAACCTCGATGCGCTCAGGCAGGCCTGTGCCGAATACTTGCCGGGCGCAGCGATCGAAGCTTGCGTCACCAAAGTGAATGCCGACAAGCCCAGCGGCGGCGCGGTGGAAGGCGCCCGCGCTCAGCTTGGCACACTGCGCCAGTTCGTCGTCGATCACGACCTCGTCAGCATTCCCGGTACGGAACAGGCGCTGGTCGCGGAAGCGCCGCCGTACCAGCGCTCGAACTCCGCCTACATCGACATTCCCGGTCCGTACGACAAGGGCATGCCCTCGATCTACTACATCGCGCCGCCTGATCCATCGTGGTCCAAGGCCGAGCAGGACGCCTACGTGCCGGGCAAGTCAAACCTGCTGTTCACCTCCGCACACGAAGTCTGGCCTGGTCATTTCCTGCAGTTCCTGCATTCGAACCGCTCGCCGTTCGAGTTCGGTCGGCTGTTCGTCGGCTACGCCTACGCGGAAGGCTGGGCACATTATACCGAGGAAATGATGTGGGAAGCGGGTCTCGGTAACGGCGCGCCGGAAGCGCATATCGGCCAGCTCAGCGACGCGTTGCTGCGCAACGTGCGCCTCTTGTGTGCTATAGGCATGCACACGCAGGGTATGAGCGCGGCAAGCTGTGAGACGATGTTCCGCGAACAGGCTTATCAGGATCCTGGAAACGCGCGCCAGCAGGCGGCGCGCGGCACTTACGATCCTGCTTACCTTAATTACACGATGGGTAAGCTGATGATCAGCAAGCTGCGCGCGGACTGGACCGCGAACCGCGGTGGCCGCACCGCCTGGCGCGAGTTCCACGACCGCTTCCTGTCCTACGGCGGGCCGCCGATTCCACTCCTGCGCGAGCAGATGCTGGGGACGGCGGAGGGCAACCTGTTCTAGGTCAGCAGGCGGTCACCGCGCCGCCGCAGGAGTGAGTTCAACGAGAGGTTCCGCCGGTGGTACCCGGTGGCGGTACACCTGCTGCAGGGCATGTTCGTCGCATCGCCAACTCCAACGCTCTGGTCGGGCAGCGCGAGCGGCTGCCGCCCTGACCGTTGACGGCGATCACGCGGTGCGGGTGCTCACGCCTTACATGGCGGCGGTGCCCACGGTTAGGTTGACGCGAAGTACCGGTCGTTGGTGGGAAGGAGGGACGATGTCGAAGCGTCTAGTGGTGTGTTGTGATGGCACCTGGAACACTCCGGACCAGCAGAGAGGCGGCAAGCCGGCGCCGACGAATGTCACCAGGGTCGCGCTGGCGGTCGCTCCGGAGGACTCCACCGGCGCAGAGCAGCGGACGTTCTACCATCGGGGGGTCGGCACCAACCGTTGGGAGCGTATCCGCGGGGGCGTGTTCGGCTTTGGCCTGCCACGTGACGTCCGCGATACCTATCGCTTCCTTGTGCAGAACTACGAGCCGGGTGACGAGCTCTTCTTCTTCGGTTTCAGCCGGGGGGCGTTCACTGCGCGCAGTACCGTGGGCTTCGTCCGGAACTCGGGCATCCTGCGGCGAGAGCACGCCGACCGGATCGGCGAGGCCTATGCGCTCTACCGCAGCCGGAACAGCCGTAAACACCCGAGTAGCATCGAGGCGAAGCTCTTCAGGCGCTCGTACTCCCACGAGCCGCGCATTCACTTCATTGGCGTCTGGGACACCGTGGGCGCCCTCGGCATTCCGCTCAACGGGCTACGCCTGGTCAATCTGCTCAACCGCCGATGGCAGTTTCACGACACGGACTTGAGCACGATGGTCGACGCAGCTTTCCAGGCACTAGCAATCGACGAGAAACGGCGCCCGTTCCAGCCGACGATCTGGAAGCAGCCGGCGAATGCTGATGAACAGCAGGTCAAACAGGTACTTGAGCAGGTGTGGTTCGCCGGGGTCCACTGTGATGTCGGCGGTGGCTACCCCGAACCCGCCCTGGCCGAGGTCGCGCTGCGCTGGATGGTAGGTCGAGCGCATTCCTGCGGCCTAGACTTTCAGTCCGGCGCATTCGCGCCCCTCCCGTCCGGTGATGCGGAAACCGAGCAATATACGGTCAGGTATGTCGGCCCCGATGCATTCGGACTGCTGCACGAGTCGCGGAAGGGCTTTTACCGGTTGCTTCAGCCGTTCATACGAGAACTTGGCGCTACCGACTGTCATGAGTACGTCGCTTCAAGCGCAGTCGAGCGACATCAGCGAATAAAAGCGTACGCGCCACCAGGCCTCGTCAAGTATCTTGGTCGCGACCATAAAGTCATGCAGGTCGATCGAAGAAGCTCCGGCAGGTGATCAGGTGATCAGGTGATTCAGTCTTCGAGACGCCGATTCGCCGGGCTGCGGGCAGGCCGGCGTAGAGGATCGGCAGGGGGTGGACGGCCAGGCCCAGCGGCGACGGGGTCGGCGAGCTGACCGGGGTCGGCGGGCGCTGATCGAGGGCGCCCGTCGTCGCCGACCTGGAACGACTGGAGCACGCCGGCGCGAAGATCGGCGCCGAACACGAGACGGCCGCCGACCGCCACCAGCGCTTGGGAGGGTGGGGAGCCAGCGGGTCCACGGTGATATCCACTGACAGCCGGCCGGAGTCGCTCAGCCGGAAACTGACGTAGCTGGGTTTGGAGCTGGTGGCCGGCGGCGATGACGGCTGCAACTGGTGCTCATGGTCGGGCGGCCTTGACTACAAGGACGGGCCGTCGGCCGGGCGTGTGTTTCTGGACCCGCACCTCGTCGAAGCCGGCTGACCGGCACGCAGCCGCGAACGCCTCGGCCTGTTGGTCTGTCCATCCATGACTGGCGAGCCCGGTGGCGCCGGGACGCACGCGGCGCTCGATCGCGAGAAACCGCCCGCCGGGGACGAGCACTCGCTTTGCCTCGGCGAGTCCCGCGGTGACGTCCGCCCAGTGATGAACGGTCGCCAGCGACCACACAACCGTCACCGATCCACCTGGCTGCCGCAGGTTTTCCGCGGTGCCCCCGGTCCAGGTGATAGACCGTCGATGGCGAGTCAACGTCCTCGCGAGCCGGAGCATCACGGGTGCCGGATCCACGCCGGTCACCCGGGCCCCACGGCGGGCGGCTTCTCTGACGGCGCTGCCTGGGCCGCAACCGGCGTCGACAACGCGGTCGGCGTCCGACACGCACGCCAGGTCAGCGGCGAGACGGGCGACGGCGCCTCCTGCAACGATCATAGTGAGCCCGGCTAACAGTCCGGTCACCCCGGCGAAGCCCGGATGGCCGGCGTGATGGTTGACGGCGTCAGTTGGTGACATGTCCATCGGTGATCTCTCCTTCTCGTGGTGGTGATGTAGCCACCTTGCGGGTTCAAGCTGACTTGAAGTCAAATGAGGAATGGACCTCATTTCAATCGGCCAGGCCGCGGATCGGCTCGGGCTGAACGCGCCTCGGCGCTGCGCTACTACGACCAACGTGGGCTGGTATCTCCGCCGACGCGGCAGGCCGGGCGACGGATGTACGGACCCGAGGAGCTACGGCGCCTCGCGTTCTTGAAGATCGCTCATGAGCTGGGGCTGCCGTTGGACACTGCGGCGGCCATCCTCGATGCTCCCGGCCCGCAGTGGCGCCAGACGGTACGTCAGCAGATCGCCGAGCTGGACAAGATGATCGCACAGGCGCAAGGAGCGCAAAGTTTTCTGACTCACGCGCTGAATTGCCCCACCCATCACCCCGCGCACGACTGCGCCACGATGATCTCAACGTTGGACCGGCTCGTCGCTGGGACGACCGTCGGTCAACTCGCCGCCGAGCACACCTGATCATTCACAGTAGCCTTCCAATTTTTTCATCAAGTGTTGAATTTTTCGGGCGGCAAGGTTACCGTTGGGTATGGCCACAGCCCAGCGACCTGGTTCGGTCGACCAGGAACTCGTTCTGAACCTCGGCTGCCTCGGTGCGCAGCTGCTGCCCATCGTGGGGGGCAAGGCAGCGAATCTTGGGGAGCTCAGCCGGGTGGGATTTTCGGTGCCACCGGGATTCTGTATCACTACGGCGGCCTACCAGCAGGTTGCGGTGGATGCCTTCGATTCCGGCGACCTGGGCGCGGGCCTGGCCGCCGAGCAGGCCCGCGCCGCGATCCTCGCGTCACCGGTACCTGCCACCGTGGCCGATGCGGTCGATCGCGCCTACTGCGCACTCGGGGAGGACGTGCCGGTCGCCGTGCGGTCGTCGGCGACCGCGGAGGACCTGCCCTGGGCGAGTTTCGCCGGCCAGCAGGACACCTACCTCAACATCGTCGGTGCGGACGCCGTGCTCGAGGCGGTCCGCCGATGCTGGGCGTCGCTGTGGACCGACCGGGCAGTCAGTTACCGGACGACCAACGGCATCGACCACGCCACCGTGCGGCTCGCCGTCGTTGTCCAGCGAATGATCGACCCCCGGGTCGCCGGTGTGCTCTTCACTGCCGACCCGGTGACCGGCCATCGCGGGCACACCGTCATCGATGCCAGCCCCGGCCTGGGCGAGGCGGTGGTGTCCGGCGCGGTCAACCCTGACCACTTCGTCATCGACGCTGCCGGCGTGGTGCTGGAACGCAGGCTGGGCGACAAGCGGGTGGCCGTCCGCTCACTGCCAGGGGGCGGCACCGAACAGGTCACCCAGCCGGCCGACGCCGACCAGCCCTGCCTCAGCGACGGGCAGATCCGTGATCTTACCACGTTGGGCCAGCGCGTCCAGACGCATTACGGCGCGCCGCAGGACATCGAGTGGGCAGTAGACGGTGCGGGAAAGCTGTGGCTGACCCAAGCCCGGCCGATCACCACGCTGTACCCATTGCCGGCTTCGCCGGATGGACAGTTGCGCGCCTATCTCTGTGTGAGCCTCGTGCAGGGGCTCACCCGCCCGGTGACCCCGATGGGTGTCGCGGCGTTCCGGCTGATCGTGTCCGACATATCAGAGACGGTGTTCGGCTCCGTCGTTCCCGACCCGGTGGCCGGGCCGGCGGCGTTCGCGGAGGCCGGCCACCGGCCGTTCGTCGAGGTCACCCCTGTACTGCGCAGCCGGGTCGGCCGCGCGCTGGTGCCCCGGATCCTCGACGTGATGGAGGCTCGGTCGGCGGTTGTGCTCCGGCGGTTGTGCGATGACCCCCGGCTCGCCGAGCAGGCCACGTCATGGTGGCCGTTCGTCCGGCGGCTCCTCGCCGTGGCCGTGCGCTTCCGTATCCCGCTGCAGATCGCCCAGGCGCTGGTGTCGCCCGCCGCGGCCCGCCGGCGCGTCGACCAGGTTGGCCGACAATTGCGCGCGCGGCTCACTGTGCCGGCAGGCGTGACCAGCGCGCAGCGGTTGGACCACGTGCAGCGACTGCTCAACACAGCGGTCATCCCGATCATGCCGGCGGTCACACCGGTGGCCGGCGCCGGGTTCCTCGCGCTGGCGCTGGCGGTCAAGCTCGCCCGTGACGATGTGCCGGCTGGTGAGTGGGACGAGGTGTTGCGCGGGTTGCCGCACAACGTCACCACCGAGATGGACCTTGAACTGTGGGCGCTGGCGACCCGGATCCGCGTCGATGCCGAGGCGGCCGCCGCGCTGCGGGGCATGACCTTGGCGGAGCTGGCGCGCCGTTTCACCAGCCGCGACCTGCCACCATTGCTGCAGGGCGGGCTGGAGGAATTCCTGGGCCAGCACGGTCACCGGGCTGTCGCCGAGATTGATGTGGGTATGCCGCGGTGGTCCGACGACCCCACCTACGTCTTAGGTGTGCTGGTCAACTACCTGCGGCTGGAGGACCCGGATCTTGCCCCCGATGTGCAGTTCGCCCGGGGTGCTCACGCCGCCGACGCGGTCGTGACCCGGGTGGTTCGCAGAGTTCGACACCGCAGCCGGCTGCGGGCCGCGGCGGTGCGCTTCGCGCTGGGGCGGGTGCGGGAACTGGCCGGCATGCGAGAGACGCACAAGGACTACCTGGTGCGCGTCTTGGCACACGTCCGTGAGCAGCTGGCGGTGGTCGGTGCGGAGCTCGCCGAAGTCGGGCTGCTCGCAAAGCCCGAGGACGTGTTCTTCCTCGATCTTGTCCAGGCTCGGGTCGCGCTCGGGGGTGCAGACGTCCGCGCTGTCGTCGCGCAGCGCCACGAGGACTACGAACGGGAGCTGCGGCGCCGGCAGGTACCCCGGATCATGCTGTCCGACGGTACCCAGCCCGAGGTGCTTGCCATGCCCGGCCACGAGCCGGCCGAGGGCCAGCTGAGCGGAACATCCGCCTCCGCTGGGACCGTGACCGCAACGGCGCGGGTGGTGCTCGATCCGGTCGGGGCTCACCTGGAACCTGGGGAGATCCTCGTCGCGCCGTCCACCGATCCCGGGTGGACGCCACTGTTCCTCACGGCGGGCGCGCTGGTGATGGAGATGGGCGGGGCGAACTCACACGGCGCCGTCGTCGCCCGCGAGTACGGCATCCCCGCGGTGGTCGGGGTCCCGGACGCGACCCTGCGCATCACCACCGGGCAGCAGATCACCGTTCACGGCGCGACGGGCCTCGTCGAATTGCAGTAACCACTGATCGCTCAGCCGCCTAGATACTCGGATTCGAGCACCCGGGCCTCACGGATCCGGGATGCATCCAACTCTGGCTCAGGATGCGCTGAAGGTCGGGCAAGCAGGCGGATGGGCGTGATCGACAAACCGCAGTAGGTACCCAGCTCGAAGCGGCGCCGGGGCCGGGGGATACTCACCTGGCGGCAACGGATGATCTCCTGACCAGGTCAGGCCGGCGGTGGGGGTGCTCGTCGAGTGATCAGTAACGGGACCTCGGGTGGATCGCGCCTGCATGATGAGGCTCAGTTGCTCCAGCGGGTGGTCGACGATCAGGTGCGGCTACTGAGGTTCCTCTACTGCGACCCCAGCGGCGTCATCCGTGGCAAGCAGGTGCACGCCGCGCGGCTGGCCGGGACGGTGCAGGCCGGGCTGGGCCTGACCCGGGCGCAGAACGCCGTCAACCTGCTCGATGATCTCGTGCCGGTCACCGGCATGGAACCGGTAGGGGAGGTGCGCATCCTTCCGGACCTCAGCACGTACGTGCGGCTGCCGTGGCTCGACGGGGTGGCCAGCGTGCTGTCCGATCAGGTCGACCACGAGGGTCGGGACTGGGGTTGCTGCCCGCGGACGTTCTTGCGGCGGGCGGTCATCCGAGCGACCGAGGCCGGGATCCGGGTGCGGGCCTCATTCGAGAACGAGTTCTACCTGGCCGAGAACACCGCGGAGGGCCCGGTGCCGTGGGGCAACGGCCCGGTCTACTCCTCGGCGGGCCTCGACCGCGCGGCGTCGGTCATGAACGACATCGCCGACGCGCTGGTAGAGCAAGGGCTGGTCGTCGAACAGCTCATCAACGAGTACGGGCCGGGCCAGCAGGAGATTTCGATCCGCTACGACGACGCGCTGACGGCTGCCGACAATCAGCTCCGGCTACGCGACACCGTGCGTGGGGTTGCCGAGGTGCGGCACAGCCTGCTCGCTCGTTCGCGCCCCGGCCTTTCCCGGACGCGATCGGCAGTGGTGCCCACCTGCACTTCAGCCTGTGGAATACCGACGGCACGACGAACCTGATGCACGACCCGGCCGACCCGTTCGCAGTGTCTACCCTCGGTCGCGCGTTCCTGGCCGGGGTGCTGGAGCACCTGCCCGCACTCGTCGCGCTCACCTGCCCGTCCTACCTGTCCTACGACCGTCTCCGGCCCAGCGCGTGGGCTGGGTCCACAGTGTCCTGGGGCTACGACAACCGGGAGGCAGCGCTGCGTATCCCTTCCCCGTTCCGCGGTCGTGAGGAGGAGAGCACGAACGCCGAACTCAAGGCCTGCGACGGCAGCAGCAACCCCTATCTGGCCTTGGGCGGACTCATCCTGGCCGGGCTGGACGGCCTCAACCGTGGCCTGGACCTGCCCGAACCAGCCAGGCACGATCCGGCGCTGATGACTCCGGAACAGATTCGCCGCTGCGGGATCACCGCAATGCCGGCTACCCAGGCGATCGCGCTCACCCGGTTGGAGGCCGACGAGGTGCTCGTCGGTGGCCTGGGCGAGCTGCTCACTCGATGCCTCCTCGCCACCCGCCGTGCCGAATACGACCGCTGCGTCCAGATGGGCGACGACGCAGTACGCAGGGCGACCTTCGCGATCTTCTAACGACTACCTCCAGCAACGGGGGCTGTGTGAATACATCGCGATGAACTGCTCCATGGCCTGGTCGACACCCTCTTGGTCGCCGGTAGCGAGGAGATCGAGCAGCAGGCCCCGCACGACAGCGACTCCCAGCCGCGCGTTGGCTCGAGCCGCCGGTACCGGGATGCCTTGGCGGCGGTTCCATTCGGTCAGCGGCGCCAGCCAACCCTCGACGATGCCGTCCAGCAGCGGGGCCGCGCAGGGATCACCCTGCAACGCCCGGCCGTACATTTCGAAGAACAGCCGCTCGTGCGGCCACATCGCCGGATCAGCCAGCCGCCGCCAGAAGCGCCGAGCGATATCCGGCGCAGCTGCGCCGGGATCGAGCTCAAGTTCGGTGAACACCTCGCGCTGGCGTTGTTCCATCGTGCGCACGACCTCAATGAGCAGGCCTTCCTTGGAACCGAAGTGATAGATGAGCATCCGGTGACTGGTGCCCAGCGCTGTGGCCAACCGGCGCAGGCTGATCTCGCCGACGCCGTTGGCCGCCAGGTAATCGACCGTGCCGGCGAGCAGCCGTTGTTTCGGATCAGTCATCTTCAAAGACCATCTCAGCCGTCCAGTTGTCGATGCTTGAACCATATGGTACATGTACCATATGGTTCGCAGTCAACATGTCGACGTCCAGGTCCGTACGTCCGCCGACGCCACCACCGTGTACGCGCTGCTGCGGGACGGCGTGACCTGGCCGACGTGGTCACCGATCGATTCGTTCCAGCTGGAGCGGGCGGGGGAATGGGAGCCGGAGGGAATTGGTGCGATCAGGATCTTTCGCAAGGGGCGGATGTCCGGACGAGACCAGATTGTCGGTTTGGTTCCCGGGCAACGGTTCAGCTACCGGCATTTGACCGGGCTTCCGGTCCGAGACTATCGCGCGGACGTCGACCTTGAATCGAACGAAGGCTTAACCAGGATTCGCTGGCACGTTAGCTTCACACCGAAGCTGCCCGGTACCGGATGGCTGTGGCGTTGGGGGATCGGGCGGCTTGTAAGGCAGTCCGCCCGGGGTCTTGCCGTTCACGCACAAACAGGTCAAACGCGACTGTGATGCAGATCACAGTTCAGGCGATAATGCCGCTGCGCCGGATTATTCGGCGACGTAGCGCGCTCTCGCGCGGCGAATCGTTACGACATCCTCCGCACGTTCGGGACAACGTCCTTTTATCTGACTCCCGCCGTGGGCGTCGTTCAGTCTAGAGTCAATGCCGCGTAGCTTAAGTTGATCATGCTGCTGGTCTGGTACTTCTTGTTTGGTTCGGCGTGGCGTGATCGTTTCGGGTGGGGAGGCTGGCACGGTCGGCGATCATGGGCGAGGGTGTGGTGGTGC
>JBOHHF010000521.1:0-4190 GCA_050700495.1 Pseudonocardiaceae bacterium
GATCGCGCCGGTACACTCGCACCGACCCGTCCGCCGCCGTGTAGTGCCTACTCGAACGATCCACGTGCATCGCGCCGTCGGTGCGTCTCACAGGGAGATTAGACCACAACGACCTCTCGTCCACCACTATTTTAGTGGCTACACTCGGTGGGTGTGTCGTTGACTCAGGCGCAGGTCAGGCCAGCATCGCTACTGAGAGTTACCGCAAGTTCGGCATAAACTCGTGCGACCGGCCGGGTCCGGCGGCAGATACACCGGACGCAACTCCGCCACCCGGCCCGACAGCACCCGGATCGACCACGACCACCCCACCCGCTCCGCAATCACCGTCGCCGGCATCGTCGGCCACGCCGCCAGCAACTCCCGGATCCGCGGCTCGACCTCATCCACGATCGACCCCGAACCCGCCCGCACATACCGCGGCGGCCCCTCCGAGGCCAACGCCGCCTTCACAGTGTTCTTCGAACACCCCATCACCCGCGCGATCACCTTGATCGGCATCTCCTCCGCCCAAGAAAACCGGCGAATCTCAGCCCAGTCCTCCACGAACAACACCCCTTCGTCCTCCCCAACTCGGTGCGAGCCAGGATCGCGGCGCAGGGGATCAAAATTCGGATGCCACGCGGGGGTCAGTTTTCACGTGCCGTCGACAGCGCTCGCGCGCAACGTAGGCCGGGTCTGGGACGCGTACCAGGATTCGCGCTACGGCTGTGTGACCAGTCGCTGCCGTCGTTGCTGGCCGAGGCGCAGTCCGCCGGCCGCGCGTATACCGGCGAAGGCCGGGAACGCGCGAAGAGCTTGCTGGCGATGACCCACCAGGCGGCAGCCATGATCCTGACAAAGCTTGGGGAAACCGACCTTGCCTGGATCGCGGCTGACCGTGGCCTGGTCACGGCGCAGGACTCTGGAAACCCGGTCGTGGTCGGCTCGCTGTTCCGGTCGGTGACGCACTTGCTGCTGTCGAATGGTCGGTATGCCGAGGCGGTGCAGCTCACCCAGGATGCGGCTACCTACCTGCAACCTGGGCTGGCGAACGCGACCCCGGAATATCTGTCGATCTACGGCACGCTGTTCTTGGCCGGCTCGATGGCGGCAGCACGCAACGAGGACCGAGCCAGCGCCAGGACGTTTCTGGCCGAGGCTGATGACAGCGCGCGGCGGCTGGGCTCGGACGCCAACCACCTGTGGACCGCTTTCGGTCCCACCAATGTCGCCATCCACCGGGTGTCCACCGCAGTCGAGCTGGGAGATCTACAGGTCGCAGTCGACCTCGGTCCGCGGGTGGATGTCTCGGCGCTGCCTGTCGAACGCCGGATCAGACACCGGATCGAGGTTGCGCGCGCGTACAGCGCGTGGAACCGCCGTGACGAGGCGCTGACGATCCTTCTCGACGCCGAACGGGACGCGCCGGAGCAGATCCGGCATCACTCCATCAGCCGGCAACTCGTCCTGCGTTGGATCCGCCAGCAGCGGGGCAAACCGAGCCACCAACTCGCCGGGTTGGCGAAGCGACTGCACGTCGTCTGAGCGCGTGCCCGTAGGATTTTCACCCATGGCGGACGACCCCCTCGACCGCAGCCATGCCTACGTCGCCGCTGGTGTGCTGTTTTTCGACGACGCAGAGCGGATCCTGCTTGTCCAGCCCACCTACAAGGACTACTGGGACATCCCCGGCGGCTATGTCGAAACCGGAGAGACACCCGTGCAGGCTGCCGCCCGCGAGGTCCGCGAAGAACTGGGCATCGAAACGGCGGTTGGGCCGCTACTGGTCGCGGACTGGGCACTGCACCTCGAGGAGGGCGACAAATTCCTGCTCGTCTTTGACGGCGGGACGTTGGCGGCTGAGCAGGTCAGCGCGATCCGGCTGCAAGCCGACGAACTCGCGTCCTACACGTTCCGCGATCCGGCAGAGGTGGTCACTTTACTAATCCCGCGCCTTGGTCGCCGGGTGGCGGCCGCAATTGATGCCCATCGAGCAGGCCGTACTACCTACCTTGAATACGGTGTCCCGCACGTCCGCTAGCAACCACTGGTTCGCGGGCAGTGTCAAGGGCAAAGGGCGTGTAGTAGACGCCTCTGATACAAGCCCTACAGTCCCAGGTGCCTCTGGTGGGCCTCCGCTCCGGGATGGTCCCCCGGGAATTGGTGGGGAGGATGTGGGGGTGTCTGGTGGCGCGGGTATCCCGGCGATCGGGGCGTCGGGATGCGCCGGGTGCACCAGATCGAGCAGCGCCCGCTACGCAGGACCCCTTGATCCCAACCGGTCGAAGCAATTGATCTTGGTGTAGATCGTCGGCGTCACCGTCGATGAGGAGCACTGAGTGGGCTGCCAGCGCAGGATGTTGACCGACGCCGACCGGGAGGAGATCTCCCGCGGGATCGCTGAGGGGTTGGAGGGCAAGGTGATCGCCGCCCGAATCGGGCGGTCCCCCAGCGTGGTGTCCCGAGAGATCGCCCGGCACGGCGGGCGGGCCGGTTATCGGGCCGTGGTCGCCCGAAGGGTGGCCGCGGAGCAGCGCAGTAGACCCAAGCCCCGCAGGCTCGACGCGTGTCCGCAGCTGCGTGCGGAGGTGGTGACCCGGTTGCGGGCTGGGCATTCCCCCGACCAGGTGGCCGGTCGGTTGCGCTATGAGCACCCTGGCCAGAAGGCTCGCTGGGTGTCCCACGAGGCGATCTACACCTGGATCTACGCCCTGCCCAAGGGTGAGCTGGCCCGCCACGGCATCCTGCTGCGCTCGGGGCGCACACAGCGCCGAGCGCGGGGTCGCACTCGTGCTCCGGGAGCCCGGATTGTGGGCATGATCAGCATCGACGCCCGCCCCGCCGAGGTCACCGAACGGGCTGTTCCCGGGCATTGGGAGGGCGACTTGGTGATCGGAAAGGCGGGCAAGACCGCGATGGCCACCCTGGTCGAGCGGACCTCCCGCTACACCGTGCCCGTCGCGCTACCCGCCGGCCGCCGCGACGCCGCCACCACCTGCGACGCGCTGATTAGCAGCGTCGCCGGGATGCCCACCGAGCTGGTCAAGACCCTGACCTGGGACCAGGGCAGCGAGATGGCCGCCCACGCCGCGTTCTCCCTGGCCACCGACGTCGCGGTGTACTTCGCCCACCCCCACTCACCCTGGGAACGCGGCACCAACGAAAACACCAACGGGCTGCTGCGTGAGTACTTCCCCAAAGGCACCGAGATCACCGACGACCAAACATACCTCAACCGCGTAGCCGCCGAACTCAACCACCGACCACGCCGTATGCTCGGCTACCGAACCCCAGCAGAAGTCTTCGCCGACCTCCTGACCAGTTCAATTGCTTCCACCGGCTGACACCAAGCCCTCGTAAGCCCGGACCACGATCTCGGGAGCGAAGATGTCCACCGCTTCCCGTGTCGGCACCCTTGCCGTAGTGACCCGATCAAAATCCCGGATGGTGAGCAGATCGACATAGTGGTCCCACTCATAGGAGGAGACCAGCGCATTCGGTGCCGCCGTGGGCCCGCCGCAATACAACGTGAACCCGTCGGCGACCACCTCGATTCGAACGCTGGGAGCAGACGATTGGCGATGGGAACGCATGCGCGGAGGTCGAGGTGACGAACATGATCGGTTACGCGGTCATCGTGGAGTAGGCTGACGACGGCGGCTACGGGACCTGGTCGCCCGACCTGCCCGGCTGCGTCGCGCTCGGCGACACGATCGAGAAGTGCCTTGCCGAGATGCGGGATGCGATGGGCCTCTACGTCGATGTCCTTCGGGAACGCGGGGACGAAGTGCCGCAACCGCGAGCGATCCAGGCCGTCACGCTGCCTGCTGCCTGAGCGGGCATGCACTGGGGAGTCCAGCCCCCAGCCGGCAAGTTCGACAGCTCCGGGGATCCCGGAGGAACACGCCGAGGTGGTAGGCGCCGAACGCAGCGAGGCTCGCACCCAGCCGCTTGAGCGCCTCCCGGGTCGCCGCGGACGACGCCGACGCGTACACAAGCCGAAGCACCACACTCGGGAATTCCCCACCGTCGAGGATCAACGCGCCACCATTCGGTTCCGCCGAGCACTCGCCCGGCACCTGTGATCCTGCTGGCTAATTCCAGATCACGCTGCGAGGGCGAGTTCGAGCCGGGCGAGGTGGCTGGTGCGGGTCCGGTCCATGGGATGGTCGTTCCAGTAGGCGTGCAGGCGGATGAGGTTGAGGGCG
>JBOHHF010000522.1:0-11532 GCA_050700495.1 Pseudonocardiaceae bacterium
ACCTGGCGCTGATCGACGCCGCCGAGCGGGCGCTGGCCGCCGGCATCGGTGCGGCGCAGCCGGGGGCGCGGCTCGGCGATGTCGGCCACGCGATCGGGGCGGCCGGTCGGGTGGCCGGGTTCGGGATGCTTGCCGACCACGGCGGGCACGGCGTCGGGCGTTCGATGCACGAGCAGCCGCACGTCCCCAACCAGGGCCGGGCCCGGCGCGGCCTGATCCTGCGGCCGGGCCTGGTGCTGGCGATCGAGCCGATGCTGCTCTCCGGCGGCGGTGACGGCTACCGGCACGATCACGACGGCTGGACGTTGCGCACCGCCGACGGCAGCCGCGCCGCCCACGTCGAGCACACGATCGCCGTTACCGAGGACGGACCGCGGATCCTCACCGTCCTGTGATCGGTCGCGACGAGAACCAGGCCCGCGAGCGGTACGTAGTCGGAAGTCCTGTGGTGCGCGGGTGACGGTGCGCCGGGCTCGTGGCGTGACACGCCGGGCGGGATGCGTGATCTGCGGCGCGTGATCATATTTGCTGTGCTCTGTGACTGGGGCGGCCGCGGTGCTGGCGGAGACGGATGCTGTCCTGTCGCCGCGGGATGCGTTGGCTGCCGCGTTGGAGGCGAACCGGCAGCTGGTGGAGTTGACCGGGAAGCTTCGCGAGGAGAACGCCCGGCTGTGGGAGGACAACGCCCGGCTGGTTGCGTGTGCCGCGGAGCGGGACGCCGAGTTGGACCGGGTGCGGGCTGATCTGACGGTTTTGCAGCGGATGCTGTTCGGGCGGTCCTCGGAGCGGTCACGTCCGGGGCAGGCTGGCGGTGATGGGGCCGGCGGTGACGGCGGCGGCCGGGGTCGCGGGAACGGCCAGGGGGTCAAGCGGGGGCCGGGGGCGCGGGCGGGACGGCGGGATTACTCGCACCTGCCCCGGTTCGAGATGCTCTGGGACTTCCCCGGGGGTGGGTACTGCTGCCCGGAGTGCGGGGAGCCGTTCACGCTGCTGGGTGATCACGTGTCCGGACAGCAGTTGGACTGGCAGGTGATCGTGCGGCTGGTGGCGCACTGCCGGCGCCGGTACCGGCGGGTGTGTGAGTGTCGGGTGCCGGCGACGGTGATGGCGCCCGGACCGCCGAAGGCGATCGGCAAGGGCCTGTTGTCCAACGGGTTCATCGCGATGCTGTTCACCGAACGCTACGTCGCCGGGCGGAGCATGAACTCCCTGGTGACCGGCCTGGCCCGCCACGGCGCGGAGATCTCGCCCGCGACGCTGACCGGCACCTGCGCCCAAGCCGGGGCGCTGCTGGCCCCGCTGGAGGAGGCGATCACCGCCCGGTCGCGGGATTCCTGGCACCTGCACGCCGACGAGACCACCTGGCGGGTCTTCGCCCCGCGCGAGGACAGCGAGGGTGCTCAACCCGGCGGCTCGGTGAAGTGGTGGCTGTGGGTGTTCATCGGCGCCGACACCGTGTGCTTCGTGATGGACCCCACCAGGTCCGGGACGGTCCTGGCCCGGCACGCCGGAATCGACGGGAAAACCGGGCAGCTGTCCCCGGGCCAGGACGGTGGGCCGCGGCGGCTGGTCATCTCCAGCGACTTCTACGCCGTCTACCAGGCCGCGGGGAACAAGGCAGACGGCCTGGTCAACCTCTTTTGCTGGGCGCACGTCCGGCGGCACTTCGTCCGGGCCGGGGACAGCAACCCCGCCCAGCTCAAGCACTGGACCGACGGGTGGCTGGCCCGGATCAAGAACCTGTACACCGCCCACGATGAGCTGATGGCCGCCTGGCAGCACGCCGACGGGCCCGTGTCCCGGGACAGGCCCGGGGGGCAGACGGCGGCCGCTGCCCGCCTGGACGAGGCCTCCACCGCATGGGACACGGCCCTGAAGGTGATCGACGAGACCCGCACCAAGCAGATGGCCGCGCCGGGCCTGCAGGAACCCGCGAAGAAAGCGCTCGCCACGCTGGACCGGGAATGGGACGGGCTGATCGCGCACCGGGACTACCCGATGATCAGCCTGGACAACAATGCAGCCGAGCGCATGATCCGCGGTCCCGTCGTGACCCGCAAGAACGCCGGCGGCTCCCGCAACGAGGACTCCGCCCGGCTCGCCGCCACCATGTGGACCGTCACCGCGACGGTCCAGATGGCCGGTCTGAACGTCCTGACCTGGCTCACCGCCTACCTCGACGAATGCGGCCGCAACGGCGGGAAACCCCCCACCGGGCCAGCGCTGGAACGGTTCCTGCCCTGGACCGTCAACCCCGACGACCTCCACGTCTGGGCGACACCACCCCAGCAGCCCGGCTGACCCCCACCCCCCGTGGCAATCACCGACGTCGGCACAACAACCGGCCACGCCGGCTATCTGCCATGCCCGCTCACAGGACTTCCGAATACGTACCGCGAGCGGGGGTCCACGATAAACAGGCCCGTGGTATCACCGCGTACGTGAACGATCGCCTGACCGTGCGCCCGGCCCGTCCCGACGAAGTCGATCAGGTGGGTCGGCTCACCTTTGAGGCCTACGTCGCCGACGGATACGCCAACCCTGCGGGCTCCTACGCCGCGGCGCTGGCGGACACCTCCCGACGAGCCCGAGACGCTGAGCTGCTGGTGGCGGTGGATTCCAACGCAAGGGTGCTGGGCACGGTCACGGTGTGCACGCCGGGCAGCCCGCTGGGAGAGCTGTCCCAGCCCGGTGAGCTGGAGTTCCGGATGCTGGCGGTGGCCCTTGATGCGCGCCGCCGCGGTGTCGGGGAGGCGCTGGTGATCGCCGTACTCCCACGGGCGGCCGAGATCGGCGCGCACCGGGTGGTGATGTGCAGCGCTGCGGAGATGCCCGTTGCGCACCGGCTCTACACCCGGCTGGAATTCGTCCGGCTGCCCGAACGTGACTGGCAACCGGTGCCGGTATGACGCTGTTGGCCTTCGGCGCGGAATGCGTGAGCGGTGACGCCGTGGCGTAAGCGTCGGGGTTCGTCGCCGGGCTGCCACCCACCGATCTCTCCAAGTCCTCGGTGAAGCCACCGAGATCCGGATACCGCCAGGAGTCGAGCCGTGTAACGGCGCCAGATCGGTCGACGCCTCGAACGCGACGACGGCGGACGGGCGCACCGGTGCCACGTCGCACGACGGCGCGACTTCGTCGGGCGCGTATGCGGCGAGCAGGGCCAGGTGCCCGCCTGCGGAGGCTCCCACCAGCGCGATCCGGTTCGGGTCGACACCGAGCCGGGCTGCGTTCGCGCCCACCCAACCGACCGCGCAGGCGACGTCAGCCACCTGATCGCGCCACCGCCCGGCCGGGGTGAGCCGGTAGTCGATATCGACGACGACCGTTCCCGTGCGGGCCAGTTCCAGATTCCACTCCGCGGTCTCGCCACGATGACCGTCGTCCGCCAAGCCCGCGCCATGCACCCACACCACGGCGGGCCAGGTCCCTCCGAAGCGGTCAGCGACGTCCCGCCCAGGTACGCCCCCAGTCGATGCCGCCCGCGGCGCGGGTCGCGGCGACCGTCGGGACCAGCGAGGCCACCACGACAACTGCTCCGATCACGACGAGCCCGACGTGGCGGCGCAGCAGCACAGCCAGGGTCACCGCCAAGGCAGTGATCACCAGGGCCTGCTCCGCGGCGATGGTGCCGAGCAGCCACAGCTCACCCGTCGGGCCGGATACGAACATCAACACTGTGCACAGCACCAGGACGGCGGCGAACAACCAGCCGAGTATGAGCGCGCCGATACTAAGGACCCTCATGAATCGAGCATCACAGGGTCGGGCTCCTGCCCGCATCGGGCGAGCGGAGGGTCCACTGTCATCACTTCGAACGATCACATCCCCACTCGCTGTTACTGGTTAGTTGGGGGTCTCGGTGTGGAGATGGCCACTGGCCAGGCGGCGGCTGTGCTCGAGCAGCCGGGGGTAATCGGTGGCGATGCCTTGCAGGAGGGTTTTGACCGCGCTCTCGATCTCTGTCTCGCGGGTGGGTGCGTGGCCGAACAGGGCGCGGTAATGGACGAGCGACCCGAGCAGGTCGAGCGTGAGGTCGAGGTCGAGGTCCGCGCGCAGGTCACCGCGGGCGATGGCTCGGATGAGAGTCTGCTTGACCGCGGCGCGCGGCGGATCGAACAGCGTGGTCATGAAGTCGGCGCGAAGTTCGGGTTGAGCCGCGCAGTCGGCCAGCAGGGAGCCGAGCACGTCGGGAGGCATCCGCTGGAAGGCTGCCACGAAGACGCTGATGCCCTCGCCGAGGTCGCAGAGCGTGCACTCGGTGTTCGGTACCTGCGCCGCACCGAGGCGCCGAGCGAGCGTCGCGAGCACAAGATGCTGGCGGGTGGGCCAGCGGCGGTAGATCGCCGGTTTCGTGGTGCCGGCTTGCCGGGCGACTTCTTCGAGAGTGAAGCGGCTGTATCCGGACTCGTCGAGCACGGCGAGCGTCGCATCGAGTACGGCCGTGTCGATCTGCGAGTTCCGCGGCCGGCCTGGCCGCGCGGCCGGCACGGCGCGGTCATGAGGGGATTGCACGAACCCATCGTAGCCGCTATATTTCGATATGAATCGGAACGTAATTCTAGGAGGAATGATGACCACTCTGGTGACCGGAGCGACGGGAAACGTGGGCCGTCACGTCGTCGACCAGCTTCTTCGCGCCGGTCGGCGCGTCCGCGCGCTGACGCGCAACCCGAAGGCAGCCACTCTGCCGGACGGGGTTGAGGTCGTGACCGGCGACCTCAGTGCACCGCACACCCTGCTCTCGGCGTTCGACGGTGTCACCGCCATGCACCTGATCACGTTCGACGGCAACGGCGGCGCGGCGCTGCAGACCGGTCCCGAGATCGTCAAGCTGGCCACATCGGCTGGCGTACAACGGGTCACGGTTTTGTGGAGCGGTGAAGAGGGGCCGGTGGAGCAGGCGGTCGAAGAAAGCGAGCTCGAGTGGACGCTGTTACGACCCACCGTCGATTACATGTCCAACATGCTCGCGTGGGCGGACTCCATCCGGGCCGACGGCCTGGTCCAAGAGCCGTTCGGTAACAGGCTCGACGCCCCGATCGACGAAGCCGATATCGGTGCTGTAGCGGCGACAGCCCTGCTCGGGGACGGTCACGCGGGCAGGCGCTACACGCTGACCGGCCCCGAGGTGCTGACGATCCCCGACAAGGTGCGAGCCATCGGCGCGGCGATCGGTCGCGACATCCAGTTCGTCGAACTCAGTGAGATCCAGGCCCGCGAGCGGATGCGGGAGTCGGGGACTGCGGAGGACGTCATCGAGTTCGTCCTCGGCTGGTACGCCAACCCGCCCGAGGCTGCCTCCACGGTGTTGCCGACCGTCGAGGAGCTCACCGGCCGGCCCGCCCGCACCATCGCCCACTGGGTCGCTGAGCACGCCGCGATCTTCCGCTGATGAGCCACGTTACGTGCAGGTCTAGCGCCGGCTAGCCCGGCAATCCTGTCCCGGCGGCGAGTGTCCGTGGTATCACCGCATAAGTGAACGACCGCCTGACTGTGCGCCCGGCCCGTCCCGACGAACTCGATCAGGTGGGTCGGCTCACTCTCGAGGCGTACGTCGCTGACGGGTACGCGAATCCTGCGGGTTCTTACGCAGCCGAGCTGGCCGATGCGGCGCGACGAGCCAGGGACGCTGAGCTGCTGGTGGCGGTGGATCCCGAAGGAATGGTGCTGGGCACGGTCACGGTGTGCATGCCCGGCAGCGGGCTGGGGGAGCTGTCCCAACCCGGTGAGCTGGAGTTCCGGATGCTGGCGGTGGCCCTTGATGCGCGCCGCCGTGGCGTGGGGGAGGCGCTGGTGATCGCCGTACTCCAGCGGGCGACCGAGACCGGCGCACACCGGGTGGTGCTGTCCAGCGCTGCGGAGATGTGTGTCGCGCACCGGCTCTACGCTCGGCTGGGATTCGTCCGGCTGCCCGGACGTGACTGGCAACCGGTGCCCGGTGTGACGCTGCTGGCCTTCGGCGCGACCCCGGTGTGACTGAGACCTGCTTGCAGGGTCGAAGCATCATGACTGAGGCCTGCTCGCAGGTCCACGCATCAGCACCGCAACGACACTCACAGATCGTTCAGTTGCCGTTGCGCAGCACGACCGCGACGATCCCGGCCAGGTGCTCCAGACGGATGACCTCGGCGGCGCGGAACATCGGCCCGCCCGGGCGACCTACCAGCAAGACTTTTTCCGAGTCTCCCAGCGGGGTCGCCGCCAGCTCGGTGCCCAGCTCCCGCCAGGTCACCGGGACCCAGGCGTCCTCGCCGTCCAGGATCGTCGCGCGGCGCAGCGGCCACCATGGCAGCTGCATCGTCCGGGTCTCCGGCGCGGCGAAAGAGCCGGTGATCCGGTGTGGTGACCCCTCCGTGGTGGTGAGCACGACCGCCCATCCCGCTCGGATGATCTTGGGCACTCCGTCGGTGAAAGTCTGCAGGCCGCGGCCCGGATCAGCGGCGACTTGCTCCACCAGCTCCAGCTCGCGGTGCGTGTCCAGGACACCTGCCCACGGGCGGACGGCGTCGACCTCGACTCCCTCGACGGATTCCGCCGCGGTGATCAACATGTCCGGCAGCCGGCCGGAGGGGAGTTCCACGACGAGGTCGTCGATGGCTATGCCGGATCTTCGCTCGACGACGTCCAGGCTGAGGATGTCGCAGCCCACCTTGCCCAGCGCAGTGGCTACCGCGCCGAGTGCTCCGGGTCGATCCGGGAGCTGGAGCCGGATCAGAAAGGACATCCGCCGCCGTGCCTGTTCATCCGGTCCGCTCCATTCGGGCACCGCCCGAACTCGGGCTACGCCATATTTCGGCCACGGAACTCCGATCGCCCGTGCGCTCGCCGGCCGTCGATTGTGGCAGAACGAGCCGGAGGTTGCTCAGCCCGTCGTGACGCCGGCTGCCCAGCCCGCGGGGGTTGGGTGCCCGCCGCGGCCTAGACTCACGGTGTCAAGCCGCTATACAAGATCTCCAGGAGCCTGCGTGCCCACCATCTCCCGTGACGAGGTCGCGCATCTCGCCCAGCTTGCCCGGCTGGCCGTCAGCGAGCAGGAGCTGGACCTGTTCGCCGGCCAGCTCGAGGTGATCCTCAGCTCGGTCGCTCGGGTCAGCGAGGTGGCCGCCGCGGACATCCCGCTCACCTCGCACGCGGTCGGGCTGACCAACGTGTTCCGCCAGGACGTGCCGCGCCCCGGCCTGACTCAGCACCAGGCACTATCAGGTGCCCACACCGCTGAGCAAGGCCGCTTCCGCGTCCCGCGCATCCTGGACGAGTCATGATCCCCGCGGCCGTTACCGCATCGCGCGGGCTCAACGGGGTTATTCGGTTGCTGTTTGCCACGCTGAGCCTGCTGAATGCGTCGGGTTTGGGTTCGGGGGAGGTGGCATCGTGGATGAGTTGATTCGGTTGTCTGGGGGTGAGCTGGGGAGGCTGGTTCGGGGGCGGGAGGTGTCGGCGGTCGAGGTGGCCAGGGCGTATCTGGATCGGATCGCGGTGGCGGATCCGGCAGTGCACGCCTTCCTGCATCTCGACGCTGAGGGTGCGCTCGCCGCCGCGGCCGCCGTGGACGGCAGCCTGCAGCGTGGAGATCCGCCGGCCTCGCCGCTGGCGGGCGTGCCGTTGGCGCTCAAGGACGTGTTCACCACCGCCGACATGCCGACCACGTGCGGCTCGCGGATCCTGGAGGATTGGCGTCCGCCGTATGACGCCACGGTCACCCGCAGGCTGCGGGATGCGGGCGTGGTGATCCTGGGCAAGACCAATATGGACGAGTTCGCCATGGGTTCCTCGACGGAGAACTCCGCCTACGGTCCCACCCGCAACCCGTGGGACCTCGACCGCGTTCCGGGCGGGTCCGGCGGTGGGTCGGCGGCGGCGGTGGCCGCTTTCGAGGCACCGCTGGCGATCGGCACCGACACCGGCGGCTCGATCCGCCAGCCCAGCGCGGTGACCGGCACTGTTGGGGTCAAACCCACCTACGGCGGGGTCTCACGGTACGGCCTGGTGGCGTTCTCCTCCAGCCTGGACCAGGGCGGGCCGGTGGCTCGCACCGTGCTCGATGCCGCGTTGCTGCACGAAGTGATCGGCGGGTATGACCCGCTGGACTCCACCTCGATCGACGCGCCGGTGCCGCCGGTGGTCCAAGCGGCCCGTGCGGGCGCCACCGGTGATCTGAGCGGGGTCCGGGTCGGGGTGGTCAGCCAGTTCCGCGGAGACGGTTATCAGGCCGGCGTGCTCCGCGCGTTCGACGTCGCCGTGAGCCGGCTGCGCGAGCTGGGCGCTGCCATCGTCGAGGTGTCCTGCCCGTCGTTCGACCATGCACTGCCCGCCTATTACCTTATCGCGCCCAGCGAGTGCTCGTCGAACCTGGCCCGCTTCGATGGGATGCGCTACGGGCTGCGGGTCGACGATGACGGCAGTCGCAGCGCCGAGGAGGTCATGTCACTGACCCGAGAGGCCGGTTTCGGGGCCGAGGTCAAGCGCCGCATCATGCTGGGCACCTACGCATTGTCCGCCGGGTACTACGACGCCTACTACGGCCAGGCGCAGAAGGTTCGCACCTTGATCATCCGAGATTTCGCTGCGGCTTTCGAGCAGGTGGACGTGCTGGTCTCGCCGACCACGCCGACCACGGCGTTCCCGCTCGGCGAGCGGGTGGACGACCCGTTGGCGATGTACCTGTCGGACCTGTGCACGATCCCGGCCAACCTGGCGGGTAACGCCGCGCTGTCCGTCCCGGCCGGGTTGTCCGATGAGGACGGGTTACCGGTGGGCCTGCAGGTGATGGCGCCCGCGCTGGCCGATGATCGCGCCTACCGGGTGGCTGCGGCCTACGAGGCGGCCCGGGATGCGGCCGAGGGTGGCCCGCTGGCGCACCGGGTCCCTGATCTGACCGGGGACCGCTTGCCGGGTCCGAGCATGGATAGGGTCGCGGCCCGATGACCGCTGCGCTGATGGACTACGACGAGGTGCTGGAGCGCTTCGAGCCGGTGCTCGGGCTGGAGGTGCACGTCGAGCTGTCCACCGCGACGAAGATGTTCTGCGGCTGCGCCAACGTCTTCGGCGCCGAGCCCAACACCCAGGTGTGCCCGACCTGCCTGGGACTGCCCGGATCGTTGCCGGTGCTCAACGGTGCTGCCGTGGAGTCGGCGATGCGGATCGGGCTGGCGTTGAACTGTTCGATCGCCCCGTGGTGCCGGTTCGCCCGGAAGAACTACTTCTACCCGGATATGCCGAAGAACTTTCAGACCTCCCAGTACGACGAGCCGATCGCAGTGGACGGCTCGCTGGTGGTGCAACTGCAGGACGGCTCGACGTTCACCGTCGCCATCGAGCGCGCGCACATGGAGGAGGACACCGGCAAGTCGCTACACGTCGGCGGTGCGACCGGTCGTATTCACGGCGCAAGCCATTCCCTGCTGGACTACAACCGTGCCGGCGTCCCGCTGATCGAGATCGTCACCAAGCCGATCGTCGGCACGGGCAGCCGGGCGCCAGAGATCGCCCGCTCCTACGTCACCGCGCTACGCGACCTGCTGCGCGCGCTGGGCGTCTCGGACGTGCGGATGGACCAGGGGTCGCTGCGCTGCGACGCCAACGTCTCACTGATGCCGCGCGGCTCGTCGACCTTCGGTACCCGAACCGAGACCAAGAACGTCAACTCGCTGCGGTCGGTGGAGCGCGCGGTGCGCCACGAGATGCGCAGGCAGGCCATGGTGCTGGCCTCCGGTGGTTCGATCGTGCAGGAGACCCGGCATTTCCACGAGGCCACCGGCACCACGTCGCCCGGGCGGCGCAAGGAGACCTCGGAGGACTACCGGTACTTCCCCGAACCCGACCTGGTGCCGATCGCTCCCGCCGAGGACTGGGTGGCGCGGCTGCGCGCCACGCTTCCCGAGCTGCCCTGGCAGCGCCGGGCCCGGGTGCAGGCCCAGTGGGGCCTGTCCGATCTGGAGTTGCGCGACCTGGTCAACGCCGGCGCGCTGGACCTCATCGCCGCCACCGTCGGCGCGGGCGCGCCGCCCGCCGAGGCGCGGTCGTGGTGGGTGTCCTACCTGTCCCAGCAGGCCAACTCGCGCGGTGTGGAGCTCGCCGAGCTGGACATCACCCCTAAGCAGGTGGCGCGGGTGGTCGCGCTGGTCGCCGACGGCGCGCTGACCAACAAGCTGGCCCGCCACGTCGTCGACGGGGTCCTGGCCGGCGAGGGTGCGCCCGACGAGGTCGTTGCCGCCCGTGGCCTGGCTGTGGTGTCTGACGATGCCGCACTGACCGTCGCCGTCGAGCAGGCCCTGGCCGCCCAACCCGACATCGCCGAGAAGATCCGCGGTGGCAAGGTGGCCGCCGCCGGGGCCATCGTCGGCGCGGTGATGAAGGCGACCGGTGGCCAGGCGAATGCTGCACGCGTCCGCGAGCTGGTGCTCCAGCTCGTGAGTGCGTAACAGTGTTCCAGCACCCAATGCCACTCACGAGTTATCCACAACCCCCCTGATGTCCACAGCTGGGAGGTAGGACGGCGGACGCGGAGGGGTAGCTCCGGCAGCGTGTCCCGACATGCCGAGACCCCACACTGCTCGCCCCTCACCTGTCCCGCGCCAGGTGCGCGATCTGGTGGCGTGGGAACGTCTGCTGATAGCACAGCATGGTGCCGTCGACGCTGGACAGCTCGCTGCGCTCGGGGTTACTGCTGATGCCATCGCGGCCAACGTCGACGCCAGCCGATGGCGAGCCTTGCTTCCCCGGGTGTATTCGACAACCACCGGTCTGCCCCCGAGATCGACCAAGTTGTATGCCGCGCTGCTCTATGCCGGTGGCTCGGCCATCGTCAGTCACCGCACCGCCGCTGAGGAGTGGGGCATGCTGCCGGTCGAAGAAGGCCCTGTGCACGTCACAGTGCCCTATGGGTGCTCGGCGGTATCCCAACCGCCGGAGGTGGTACTGCACCGATCCAGGGCATTCGCGTATATCGCAGTGGCAAGTATTCCTCCCCGGACCAGCCGAGCCGACACAGCCCTCGATCTCGCCGTTGCCGAGCCGAGCGCCCGCGAGGCGATGCGTCGACTGGTCGGTGTGACAACCACGTGCGGCATCTCCTTGGCCGAGCTCGAGCGGCAGTTGATCGAACGGCCCCCGTACCGCTACCGCCGAGCGCTCGCGTCAGCTCTGCATCGGATGGCGGGTGGTGTGGCCTCGGTGCTCGAAGATCTTTATGCGCTGGACGTCGAGGCCGCACATGCAATCCCCTCTGCCGTGCGGCAGGTGCCTTTCGTGGTAGACGGGCACACCTTGTGGGAGGACGCCGTGTACGACCACATCGGTGTACCCCTGACCGTCCGTCTGGACGGGCGGGCATACCACTCGCACCCCACGGTCGCTTTCCGTGACCGCCGGCGGGACAACGCGGCCGAGCTGGCTGGGCGGGCACGGCTGGTGTTCGGCTGGCGAGACATCAACGAGGACGCCTGCGGCGCTGCCCGTGAGGTGCTGACGGTGTTGCACCGGCACCGTTGGCACGGGCCAGCTGGCCCGTGCCAACGGTGCCGGTGCAAC
>JBOHHF010000523.1:0-1027 GCA_050700495.1 Pseudonocardiaceae bacterium
GCCCAGGACATCATCAACAGCCCAGACCACGGCACCTCAGGCGCAACCGTAGTGGGCGACAGATCAAATGCCGAACGGCGGTGTCTGGTGCGCATAGGCGCGCTCACCGCGCCGTGGTCGATGCGAACCCCGGCGCTCGGTGCAGCAGAGTCGCTCAGGCGACCAGGCCGCGCCGGAAACCGTGTGCCACGGCCTGAGCCCGGTCCCGCACGCCGAGCTTGCGAAACAGCCTCCGGGCGTGAGTTTTCACGGTGTCCTCGGAGAGATAGAGTTCCCGCCCGATCTGCCCGTTGCTCTTGCCCTGGCTCATCCCGCGCAGCACCTGCAGCTCGCGCTCGGTGAGCTGGACGCCAGGGTCGGACGGCGGTCGCGGCGCCGGCACCGATGTACTGGCCAGCGTGTGCGCCAACGCGGCTACGAGCTCCGGACGGGATGCATCCCAGCGCAAGTAACCTCGGGCGCCGCCGGCGATCGCGGCGGCGATGCTGCCCGCATCGTCCGGCGCGCCGAACACGATGACGTTGGCCTGTGGATGCGCCGACACTAGCCGGCGAGTGGCCTCCACACCGGTGGGTACCGCACGCTGGGTACCCACCAGAACGACATCCACCGGCTGCCGAGAATAGCGAGCTAGCAGCTCATCCCCGTGCGCCACGCAGTCGATCCGGGCGACGCCAGGGACCGCGGACATCACACGGGTGAGTCCCTCGCGGACGCTTCGCCGGTCATCGCAGATGAGAACTGCGGTCACGGGAGGGCTCCTTTCCTGCAGCCAAGTGATGTGCCCACCTCCCTATCGGTCGTGCGGACCCGAAACTTGACACGATCTGATGGAAAACCATCAGGGAGCGATCAGGGGCCGGGAGCCCACACCACTCCGAGCGGTCGTGATCACCGCGTGGAGCAACCCTCACTCTACCGAGTGTGAGCGGATCGCGGCAGTACCGCGAACACGGATGATTCGGGCATCCTGGCTACTTGATGTCGCCGTGACGGCCTCTTGCACCTCCACGACGAGGTGCAAGAG
>JBOHHF010000524.1:0-6346 GCA_050700495.1 Pseudonocardiaceae bacterium
AGCATCAGCGCGGCACTGCTCCGTAGCTGGGTGCTTGGGCGGCGCTGAACCTGTCCGGGTCTCGCTGACCAGCAGATCTCGCTGGGGAATCTCGCTAGTCAGTCTTCTGCGGCCGCCCCGCGATAACCATCGCGGGGCGGCCGTTTGCTACTGTCCCTGGGTTTGCTAGTGTCGCCCGCGTCGCTGCTCCTGTGTTGAGCGCGCGGCGACTCGGGTTCAATGCCGGCTCAGCCGGTGGTACCCCTCCTGCCGCGGAGAGTCCGCGGCCGACCAGTCCACAGGAGGTGAGTGGTTTTCATGCGTCATTACGAGATGATGATCATCCTCGATCCGCAACTCGACGAGCGCACCGTGGCACCATCACTGGACCAGTTCCTCGGCGTCGTCAAGACGCAGGGCGGCAGCGTCGACAAGGTCGACGTCTGGGGCAAGCGCCGGTTGTCCTACGAGATCAGCAAGCGCACCGAGGGCGTCTACGCCATAGTCCAGCTCTCCTGTACGCCTGCCACGGTGGCAGAGCTTGACCGGCAACTGTCGCTGAGCGAGTCGATCCTGCGCACCAAGGTGTTGCGGCGCGATGCCGGGAGGAAGAGCTGACGTGGCTGGCGAGACTGTTATCACGGTGATCGGAAACCTCACAGCTGATCCGGAGCTGCGTTTCACCCCGTCCGGTGCCGCGGTGGCCAACTTCACGGTGGCCTCCACCCCACGGACCTTCGACCGCCAGACAGGCGAGTGGAAGGACGGTGAGGCGCTCTTCCTGCGCTGCAACATCTGGCGGCAGGCAGCCGAGAACACCGCCGAGTCACTTACCCGAGGTATGCGGGTGATCGTCAGTGGACGGTTGCGCCAGCGCTCGTTCGAGACCCGAGAGGGAGAGAAGCGCACTGTCGTCGAGATGGAGGTCGACGAGGTCGGCCCCTCGCTGCGCTACGCCACAGCCAAGGTCAACAAGGTGACCCGTCAAGGTGGCGCATCGGGCAACGGTGGTTATGGCGCTTCTGGTTCGTCCGCCGACGACCCATGGAGCTCAGCCCCGCAGGCCGGTGCATCAGCCGGATCCGGTGGTGGCGCCGCTGGTTACGATGAAGAGCCCCCGTTCTGATCATCCGTTTTCGGCGCGACCCGTTCAGGAGTACCTAAATCATGGCCAAGCCACCGATTCGTAAACCGAAGAAGAAGATCTGCATTTTCTGCAAGGACAAGGACGCCGCTATCGACTACAAGGACACGGTGCTACTGCGGAAGTACATCTCCGACCGTGGCAAGATCCGTGCCCGCCGGGTTACCGGCAACTGCAGCCAGCATCAGCGAGACGTCGCGGTCGCGGTCAAGAACGCGCGCGAGGTAGCGATGCTGCCCTACACGTCGACCGCACGCTGAGCCGGGGAAGGAGCGACCAGATGAAGATCATCCTTACCGCTGACGTTCCCGATCTCGGCGGAGCCGGCGATCTGGTGCACGTCAAGGACGGGTATGCCCGCAACTACCTGCTGCCTCACAACCTGGCCATCCTGGCCACCAGGGGCGCGGAGAAGCAGGTGACCACTATCCGCCGGGCCCGGCAGGCCCGGCAGATCCGCGACCTCGATCACGCTCGGCAAGTGGCCGGCGCTCTGTCCGGCCTGGGCACGGTGTCCGTGGCGGCCAAAGCCGGCAGGTCTGGCGGGAAGCTGTTCGGTTCGGTTACCGTGTCCGACGTCGTCGACGCGGTCCGCTCGGCGGGTGGCCCCGCGTTGGACAAGCGGGCAGTCGACCTCGGCGGGCCGATCAAATCCACCGGTGCCTACCGGATAACCGTGCGACTGCACCCGGAAGTCTCGGTGACCGTTCCCCTCGAAGTCACCACCGCCGGCTGAGCCGGCAATCAAGCGACTGGACCACAGCGGCTCAGTGATCTGGCCTTGTGATCGTCGCTCCCGAACTCAACCACAGAGCTGTGCGGGCGCGACGACCGCCATCGATCACGACCGCTGCGCCGTCGCTTCCAGCCACATCGGACTCTCCCCCTCCGGGCCCACAACGACTGCACCCCCGTCGCTGCAGGTCTACTCAACAACGACGGTCAAACTGTCCCCAGGCGTGTGTGGCATAGGAATCGATTACGGTGCCGGCTATTGAAGTCGCCTCAATTCGCTTTTTTTGTGCTTGCGAACCGCCTTGAACAATTCGCCGACTTCTTCGCCCAGCTGGAGACACTGCTGAACAACGTCACAGTGGCTGAAGCCGCGCTCTTCCTCCATCTCTGCAACGTAACGCTGAAGGTCATCAAGCGCCGTGGCTTGCTTTAAGGGGAGCACGTGGCGGCCTCGCAGGGAAGTTAAGCCCTTTGCGACAGGGCGGGAAGAACGAACGGCCGGCAACCTAGCCAGGGCTGCTTGGGGAGCGCTACGTGTACAACAAGTCACTACCTGGGGATAAACCTGTAATTTGCGTAACAAGCTGTGGATAGTTCTTCCTCGCCGCGAACGTATGCCCAAGCCAAGGGTGTGGATGCCACGGTGTGCCTGTGGAGCAAACGAAGACACAGAGATACCCACGATCGGGTGTGCCCGGCCAGCGACCTGGCCGCCCTCGACATGGGACGGCAGTGGGTGGCCCGGTGGGGAACCGCGAGGGGGTCGACACGCCGGAACGGTGAGGCGCTGCAGAGACACGCCGCGTTGACGCCCGGATACTTTGCCCACAGCCATGCGCAGGGCATTGAACAGCCAAGATGCCGAAATTTTATTAAGTTTTCCCCAGGTTGTCCCCAGCCTTGGATCGCGTAGTGGGCGGTGGCGGGTGCGCGGTCCTAAGGGCGTCCCCAGGCTGTCCCCAAGCGCCGTTTGCTCAACCTGTCAAGCCGACCTAACCTCGCCCGGCGCGGCTGGTGGGAACGAGTTGCGGGCCCACTCGGACGGAAACTGTCGGTGCCATCGGTTAGAACATGTGTTCGGCCGAGGTTGGGCAGTCGGGGGAAGGGGAGGTATCCAGGGGTGGCACTGGTGGATGACCGTGGCGTACGGCTGGAGGACAGCGGGCAGTCCTTCGACCGGCCTTCCTTCGACCGGCAGCCACCGCAGGACATCACTGCCGAGCAATCAGTGCTCGGCGGGATGCTGTTGTCCAAGGATGCTATTGCCGACGTGGTCGAGGTGTTGCGACCTGGAGACTTCTACCGGCCCGCCCACCAGGCCCTCTTCAACTGCATGCTCGATCTGTACGGGCGCGGGGAGCCGGCCGACCCGGTCACCGTCTCCGCCGAGCTGGAACGCCGCGGTGAGTTGCTCCGGGTCGGCGGGGCGCCCTACCTGCACACGTTGACCACGATTGTGCCCACCGCCGCCAATGCCGGGTACTACGCCGAGATCGTCGCCGGGAAGGCGGTGTTGCGACGTCTGGTGGAGGCCGGCACCCGGATCGTGCAGCTGGGCTACCACGGGTCCGACGGTGCCCCCGTGGACGAGGTGGTGGACCGCGCCCAGGCCGCGATCTACGAGGTCACCGAGCGGCGGATGAGCGAGGACTACATCGCGCTCGAGGAGCTGCTGCAGCCCACGATGGACGAGATCGACGCGATCGCCTCCCGGGGCGGCGCTTCGGCCGGCGTCCCGACCGGCTTCGTCGACCTCGACGCGGTGACCAACGGCCTGCACCCCGGCCAGATGGTGATCATCGCGGCCCGCCCCGGGATCGGGAAATCCACGCTGGGGCTGGATTTCATCCGATCCTGCTCGGTCGCCCATGGCATGACCAGCGTGATCTTCTCGCTGGAAATGAGCCGTACCGAGATCGTCATGCGGCTGCTGTCCGCAGAGGCCAGGATCCGGCTGGCGGACATGCGATCCGGCCGGATGAGCGATGATGACTGGACCCGGCTGGCCCGGCGGATGGGCGAGGTCAGTGAGGCTCCGCTGTTCATCGACGACTCGCCGAACATGACGATGATGGAGATCCGGGCCAAGGCACGGCGGCTCAAGCAGCGCCACGATCTGCGCCTGATCGTCGTGGACTACATGCAGCTGATGACCTCGGGCAAGAAGGTTGAGTCCCGCCAGCAGGAGGTCAGCGAGTTCTCCCGGCACCTCAAGCTGCTGGCCAAGGAACTCGAAGTCCCGGTGGTGACGATCTCCCAGCTCAACCGTGGTCCAGAACAGCGCACCGACAAGAAGCCGATGCTGGCCGACCTACGTGAGTCGGGCAGCCTGGAGCAGGATGCCGACATGGTGATGTTGATCCACCGGCCCGATGCGTGGGAACGGGACGATCCCCGTGCCGGTGAGGCGGACTTGATCCTGGCCAAGCACCGTAACGGTCCGACCACGACCGTGACCGTCGCCCACCAACTGCACTACAGCCGCTTCAGCGACATGGCCCAGGATTGATGACCCCGGTTGGGTTGCCCAGGCGCCAGCGTGGGTAACCGTTGCGCACTTCCCTGCCACAGTGAGGTCACCGTGACCCGTACGGACACCAGCCGCATCCAGGACATCTGGGGCGAGCGCACACCGCACGCCGCTGATACCGATTGGTCTGAGCGGGTGGATACCTACCTGCGCCCCGGGATCGCCGAGCACGACGTGCAGCGCTGGGTTCCCTCGGCGTGCCTGCTGTGCAGCAACGGCTGTGGGCTGGATATCGCTGTCGCCGGCGGGGAGATGGTCGGCGTGCGTGGCCGCGTCACCGATCGGGTAAACCGCGGCCGGCGGGGACCCAAAGGCCTGTTCGGCTGGCAGGGCCAGCAACGCGACCGGTTGTTGCAGCCAAAGGTGCGCAATCCGGCGGGCCAGCTGGTCGACGTCGACTGGGATACTGCGATGGGTGTCATCACCGAGCGGTCCCGCCGGCTGCTCGACGAGCGCGGCCCGCTCTCGCATGCCTTTTACACCTCAGGTCAGTTGATGCTCGAGGAGTACTACACGCTGGCCATGATCGGAAAGGCTGGACTCGGCACACCGCACATGGACGGCAACACCCGGCTGTGCACGGCCACCGCTGCGGCCGCGCTCAAGGAAAGTTTCGGCACCGACGGGCAACCGGGCAGCTACTCCGACATCGAGCACTGCGACGCTCTGGCGCTCTACGGGCACAACGTTGCCGAGACCCAGACCGTGCTGTGGGCTCGGATGCTCGACCGGCTGGACGGCCCGAACCCACCCGCGTTGGTGTGCGTCGACCCACGCCGGACGGCGGTCGCCCAGCGGGCCACGGTGCATCTGCCGGTGCGCCCGGGCACCAACCTGGCCCTGGTCAACGGGCTCGCCCAGCAGCTCATCGCACACGGCTGGATCGACGAGGACTACCTGCGCTCCCGGACGCTGTTCTTCGACGAGCTGGAGGCCGTGGTCCGGGACTGCCCGCCGTCGCGGGTGGCAGAGATCTGCGACGTCAGCGGGCGAGACGTCGAAGCCGCCGCGGAGATCGTCGGGACGTCACGGCGGTTGCTGTCGACCGTGCTGCAGGGCTTTTACCAGTCGCACCAGGCCACCGCGGCGGCGGTCGGGGTGAACAACCTGCACCTGCTGCGCGGGATGATCGGCGCACCCGGCGCGGGGATCCTGCAAATGAACGGGCAGCCCACCGCGCAGAACAACCGGGAGTGTGGCGCTGACGGGGACCTACCGGGATTCCGAAACTGGGACAACATCGAGCACGTCACCCAGCTCGCGCAGCTGTGGGACGTCGACCCCAGCACGATTCCGCACTGGTCGCCGCCCACTCATGCGATGCAGATTTTCCGTCCGAGCGGGCCGTCGACCCACCGGGTGCTGCGCGCAGCGACCTGGAGATCTGGCTGGACTACGCCCGCCGTCTCGACCTGCGCAGTAACTCCGGGCGTCCGCTGCCGTGGTGGTCTACCCCTCAGGAGGCCTTCGAGGAGTGGAAACGGGCCAGCGCAGGCCGGCCGTGCGACTACAGCGCACTGAGCTATGACCTGCTGCGCGACTCCGGCGGGATCCAGTGGCCCTGCACGGCCGCGACGCCACAGGGCACCGAGCGGCTCTACACGTCGTCCCCATTCAACTTGCCCCAATTCAACACCGGCACCGATTACTGCGAAACCTACGGCCACGACCTGATCACCGGCGCGACGGTCACCGCGCAGCAGCACCGGGCATGGCAGGCAGACGGTCGGGCGATTCTCAAGGCGACGCAGTGGACCCCGCCACCCGGCGGGCCCGACTCGTCATACCCGCTGCGGCTGACCACCGGACGTACCGTCTACCACTTCCATACCGATCCTGCTGGCTAATTCGGTTGAGTGTTGATCGCAGGTCGGCGTGGTTCCTGCTTGTTGACCTTGTGTGTGTTCATGATCGTTCGCGGTCGAGTCTTGTCGTCCCGCGGCCGTGGATGGAGCACA
>JBOHHF010000525.1:0-4054 GCA_050700495.1 Pseudonocardiaceae bacterium
CCTGCTTGAAAAGGCACCTTCGAGGACCCGGCTCAGCTGTGACGGGTTCGCTCACGAAACCGGCGCCACGCAGTGAGCCGAGCGTGCCGGCCGCTGGGCCGTCGATCGACCTGCCGCTGCGCCGGCAGCTCTAACTTTGAACAACTCGGGCACCGTCGCTGCGGCGGCGCGCACAGGGCGTCTGGGAGAAGCTGAGCACCGCACGCGGCCACCGGCCGTCCTCCCGTCGTTCGCGCCGCTTCCATCGCCTCAGGCGTAACCGAATGGTCCAGACGATCCGCCACCGAAGTGACCCACATCTGGCGAAGTCGACCGCGACCGCGCGTACTCATTGGGGATTCCGGCGCAGGATGCCGCACATTTGCGCATACCGAGCCTGCCCGGCGTCGGTGACCGTGACCCGCCGTAGACCCCACCCATCATCATCGGCCAGTGCGAGCAACCCGCAGTCGATCAGCTCAGTGAACGTGCCGGTCAGGTAACGCCCCATCGGATGGCCGTCATCGAGGTAGAACTCGCCCGCCTTGGCCACCCCACGACCAAGGGCCCGCCGCAGCGCCAGCGCAGTGAGCAGCTCTGGACGCAGCCCGTCCACCGATGCGGTACCTGTCATCGGGGACACGCGGTGCACACGGTCGCGACGCCGCGGGTTCGTTCCCTGGGCGTGGTCTGCTCTTCCACGGCGTCCACCTCGGGTAGCGATCGCTGGGGGCGTCACGGCCGGGGAACCGGTGTGCGTCGGGGCCGCACCGGGCCCCGGCCGTGACGCGGAAGTCCCGGCGGCTTAGGGCGGCGCGGCACCGAGACTCCCCGCTCGTTCCCCTCGGGTGGCGAGCTGAAATAATCGTGAACTATGGGTGGTATCAGCGAAACGACGCAAGCCCGCCATCCCGCCGCCACAAGGACGCCCGCCCAGGAGGTGAAGTGGTCGATCGGCCACCACGGACACTGCTCGGACACCGCATCCGCCAGCGATGCATGACCTTCGAGGAGTTCGTGCAGCATGCCGAAGCGTTCGCCCGGGACAATCACGAGCCGGGAACGCTGAGCCTGCGCCACCTTCAGCGACTCGTCAGCGGCCAGCCGCCCAGCAAGCTTCGGCCGGCCACCGCGCGGCTACTCGAACGCATGCTCGGCGAACCGATTGCCGCTCTCCTCGCGCCACCGAATACCACGGCGCACGAGGGCGAGGACCCTACTGCCGAACTGCGCCAGGCACTCGACGCCACGCGCCGCGTGGATCCGTCGATTATCAATCTTCTACACCAACAACTCGACGTTATCCGCCGACTCGACCGGAAACTCGGCGCCATCGTCGTCCGAGACGAACTCAAGATCAAAATCTGCCAAGTCGAGCGGCTGGCCACACACAGTCTCGCTCCCGGTACCCGCGAACAACTCGCCGCGCTACTCTCTGAAATGCATACCCTCGCCGGATGGCAAGCACTCGACCTCGGCCGCATCACCGAATCCTGGCTACACTACGAACACTCCCGCGCCAACGCAGCACAATCTGACTCCATCGCACACGAATCCCACGCCGCCGCCGAACAAGCATTCGTCCTCATCGACGCCGGAGAAACCAGCGACGCCGTCGACCTTCTCGAAAGCGCTCTACATCGCGCCGAGACAACTGCGCCCCGTGTCCTGCGGGCGTGGTTGGCCGCCGCCCACGGCGAAGCCCTCGCCGCCCACGGCGACCGCACTGCCAGCCTGCACGCCTTCGACCGAGCAGCCGAATTGTTGCCCAGCGACCCGGCCGACGATCGGCCCTATGTGGCGCTCGACGGAGTGCACCTCGCCCGCTGGCGTGGCCACGCACTCGCCCGCTTCGGCGATCCTGACGCCACCGCCGTCCTCACCCAGGCCCTAACCCGCCTTGACCCATCGTTTGTGCGGGCTGAGACGGCGCTCCGCGTCGACTTGGCGACCGCCCTCGCGGCCACAGGCGACAGGGACGAAGCACGCACTCAAGCCCACCACGCCACTCGACTTGCCGCCGAGGTTGGCTCTGCACGTCAACGCCGCCGCGTCAAGACCCTCCTAACGGCCCAAGGATCGTGAGGTCCACATCTACCCTAGGTGAGTGGATCGTGAGCCCATGCTGTCTGAACGCTCCGGACAGCTTCCGCAGCTCCCTATCCGTTGCTGGCGGATCCCTGACGACGCCCACACCAAACCGAGTCCGGGGGCGGACTCGGCGATCTACTGCCACCCATCCCACTGGAGCGCGCTAGCCTGTAAGGTAAGCATTCACGTCCGTAGTTGATCTCGGCGTGTCGGTGCGTGGTCGTCGGGTTGTGAGCTGTGATGATCTTGTGCTGTGTCCGGGTTGGAGGAGTTGTCGCGCGAGGAGCTGATCGCCCTCGTGCTCCAGTTGCGTGGCGCCAACGCGGCGCTGGAGGAGCGGGTGCGGCAGCTGGAGCGGTTGGTGTCTCGGAACAGCGGTAATTCGTCCATGCCGCCTTCCAGTGATGACCTGCCGGGGCGGGCGAAGCCGGCACCGAAGCGGGCGAAGACCTCGGGGCGCAAGCGGGGAAAGCAGCCGGGCGCGAAGGGCACTGCGATGCCGTGGGTGAGCACCCCGGATGAGTGGGTACCGCATCGCCCGGAAGGCAATTGTGGGTGCGGGGCGAATCTGGCCGCAGCGCACGAGGTGGGCATCGAGCGTTCCCATCAGGTGCGTGATCTGCCGGAGGTCCGGATCAAGGTCAGCCAGCACGACGTGTACCGGGTCCGCTGCGGATGCGGTGCCGAACACGTCGGCTCGTTACCGCCCGAGGTGTCGGTCGCGCCGTGCAGTTACGGGCCTAACGTCAAGACCCTGGCGGTGTATCTGCTGATCTACCAGCACGTACCGGTGCAACGCTGCGTTCAGTTGATCGCCGATCTGTGCGGTGGGCAGGGACCCTCAGACGGCTTCGTGCACGGCATGCTGGCCCGGTGCGCGGGCGCAGTACGCGAGGTCGTCGCGCAGATCAAGACGCTGATCACCATGGCGCATGTCGTCGGCTTCGACGAGACCACCCTGCGGTGCGGCCCGGCCGGAGTGAAAAAATACGTGCTGTCGGCCTCGACCGAGAACGCCACCGCCTACCACCTTGGTGGCCGGGACCTGGACTCCTTCGCGCAGTTCGGCATCCTGCCCGACTTCGCCGGTGTGGCCGTGCACGACCGCTACCGCAACTACTTCCACCCCCGCTGGAAACACCTCACCGGACACCAAGCCTGCAACTCTCACCTGTTGCGCGACTTCGCCGACGCCCAAGAGTCCTACCCCGACCAGCACTGGCCACCCCAAGCGCAGCGCGCGCTGCGCGACCTCATTCGCGCCTGGCACACCGCCCGCGACCACAACCTCACCGAGATCCCCGCCGATGTCCGCGACCCACTGCTACGCGAGTTCCGACACGCCATCCGAGTCGGCATGGCACAGGTGCCCCGAGTGCCCGGGCCGCGCCACCACACCGCACAACATCCCGGACGCGACCTGCTGGAATTCTGCCGTGACCGCGAAGACACCGTCCTCGGCTTCTGCTGTGACACCCGGATCTGGCCCACCAACAACATCAGCGAGCGCGACCTGCGACCCACCAAGACACAACAGAAGATCTCCGGACGGCTCACCAGCGAAGACACCACCCAAGACCGACTCGACATCCGCAGCTACCTCGACACCGCCCGCAAACACGGCGCCGACATCATCACCACACTACGCCAAGCCATCACCGGCAACCCCTGGACACCACCACTCGCGACACCCACCTAACCACCCGAAACCGCAACTCACATCACCACACCGACACCACCCACAGTCGCTTCACCATGCCCTCCCGGACGTGAATGTTTACGCGACCAGCTGCCCGAGTTGGGGAGCCGACCGGTGTCGGCGACGAACAGCGACATCGGTGACTCTTGCCGGTAACCTCGGCCAGCCAGCGCGGCGTCGAGGCCGATCGGGCAGGCCGGGCAGACCTGGAACCGCGCCGCAGCATGGTGTGCGGCATAGAAGTGCTCCGCGGCCACGACCGACTCGGTCAGCCCGAACGCCGGG
>JBOHHF010000526.1:0-5018 GCA_050700495.1 Pseudonocardiaceae bacterium
CCTGGCGGTGATCGACGACGGCACACCGCGCCGCCCGGTCGGCGAACCCGGCCACGGCCTGATCGGCATGCGCGAACGAGCCGCGCTGCACCACGGAACCCTGGTGGCAGGTCAGCAACCCCACGGCAATTGCTGGACGCCGTGTGAGTGGTTGCCTCCGGAGAGGCATTGCTCGCACCCACCGTCACCCGGCAGCTGATCGCCGAATTCGTCCGCCACCCGGATCCGGCCCGGTGTCCAGCCCGCACCCTGGCCGGCATCACCGACCGCGAACGCGAGGTACTCACCCTCATCGCACGCGGACTGTGTAACAGCGAAATCGAACACCATCTACACCTGAGCCGAGGCACCGTCAAAACACACATCGGCCGGCTACTTACCAAGCTCGACGCCAGAGACCGGGCACAACTCGTCATCGTGGAATACCAGACCGGCCTGGTCACCACCATCCCGACGTAGCCCGGCTCTGCTAGCCCAATTGTCATGCTTCCTCCGCTACCCGCTGGCGGTGCCGTCCGTGCTTGCGCTCGACGAGCAGGTAGAGCACCGGTACCAGCACCAGGGTCAGCAGTGTCGAGCTGATCAAGCCGCCGATCACGACGATGGCCAGCGGCTGCGAGATGAATACCCCGCCGCCGGTGAGGCCGAGCGCCATCGGCAGCAGTGCGAACACGGTCGCTACTGCGGTCATCAGGATGGGTCGTAGCCGCTGTGCTGCCCCTTCCACGATGGCATCGAGTAGCGGGCGCCCGTCGCGCCGGTACTGGTTGACCCGGTCGATGAGGACGATCGCGTTGGTTACCACGATCCCGACGAGCATCAGCATCCCGATCAGCGCGGGAACATCGAGCGGGGTGTCGGTGAGCAGCAGCAGGCCGAGCGCGCCGGTGGCCGCGAACGGGATGGCGATGAGCAGCACCATGGGCTGCAGCAAGCTGCGGAACGTCACCACCATGACCATGTAGACCACGGCGATGGCGACCAGCAGGGCCAACCCGAGCTGCACGAACGCGTCGTTCAGATTGGCGCTGACACCGCCGATCTCGGCGGTGGCACCGGCCGGCAGGTCCAGCTCGTCGAGCTTGATTTGGAGCGCGGCGGTGACTGTGCCGAGGTCGTCGGCGGCCGGTCGCGCGGTGATCTGAGCGCTGCGGGTTCCGTCGGTGTGGCTGATGCTCGGGGCGGTGGTCGACTGCTCCACCGTCGCGACGTCGGACAGCTCCACGGTGCCGTTTGCGGTGGGCAGCGGCAGATCTCGCAGGTCCGCGAGATCGCCGGGGATGGTTCCGGTGCGCACCAGCACGCTTTGCTCCACCCCGTTGATGGTAAGGGGGCCGACGGTGGTGCCGCTCAGCGCCGTCGACACCTCCTGCCCGATCTGCGCCTCGGTGAGCCCGTCCAGTGCGGCCTTCCGCCGATCAACCGCCACCTGAACGATGGGCTGCGCAGCAGCGAGGTTGTTGCGCACATCGGTGGCGCTTGGGATTGACGCGACGGCCTGCTGCACCTGATCGGCGGCCTGCGCGAGGACCTCCCGATCCTCGGCCCGCACCACGACAAGCAGCTGGTCGTTGCCGCCCTGGCCGGCTTGCACGGTCAGCGTGCCGACCTCTTCGGGTCCGCCTAGTGCGACAAGGCGGGCGCGCAGGCCGTCGGACACCGTGGACGCGTTCGCACCGGCGGCGAGCGTGACCGAGAACTGGGTGGCGCTGCTGGCGAGACCGGGTGGGCCAAAGCCAGATGCGTCGGCCGGTGACCCGACGGTCACCTGGTAGCCCGCTATCCCTGGGGTCTCGGCCAACACACCCTCGATCCGCTTCGCCGCGGCGTCAGCCTGCGGTTGCCCGGTGCCGGGGGGCAGCTCCTGGCTCACTGACAGCGTGTCGCCGCCCGCGTCGCCGAGAAAGTTTGTGCGCAGCTGGGGTGCCAGCGTCACGGTGCCGAGCAGGATCCCCACCGCGACCACTAGCGACACCACCGGCCGGCGCAGTGTCACCTGAAGCACCGGCAGATAGCTGCGCTGCAGCAGGGTGCGCGCGGGTAGCAGCCTGGAAGTGTCGCTGCCGTCGGCATCGTCGGGGCGCGGCTGGGGATTCGCTGGACTGCGGAACACCGCCGAGGCCAGCACCGGCACCACGGTCAGCGACACCAGCAGCGACGCGAGCAGGGCCGCGGTCACGGTGACCGCGAATGGTCGGAAAAGCTCGCCGACCTGCGCACCGACCAATCCGATCGGCGCGAACACGGCCACCGTCGTCACCGTCGACGCGGTGATGGCGCCGGCTACCTCACCAACGGCGGTAACAATCGCGGCACCTCGCGGGCCGCCGTAGCTGATATGGCGCTTGATGTTCTCAATGACGACGATCGAGTCGTCGACGACCCGGCCGATCGCCACCGTCAGGGCGCCGAGGGTGAGGATGTTGAGCGTGTAGCCGCCCAGATAGAGCATGCCCATCGCGATGAGCACGGACAGCGGGATCGACACCGCCGTCACCAACGTCGCCCGGACCGACAGCAGAAAACCGAGAATCACCAACACGGCGAAGGTCAGCCCGAGAACACCTTCCGTGGTGAGGCCTTGGACCGACTGCTCAATGAACGGCGCCTGGTCGAGCACCACCGTGATCTGGGCGTTCTGTGCGCTGCCGCCGAGCAGCTCGGTGATCCGGGGCAGCGCTTGGTGGATCTCGTCGGACACCGTGACTGTGTTGGCCTCCTCCTTTTTAGTTACGTCGATGCCGATGCTGGGCACACTGTTGATGCGGGTGTAGCCAGTAAGGCTGGCGGGCTCTGCGGTGATCTTCGCGATGTCACCGAGTCGCACCGGTGCCGTGCCGGGCGCTCCGGTGGCCAGCGCGGTCCGGCTGGTGGCGCTGAGCCGCACCGGCGTCGTGCTAGGAGGGCTGATGCTGACCGGAGCCATGGTGGGGGGCGAAACCGTGATGTGAGGCGGCACCGGGTTGGGCTTCGGAGTCTTGGTTGGAGTTGGAGTCGGTTTCGGAGTTGGAGTTGGAGTTGGAGTCGGAGTCGGAGTCGGTTTCGGAGTCGGTTTCGGAGTTGGAGTTGGTTTCGGAGTTGGAGTTGGAGTTGGAGTCGGTTTTGAAGTCGGAGTCGGAGTCGGGGGCGGAGTCTCGGTCGGAGTTGTAGTGGGGGGCTGGACCGTGCCGGGGGTACGTGCTGAGAGTGGGACGGCGCTAGCAGGCGGCTCCTCAGCAGCAGGCGCCACGTCAGCAGCAGGCGGCTCCTCAGCGTTAGCCGGCTCCTCAGCAGCAGGCGCCACCTCAGCAGCAGGCGCCACCTCAGCAGCAGGCGGGACAGCGGTGGCAAGGGCTGCGGTGGACGGCGCCCCTCCGGGGGCGAGAGTGGGGGTCACATAGAGGTCGCGGAGCTGCTGGACCGAGGTGATCTGACTGCCGACCTCGACGGTCAGCGGCTCGGTGTCCGGGTTGAGCTGGCCTGCGGGCACCCGCACCCCATTGGCCTTGAGCGCGCTCAAGATGCTGCTCAACGACACACCACGGTCCTCTGCCTTGTCTGTGTCCACGTCCACGGTGATCCGCGGCTCGCGGATGCCGGACAGCGTCACGTTGGCCACACCGTCAAGCCCGGTGAGCAGAGGGCGAACGTCGTCGCCGAGCACGGCGGCGACCCGATCGTTGCCGAGGTTCGACGACACCCCGAGCTGCACTACCGGGAGGCTGTTGGTACTGCCGGTGACGACCTTCGGGGTGACGTCCGCGGGCAGCGTCACGCCCTGCACGGCCCGCTCAACTTGCGAGGTCAGCCTGGCAAGGTCCGAACCGTACTCCAGCTCCACGGTGATCACCGAGGAGCCACCGATGCTTGTCGAACTCGTTCCGGTCACGCCGGTGATGCCGCCGACCGCGGCTTCGATCGGCGCGGTGACCTGCTGCTCGACCACTTCCGGCGACGCGCCTGGGTACTGCGTGACCACCGAGGCCAACGGGATGTCGATCGAAGGTAGGAGCTCCTGGCGCAACGAGATTGTGCTGATCGCGCCGAACACGACGACCAGTATCGTGACCAGCGCGACGATCGCGCGGTTGGTCAAGCTGAGACGGGTAAGCCAGGTCATCGAACACCCTCCGCGAACCGGGTCGGCATGACCCACTAAATACTAAGTTCAAAGCGAACTATTAACGCAAGGCTGATAGTTCATTGAGGACGCGGTGCTGCTGCGGGAGGTGACCGCTCGTGGGGACGGCCGAGGAGGAGCGCGAGGCGCTGCTGGCGGCCATCGAGTCGCACGAGGCCGCGCTGCGCCGTCGCATCGCCCGCCACGGGCCGAACCCGATGTTCGACAGCGGCCTGACCATGCAGCAACTCCGGGTGCTCACCCTGCTCTCCACCGAAGGCCCGCTCGCCCACAGCAACCTCGCCCAAGCCCTTGGCGTTGGGCTGGCCACGGTCACCGGCCTGGTCGACCGGCTGGTCGCCCGCGGGCTTGTCGAGCGGGTCGAGGATGTGACCGACCGACGAATCCGGCGGGTCAGGCTGACGGCGGACGGGGTGAAGTCGGTCGAGCGGATGGAGAGCGCGGGCCAAGAGGTGCGCCACCGACTGCTTCGGCTCATCGACCTCGACGCACTGCGCGGCCTGGAGCACGGCCTCGTCGCGCTGCGCGCGGCGCTGGAGCGCGAGCAGACCTGATTCGATCTTACTATGGCTGCGGGGCCAGGTAGTCAGCGCTGGGGCGATCATGACGAAGCCGAGGAGAGCTCGCACATCACCAACCGGAGCAGGTCCATGAGTACTCGCAGGCTGCCCCGCAGCAGCGCTTGATCGTCGGCGATCAGTACCCGGACCTGGGTCTCGGTCATGCGGGCCCGGGGGTCTGGTAGGGCAGGCGGGCGTGTACGGCGAACCCGCCGTGGGGTTGCTGACCTGCCACCAGGGTTCCGTGGTGCAGCGCGGCTCGTTCGCGCATGCCGATCAGGCCGTGGCCGGGTTCGCCGACCGGGCGGCGCGGTGTGCCGTCGTCGATCACCGCCAGG
>JBOHHF010000527.1:0-20628 GCA_050700495.1 Pseudonocardiaceae bacterium
GCGCCTGCCCGGACTGGTAGCCCAGCACCTCGATGTCCAGCGCGTTCCGGCTGGCCACGTGGAACAGCCGCTCCCGCAGCTGGGCCGGGCAGGACCGGGTGTTGGGGCAGCGGATGTCGACGTCACCCTCTCGCTGGTGGCGCAGTGCGGTGCCGCACTCCGGGCAGTGCGTGGGCATGACGAACTCGCGCTCGTCGCCGTTACGCAGATCCACCACTGGGCCGAGTACCTCGGGGATGACGTCCCCGGCCTTGCGGATCGTCACCGTATCCCCGATCAGCACGCCCTTCCGGCGCACCTCCTCGGCGTTGTGCAGGGTGGCCAACGACACCGTTGATCCCGCGACGGTCACCGGCTCCATGAACGCGAACGGGGTGACCCGTCCGGTGCGCCCGACGTTGACCCGGATGTCCAGCAGCTTGGTGGTGGCCTCCTCGGGGGGGTACTTGAAGGCGATCGCCCAGCGCGGCGCCCGGGATGTCGAGCCCAGCCGGCGCTGCGCTGGCACCTCGTCGATCTTCACCACGACGCCGTCGATCTCGTGGGCCACGTCGTGGCGGTGCTCGCCCCAGTAGGCGATGTGCTCGACCAGCTCGTCGATCGTAGACAGCAGCCGGGTGTGCTCGGAAACCGGCAGCCCCCAGGCCGCCAGCGCCTGGTAGGACTGCGACTGGCGAGCCGGCTCGAATCCCCGCCGGCGACCTAGACCGTGGCAGAGCATCCGCAACGGGCGGGTGGCGGTCACTCGCGGGTCCTTCTGCCGTAGTGAGCCCGCTGCGGAGTTACGAGGATTGGCGAAGGCCGGTTTGCCCGCCTCGACGAGCCGGGCGTTGAGGTCGGCGAAGTCAGCCAGCCGGAAGAAGACCTCCCCACGCACTTCGAGCAGCTCGGGCACCGGGTACTCAGCGCAGCGCCGCAGCTGGTCCGGGATGTCGTTCAGAGTGCGCAAGTTGAGCGTGACGTCCTCGCCGGTGCGCCCGTCGCCTCGGGTCAGCCCACGGGTCAGTCGCCCGTTCTCATAGAGCAGGTTCACGGCCAGTCCGTCGATCTTCAGCTCGGCGAGGTAATGCACGCCCGCGCCCACCTCGCGGGTGACTCGGTCGTGCCAGGCTCGAAGCGCATCGATCTCGAAGGCGTTGTCCAGGCTGAGCATCCGCTCAAGGTGATCGTGGGCGGCGAACTCGGTGCGCAAGCCTCCGCCGACGAGCTGCGTCGGAGAGTCCGGTGCCAGCAACGCCGGCCACTGCTGCTCCAGGTCTTGCAACCGGCGGTACTGCCGGTCGAACTCGGCGTCGGAGACAGTGGGGGCGTCCAGCACGTAGTAGCGGAACTGGTGCGCGCGCACGGTCTCGACGAGGTCGCCGTGTTCGGCTCGGACGTCAGAGGGCGGTTCGGTCATCACGCCGGGAGACTAGCTCCGAACACTGACGATTCACGTACAGATCGCGGCCCCGCACCAAGACAGGTGCGGGGCCGCGGGCTCGAGCGATCTAGAGAGGACGAACCGTGTCAGCCTGCGGCCCCTTGGGACCCTGGCTCGACTCGAACTCCACGCGCTGATTCTCGTCCAGGCTGCGGTAACCGTCACCCTGGATGGCGGAGAAGTGGACGAACACGTCGGGGCCACCCCCGTCGACGGAGATGAAGCCGAAGCCCTTCTCCGCGTTGAACCACTTCACTACGCCCTGTGCCATGTGCTTCTCCCTGTGGAATCTGCTGCCTGGGCCGGCACCGTGCCGGCCCGCGGTTGCCCGGACCCACGCGCGCCCGCTGGGAGGGAACCCCCGACGGGAGCGCGAATCCGTAGTCAGACATTCCACGGACGCTTCACAACGATCGGGGAACTACACGACCACAACCGCGCGCCACGCTACCACCTTTCGCCGTCACCGCTAGTGCGCAACGTTCATCAGATCGGCTGCAAAGCGGGCTCAGCCCGCCGGCTCTTTGATGCGTCTCCCGTGCAACCACACGCCATCACGACAGGTCGAGCTGCCACTCTCCCACCCTGTGGTACGGCCGGAACCCCATCGCCTCATTGATTTTGATCATGCACGGGTTGGAATCAGCGTTGCAGGTGTCGATGACACGCAGCTCGGGACGCTGCGCGCGAGCGTGGTCAAGGTTGGCCACTTTGATCAGCGTGCCCAGCCGGTGGCCGCGATGCTCCGGTGCGACGATGGTGTCGCGCTGGTCGGCGAACCAGTGCGAGGTGACGTCCCCGACGATCTGGGTGGAGGCGACCAACTGCCCGGTACGGTCCACAGCCGCCGTGGTGACCACGTGCCGGCCACAAGCCAGGCTCCTGGCCTCCAGCGCCCGCATCCGGGCCGCGTCGTAGGCTTCCGCCTCCCACTGCAGATCATCCAGCGGGGCATCGGTGGACATCCGCCCCTTGAGGTTCGCGATATCCTTGAGCCACTGCTGCGGCGTGCCGTCCACCCACTGGACCAGCCAGTAACCCTGCGACTTCACCCGGACCTGCGCATCGAGTTCAGGGAGCACAGCCGGGTCCACCGAGCCGACGTCGAGCCGGCGCCGGGTCTCGACCAGGACCAGTACCGCGCCGGAAGCCGCCGCTAGCCGCCCTCCCGGGCTGGGGACGGCAGGGTCCAACGGCTGGCCCGCCGAGCCGATCAGCCGCCTGCGACCCTGCCGGGTGGCTTCGGACCGCAGGTGGTCGAGCAGCGCCCGACCGATGCCGCGTCGCCGGTGCTGGGGAGCGACCAGGATGTCGCCCAAGGCGTTGTGCAGGTTGTCCAGCACCGGGCGAGCGAGCACACAGCCACCGACCACCGAGCCGCCGTCGCGAGCGAGCCACACAGTCTCGACCTCGCCCGGCCGGGGGTACCGGAAGCTGCCGAGCTGGTGTATCCAGCACGGCGGCGGATCAGCTGGCCGATCCGCGCCCACCATTGCACAGCGCAGCTCGTACCACTGGCGGATGGCCGCCTCATCGGACGGCTCGACCGGCGCCAGAGACAACCCACTGCGGCTGACCGCGACCATCCCTCATTCCGCCACGACCGGGCACCGCGCGCCACCGAATTTCACTGTTACCGCGACCAGGAGTCGGGCGGGTCGACGAAGGCCTGCGCCAGCTCCCGGGCCAGGGTCAGCGCCTGCCGGGCCCACTCCGGGGTCGCGCCGGTCAACCCGCAGGACGGGGTCGGAACACAGCGCTCGGCGAGCAACGCGCGGCTGAAACCGAGCCGATCCACCAGATCAAGCGCCGGCCGGGCCAGGCCCCCGAGGGTGGGCGCGGCAGCGGGTGCCATCGCGGGCACCAGCCCGAGCAACACCGACGCCCCGGAATCCCAGGCGTCACCGAGAGCGTCAACGGTGGCCCGGGGCGCGCCGGCGAGCAGTTCGGCGTCCACGGCCAGCGCGTCAGCCCCAGCGTCGCGCAGCAACGCCAACGGTGGCCGCGGCGCGCAGCAGTGCACGATCCGCGGCACCGGCAGGGCATTGAGTACGCTGCGCAGCAACTCGACCGCGTCGCTGTCAGGCACCGCAGGCACGGTACCGTACCCGGACGGGGTGGGCACGCTGCCGGCGAGCACCGCGGGCAGACCCGGTTCATCGAGCTGCACGACGACTTTCGTCCCCAACCGGCGGGACACCTCCGCCACGTGCACCCGCAGACCCTCGGCCAACGATGCGGCGAACTCGCGTAATGCCCCGGGGTCGGTGAGCACTTTGTGCCCGCTACGCAGCTCCACCTCGGCGGCCAGCGTCCACGGCCCGGCAGCCTGCACCTTGACCACCTCCGGCCGGGCGCCGGCGGCCTGCAGTGCCTCTTCCAGGGCGTCCAGGTCGGTGCACAGCAGGTCCACGCTACGACGGTGGTCACCACCGGGCCGCGGGGTGACCCGGTACCCGGAAGGCACCAGCTCGACAGCGAGATCGACGAGCAACGCCGCGGTGCGGCCGATCATGTCGGCACCGGCACCCCGGTCGGGCAGCTCCGGCAGATGAGGTAGGTCGGGCAGCTCGCCGATCACGGTGCGGGCGGTCTCCAGGGGGTGGGTGCCGGGCATCGAGCCGATCCCGGTGGCAGCGCCGGGGGACCAGGGAGGTCGGTCAGTCATCGGGTCTTTCTATCAGGTACCGGAGTAGGAAATCTCAGTAGCATGTCGCGGCCCGGCTACGTATTCGAAAACAGCTCCATCGGCTAGGTAGGCGGCAGCAATAGTTACGTGCAACTACCGATTGCCACCTGACATTCCCGTCGGGCACGGTATGTGATGGCGAATCGGCAATACAAACGATGAGATGATTTCCCTATCAGAGACCACCTTGACCATCTTCCTAGGAGGATTCGATGTCTGACGCAGTAAGCTTCACCGAGCTCGACGGGCAGCACGTGGAGCTGCTGCCGGTCCGCACCGTCCTGTCGATGTTCACTGCCGACGGCGGCGGCGTCGGCGGCAACGGCACCGACGCCGTGGGGACAACCGAGGTCAACGTGCTCGGCATTCCTGTGGTGCCCGGCAACAGTAACGCCGTCGGTGGCTCCGGCGCCAACGCCGATGGCTGATGCGCTTCCGGCCCGTCCCGGATAGGGCTGAATCCAGCGCGCTGGCTAGAGAGGGGTGGCCACGTTCCGGCCACCCCTCTTGGGTCTGCAACTCCACGACTAAGCAGTGCACCTGAACGAGTTACGTGCCATCACCGAATCATTAATTCACTAGGAGGATTTGATGTCTGACGCAATGAACCTTGCCGAGCTCGACGGGCAGCACGCGGAGCTGCTGGCGGCCCGCACCGTCCTATCGATGTTCAGCGCCCAGGTCGGCGAGGACGTCACCCCCAGCGGCGGCGGCCTCGGCGAGATCGTCAAGGGAGTCGCCCAAACTGCCGGGCTCAGCAGCTCCAGCACGCCCGGCAGCACCGGTAGTGCCGACGGTTCTGGCACCGGCTGAGTCCGCTCGTACCCACTGAAACGTGCGACACACATGGCCGAGGTGCAGAGGGGGTAGCTGCGTTCCAGCGATCCCCTCTCGAGCTCATCTGGTGGCGGTGATGGTGGCGCTGCCAAGCACAACGTCACCGCGGGCGTCGGGACGGTACAGCGCGACGGCCTGCCCGGGAGCCACCCCACGCAGCGGCTGCCGCAACTGCACCCGCACGCCGCCGTCGACGGCCTCGGCCACGGACGGGGCACACCCACCGTGCGCCCGGACCTGCGCGACACACTCGACAGGCCCCTCCGGCACGCCCGAAGTCCACACCGGACGGTCGGCCTCGATCACGTCGATCTCTAGACGGTCTGCTGATCCCACCCGGACGGTCCTGGTTACCGGTTCGAGCCCCAGCACGAATCGCGGCCGACCGTCGGGCGCGGGCCGTTCCAGCCCCAGCCCGCGGCGCTGACCGACGGTGAATCCGTGCACCCCGTCGTGGCGCCCAAGGACCTCACCGGTCTGGTCATCGACCAGCTTCCCGGGCTGGAACCCCAGCGCCTCGGCCAGGAACGCGCGAGTGTCACCGGATGGAATGAAGCAGATGTCGTGGCTGTCCGGCTTATCCGCGACAGCCAGCCCGCGCCGGGCGGCCTCGGCCCGGATGCCGGGCTTGGGGGTGTCACCGATCGGGAACAGCGCGTGCGCCAGCTGGCCGGCGGTCAGCACGGCGAGCACATAGGACTGATCCTTGCCGGCATCCACCGCCCGGCGCAGTATCCCGTCCGAGAGGCGGGCGTAGTGCCCGGTGCAAACCGTGTCGAAGCCCAGATCCAGTGCGCGATCCAGCAGCGCGGCGAACTTGATCCGCTCGTTGCACCGCAGGCACGGGTTGGGGGTGCGACCGGCTGCGTACTCGGCGACGAAGTCGTCCACCACCTCGGAGGTGAACCGCTGTGCGAAATCCCAGACGTAGAACGGGATGTCGATGATGTCGGCGACCCGGCGGGCGTCCGCGGCGTCCTCTCTGGTGCAGCACCCACGGGCGCCGGTGCGTAGCGTGCCGGGCTGTGCCGACAGTGCCAGGTGCACCCCGACGACCTCGTGCCCGGCGTCCACCGCGCGGGCGGCCGCGACCGAGGAGTCCACCCCGCCGCTCATCGCAGCCAGAACCTTCATGATCGCCGGCTCCTCATGACGCACTCGCCCGCCGGAAGCCCGCCCCGCGGGCCCGGGTGACCACGGGCTCGATGGCGTCGAGCACGTCGGTCACGTCCTGCGCGGTGGAGGTGTGCCCGAGGGAGAAACGCAGCGACCCACGTGCGGCGGCCGGCGCCGCGCCCATCGCCAGCAGTACGTGCGAGGGTTGCGCCACGCCAGCGGTGCAGGCGGCTCCCGTCGAGCACTCGATGCCCCGAGCATCGAGCAGCATCAGCAGCGAGTCTCCCTCGCAGCCCGGGAAGGTGAGATGAGCATTGCCCGGTAACCGCGAGGGACCGCCGTCGATCACACCATCGTCCGGGTCCCCGTTGAGTACCGCATCGGGCACCTTGGCCACGATGCCATCCACCAGCTCGTCACGCAGCTGCCCGAGCCGGATCGCGCTGCGCGGCTGGGCTGCCACCGCGTGGTGGATCGCGATGGCCAGCCCGACGATCGCGGGGACGTCCAGGGTGCCCGAGCGCACATCGCGCTCCTGGCCGCCGCCGTGTAGCAGCGGGGTGGCTGTGACCTCGCGTCCCAGCAGCAGCACTCCGACTCCGTAGGGGCCACCGAACTTGTGCCCGGTCACCGTCATGGCAGCAGTGCCCGACCGTCCGAAGTGCACCGGCAGCTGGCCCACCGCCTGGACCGCATCGGTGTGCAGCGGCACCCCGTACCCGGCCGCGACCTCGGCCAGCTCGTGCACCGGCGCCACGGTGCCCACTTCGTTGTTCGCCCACATCACGGTCACCAGTGCGACGGAGCCCGGGTCGCGCGCCAGCGCGGCGCGCAGCGTCTCGGGGTGCACCCGGCCGGCGGCATCCACCGGCAGCCACGTCACCTCGGCGCCCTCATGATCGGCCAGCCAGCACACCGCATCGAGCACCGCGTGATGCTCGACGGCGGAAGCGAGCACCCGCCTGCGGCGCGGGTCAGCAGCCCGCCGCTGCCAGAACAGCCCCTTGACCGCGAGGTTGTCGCCCTCCGTACCACCCCCGGTGAACACCACCTCCGAGGGACGGGCACCCAGCGCCTCGGCGATGCTCTCCCGGCTTTCCTCGACGGTGCGACGAGCCCGGCGGCCGGAGCCGTGCAACGACGAGGCGTTGCCCAGAGTGGACAACGCCTGGCTCATCGCTGCCATCGCCTGCGGCAGCATGGGAGTCGTGGCGGCGTGGTCGAGATAAGTCATCGGATACCAGCGTAAACGGCGGCCGCAATAGTGCAGGTACGGGCCGCTACGCCGCACGCCGCGCAGGTACAGCCGAGACCTGTTCCGGCGCAGGTGTCAGCGACTCCAACATTGGCGCCACCGCTGTGACGGCAGCCTGCGCACCAGCCGCCAGCGCCCGCCGGTCAAGACCGTCGAGTGCGCAATGGCACTGAGGCACACCCGACCAGCCACCGGTAGCCGGTGAGCAGCATGTAGCGCGCGATCCCCGCCCAGGCCAGGCTCACCAAGGCCCCGGCGCGGTGGTCCGGGTGTACGCACGAACGTCCGGTCTCCACCAGGGCTTCGCGCAGACCCACCAGCCCGGGGATCGCGAACTCGGTCTCGCAGTACAGCCCGCCAGCGCGGCGCGCACCCTCCGGCGGCAACATCCGGTTAGGTGCCGACGATCTCGCCGGTATGGTCCTCGCGCACCACCAGGTGGTCGCAGTGCGCGTCGAACTCGTCAATGTCCAGGCCGGGCTGGGACGAGTGCAGCACAGCACCCATCTCGCCGGCGAACACACGGTGCCGGAGCCGCTGGGCGGCGCGTACCTCGGCCTGGTCTTGGGCCACCAGCAAGGTGTAGGGAGGGGAGTCGGCGGACTGAGAGGTGGTCACCAGCAGCTGCGGGGTGCTCATGAGCAGGATGTAACGACCCAGCTGGTTGCGCGACCAACACCGACGTGACCACCCGATGGAATGTCAATGAATCCCCGCGGTCTCACCGATGACGAACTGCCAGCGCCGCCCGGGCTCGGAGAGAAGTTCCTGACGCTTGGCTCGCGCGGCGACAATCTTGTCCAGCTCTGCGTCCGACGCACCCTTGGATCGGGCGCTACCAGGCAGCTCCAGCAGGGCCCGGGTATAGGCCGGGGTTTGGTACCAAGCCAGGCCACTGCGCGGTGGGCACCCGTTGGACCAACTCAGGCCGCTCGCTGACGTAGGTGGCCCACGTCTGAGCGAGGCGCAACGCGGCTCCCCGCTGCTGGCAGGCGACCAGCGCGGCGCCCGGATCGGTGAGGTGTGCGATGCCGAGCCACGTGCCGTCAGCGTCGTAGCGCATGCCGAACAGCTCGGTGTCGTCGAACAACCAGAAGTCACTCCGAGGAACGTCGGCGGGCCAGGCCTCGCCTTCGGCAAGCGGGATGATTCGCACATCCTCACCAGCGGCGACGCTGGGCGCGTAGCTCCAGACGACCTCGAAGCGCAGGTAATCGGTGAGCGGTTCGGTGACCACATGAACGCGTTGCATCGTGCGGCCGTCTCGGGTAGCAGCGCCTACCAAGGCCATCCATCCCTGTTTGCCGGGGTGAGGTTGTGGGGTCTGCCCAGCGAAGAACGCTCGGATCGAGTCGTCCTCACCGGACCCCCGATAGCACTGCAGCGTCTCCAACCGGAAGCAGGAGCGGCGGAACTGGCGGAACCATACCGAGAACTCCGGGGCACCCGGGGGCAGCATGCTTACCCACGGGCCCGGAGGTGATCTGCCGCATCGAGGATCACCTGCGGGTCGATCCGCACGATCCGCTCCCCCCGCCGCTGCTGGTGGTACACGAAAACGACGGCTCATGGTCATTCCACGGACTGGGCGCACTCGGTGTGAAGGTCTCCAAGTCTGACGCACCGGCGTTGGCGCAGGGCATCTTGAAGGCAGCCGAGTGAGCACGCCCGAGATGTTGTGGGCACTGCACCCAGGCGACGAGCATTGCCACGCGACACACCGGGCAGGAGAGCACGACACGCGGGGGTTAGGACTTGCGTTTGGTGACTGCTTCGGCTAGCTGGGGGGCGATGGTGAACAGGTCGCCCACCACACCGAAGTCGGCGATCTCGAAGATCGGCGCCTCGGGGTCCTTGTTGATCGCGACGATGGTCTTGGACGTCTGCATGCCGGCCCGGTGCTGGATCGCGCCGGAGATACCGAGCGCGACGTAGAGCTGCGGCGAGACGGTCTTACCGGTCTGCCCGACCTGGAACTGATGGGGATAGAAGCCGGAGTCGACCGCTGCCCGGGACGCCCCGACCGCGGCACCGAGTGCATCGGCGAGCTTCTCGACCACGGCGAAGTTGTCCGCCGAGCCGATCCCCCGACCACCGGAGACCACCACGCTGGCCTCGGAAAGCTCCGGGCGGTCGCCGCCCTCGATGGCTCTGCGCTCAATGATCTTTGCTGCCTTCGCCGCGCTCACCGCGGGGACCTCGACGGTCTGTTCGGCGGCCGCGCCCTGGGCCTCGATCGCGTCGATCGAGCCGGGCCGAACCGTGATCACCGCAACCGGGGTGGTGGCCTTGGACTTGGCAAGGTAGGAGCCGCCGAACACCGAGTGCGTGGCGGTGCCGTCGTCGGCCAGCTCGAGGGCGTCGGAGAGCAGGCCTGATCCGGTGCGAACGGCGAGTTTGCCCGCGATTTCCTTGCCGTCCGGGGAGGAGGCCAGGAGGACGGCGGCCGGCCGGGCCGACGCCACAAGCGCCGCCAACACGCCGACGGCGGGAGCGGTGAGATAGCTGTCCACCTCGTCGGATTCCGCGACGTAGACCTTGGCTGCACCGTAGGCGGCCAACCTGCTCCTGAGTTTGTTCGCGGTGCCAGGCGTACCGACCACCACCGCGGACGGCTCACCCAGCTTCGCGGCCGCCGTGAGCAGCTCGTTGGTGACCTTCTTGACCTCACCGGCGGAGTGCTCGACGAGGACCAGGACCTCTGCCATGACTGGATACTCCCCTTCGAAAATCAGATCAGCTTCTGGCCGAGGTGGTACTCGGCGAGCTTGGCCGCACCGTCACCCTCGTCGGTGACGACCTGCCCAGCCTCGCGCGGCGGGCGCGGGGCGGACTCGGTCACCCGGGACGTGGCATGGGCCAACCCGACATCGCCTGCCTGGATGCCCACATCGGCCAGCGACAGCGTGCTGACCGGCTTCTTCTTCGCGGCCATGATGCCCTTGAACGACGGGTAACGTGGCTCGTTGATCTTCTCGTGCACGCTGACCACGGCAGGCAGGTCAGCCTGAAGAACCGTGACCGCCTCGTCGGTCTCTCGTTCGACGGTGATGGTGCGGCCCTCGACGGTGATCTTGCGGGCGTGGGTCAGCTCCGGCAGCCCGAGCACCTCAGCGATCATTGCCGGGACGGCTCCCATGGTGCCATCGGTGGCCTCGTTGCCGGCGATAATCAGGTCGACGTCACCAAGGGTATCGATGACCTTGGCCAGCGCCCTGACCGTCTGCACCGCGCAGGATCCATGCAAGCCTTCGTCGGACAGGTGCACCGCCTTGTCCGCCCCCATCGACAGCGCCTTGCGGATGGCGTCGGTGGCCCGCTGGGGACCCATCGTGACGACGGTGATCTCACCCGCGTCCGCCTCCTCCTTGATCTTGAGTGCCTCCTCGACGGCGCGCTCGTTGATCTCATCCAGGACGGCGTCCGCCGAGCCGCGATCAAGGGTGTGGTCGGAGCCAGCCAGCTTCCGCTCGGACCAGGTGTCCGGCACCTGCTTGATCAGGACGACGATGTTCATGGCGACGATGTTCATGGCGACGATGTTCATGGTGGCCTCGACCTCCTGCCCGCTGTAGAGCTACTTCCCATGCTGCGATGTTACCGGTGGGTAGCTCCACGGCGGACAGCAAGGTCGTTCAGCCGGCGACCTTGGTCTGCAAGCCGGCGAGAATGAGGTCGAGGCCGTAGTCGAATCTCCCAGCCCGGTGTACGCCGCTGAGGTGCGGGCCCACGGCCTGAATGGAAGGGATCTGCTCGGGTGAAAGCGCTGAGTAGTATCCGATCTCGTCTTGTGACGTGGTGTCACGGAGTGGAACGATATGGCCCATCTGATGAAAGCCGGCAGTGTAGGTGTACAGGGCGAAGAAGGCGTCGGCGGCGTCGGCCAGCGAGAATCCTCCCCGCAGCAGGAGCTCGATCGTCCGCTCGATGAGCAAGAGGCCGTGCGGACCGATCCGGACTCGGGAGCTGTAGACCCGGGCCAGCTGGTGGTGGGCGGCCAACGCCTGGTGGTAACTGTGCACCAGCGCCCGTAGCTGGGTCGCCCAGTCACCTTCGGTGGCTGAACAGTCCACCTCGCCGAGCATGAGGTCGACCATGAGGTCGACCAGTTCATCCTTGTCTCGCACATGGTTGTAAAGTGCCATCGGCGAGACCTCGAGTTCGGTCGCCAGCGCTCGCATGGTCAGGGCGGTAAGGCCCTTCTCGTCGACCAGCTGCAGCGCGGCCCGCACGATGCGTGGCCGAGACAGCGGCGGTGGACGCGTGTAGTCCTTGCTCGGGTCGATATCGACCCAGGCCGGCCGGTCGGAGCGGACCCGAGAGGTACTCGGCTGGTCGGTCAACGATGGGTCCCTTCTCGCTCCCCCCTACAGGAGTTGCACGACGTGTATGCCTATACCCGATTGGGCGCTGACGGCACCTTCACGCCTCTTCAAGACTGTACGCGTCAAGGACAGTGTATCATGGATCTACAATGTACAGCCTTGAGGTGCGACGGTACGCGTCATCGCCGTACGTCAAGATAGCCAACGCGGTGAGTCGACCCCGGTGCAGCCCGGGAGCGCAGCATCGCGCGGAGGTCCGGCTGCGCAGGGTGCTGCACACCGGTACGCACCACCGGCCGGCCAGCAGTCCACAACCGTAGGAGATGCCATGACCGAACAGCCGCCACAGCCCGTGCAGAATCCGCTGACTGCGGTGATGACGGCGAAGTCTTCAGAGGATTACGCTGCGCTTCGCCAGCTTGTCGAGCACCTTCAGTCCTTGCCGCCCGACAAGAACCCGGTCACCGTTGCGCTCAACAAGCTCGGCACCGTGCACTTCGCTAGATTCGCGTTTCTGGACAACGACCAAGTCGCGGTGATCACCACCTACGACGGCGAATTCGACAAATACATCAACGCATTCATCAACGAGATCGGGGACGTGTTCAACGACCTACTCGCGCACGTCGTGGATGCCCCGCCATTGCCGGTGCAGACCTTTCGTCAGGAGTTCCTGAGCTACATCCAGGCCGTCGACCGTCGCTGTGTGGGGACGTTCTACAGCGCCTACCCCGAACGGACCGTACTCGACATCCACGACTTGACCCGTACCTCAGGCTGATCCGATCCATACGAAAGGGATATCGCGATGGTGGCCGTCGAGCTGGCGGATGTGCAGGGTCTCATCTTGCGCGGTTACACCATGCCGGTCGGCCGGTATATCGGCCTGCGCATACGCGACGAGCCGCAGGCCGCTCGCACCTTCCTCGGCAAGCTCGCAGGCAACGATCCCGCTATGTCCGCTGTCACCACCGCACAGCCCTGGGCGGTGAAGCCGGAATGCTGTGTGAACCTGGGCATCACGTTCCCAGGACTGGCGGCGCTGGGGGTGCCGCAGACGTCCTTGGACAGCTTTCCGGTGGACTATGCCGAAGGTGCCGCACGCCGCGCCGCCAGCGTGGGTGATGTCGGTACCAGCAGTCCGGAGCATTGGTTGCCGTGGCTGGCGGACCCGAAGCTGCACCTACTGGTGTCGCTGTACGCCGAGTCGCCCACTGCCCTCGAAACGGCGACCGGGCAACTTCACCAGGCCTGGTCTGACGGCTGCGTCGAGCTGGGTCGCCACGACGGTGCAGCGCTGCCCAGCAACGTCGCACACTTCGGTTACCAGGACGGCTTCTCCCAACCGACCATCGAGGGTGTCCCCCTTGCCGGACTGCCGGATCATCTACCGCGGGCCCCGGTCGGCGAATTCCTGCTCGGGTATCCCAGCCAGCACGTCAGGTTCAGCTATCCGGTACCGGCGCCTGCGGAGTTGGGCACTAATGGTAGCTTTGCCGCATTCCGCGTGATCGAACAAGACGTCGACGGGTTCGCGGAATTTCTCAGCCAACAGGCTGCGGCGACCGGGATGTCGGAAGAACTCATCGCGGCAAAACTGTGTGGACGCTGGCGCAATGGCACACCGTTGGTCCTGTCACCGGACACCGACACACCCGACCCGCCGATACCGCATGAAGCCCTGAATGATTTCGACTACGACGGTGACAAGCGAGGTTACCGGTGCCCAATCGGATCACACATCCGCCGGATGTATCCGCGCGGGCAACGCATCGCCGGTAATGGAGGTCATCTGCACCGCATCGTCCGGCGTGGAATCCCCTACGGTCCACCCTACGACCCGGCACACCCACGCGACGGGCAGGCCCGTGGCATGCTCGGCATGTTCATTGAAGTCAGCCTGTGCGATCAGTTCGAGTTCCTCATGTCCCAATGGGCCAATGACGGAACATTTACCGCGGGGCTCGGACGCACCAAGGATCCCGTGATCGGTGCCCACGTCGACGGGCCCGGAAGCTTTTCGATCCCCCGTCCGGAGGGCCCGGTGGTCTTGGCCGGCCTCGCCCGATTCGTGACCACCCGCGGCGGCGCCTACTGCTTCCTGCCGAGCATCACCGCGATCCGTTACCTGTCCAACCTGTGACGCGGACACGAACTCCACGAACAGCTTGTTGAGCGCCCCCGGCGCATCCAGTGGCCGGCCCCGTCAACGTCCGGTGAATCGCAGCGGCAGGGCGACGGGGCCGGTGATGCCGACGTGGGGCCGCGATGCCACGAGTCCGTCCAGCGCAACGTCGCGGAGCCGGGTAGCGAGGATCGGCAGCGCTTCGCGCATCTCGATGCGGGCCAGCCACGCGCCCAGGCAGTAGTGGATACCGCCCCCGAAGGTGAGCTGCGCGCTGCGCTGCGCGGTGATGTCGAATGGTGCGTCACCGAAGGTGTCGGGCTCGGTATTGGCCGCGGCCAGGAACAGCGCGACATGCGTGCCGGCCGGGATGTCCACGTCCTGGAAGGTGAAGTCCTCGGTGGCCACCCGGGCGACGACCGGAACGGCGGGGTTGACCCGCATCAGCTCCTCAACGGCGGTGCTGGCCAGCTCGGGTCGCTCGGCGAGCAGCCGCCACTGCTCGGGGTGGCGGGTGAACGTGGTCATCGCCAGGCCGAGCTGGTTGCGGGTGGTGTCCTGACCCGCAAAGACCAGGCCGCTGACCAGGCGGCGCACTTCGTCGTCGGTCAGGCGCTGGCCGTCTTCCTCCGCCGTGATCAGCGCGGAGATGAAGTCGTCACCCGGGAGGTCCTGCCGACGTTGCGCGGTCAACTCGTCGCAGCAGGCGTAGAGGCCTGCGATGGCTGCCTCGATGCGGTCGTGCTCCGCCGCGGCGGACGGGCTGAACCCGAGCCCCATGTCGGTGGCCCAACCGAGAAATGCGTCGAAGCGTTCGGCGGGGATGCCCAGCAGATCGGCGATCACCCAAGCCGGGTATGGATCGGCGAATGCGGTCATGAACTCGCAGTTGCCGGTGTCGGCGAAACTGTCGATCAGCTCGTGCGCCTTGGCCCGCATGAAAGGCCGCAGGCGGTCGACGTTGCGTTGGGTGAACGCCGCGCTGACCAGCCTGCGCCGCCGCTGGTGTGGCTGCCCCTCGACATTGAGCAACGACGTTCGCAACCAGTCGGCGAACAGGCCGGAGGTGACGCCGCAGGCGACGAGTGCGTCCAAGCCGCCGTGGCGCAACCGGCGATCCCGTAGCAGTGTCAGGCATTCCCGGTAGCGCAGCACTGCCAGCCCGATCGGGGTCCGCGCCCACCAGCGGGCCTCGGCGGCGGCCCTGACCTCGGCCGCATCGACCCGGAACGCCGGGTCGAGAATGTCGAAGAAGGCAACCGGGTGGTCACCCATCTCCTCGCACACCATTGTCGACGTCATGCAGGTAGTTCTACGAGCGATGACGGACTGCCACATCGGAGGCGGCCACCCAGATTGACCGCCCGGCCACCTATCTTGGCTACGGCAGTCGACCCGAGCTGGGTGCGCGACTGCACCCCCCGCTTGGCGAGGATCGCCGAGACGTGGTGCTCGACCGTGCGCACCGAGAGCACCAGCCGCTGCGCGATCTCCTCGTTGGTCATCCGCTGCTCGAGCAGCGTGAGCACGTCGACCTGCCGTGCGGTCAGCCCGGCCGGGTTGGCCCGAGTCGCCGGTTGCGGTCCGCGTGGCACCCGCCGCATACCCATGTCCTGAAGCCTTCGCCGGACCAGATCCGCGACCGCCGATGCGTTGAGCCCATCCAGCACCTGCAGCGCCTCGAGCGTCGGTTGCGGCTCGCCCGACTCCGCCAGCTCCAAGGCCCGCTCGTAAGGATCACCGATGCATCCCCACTCGCTCGCCGCAGCTCGCCAGTCACCGCGCAAACCGGCGGCGTACGCCGTCGGACAGCCCGCAAAGTCAATGTTGGAATCCGTTGTCACGAGACCGGCTCGGGCCAGGTAGCGCAGCAGCTCGCCACGAAGCGGGGCGGCACCGGGGCGTTGGGTACGGGCGACCAGCACGTCGCGGACGGCACCTGCACGGTCGATCCGGCCGGTCAACCACGCCCACTCAACCAGTGCAATACCGGCATGGGCCAAAGCCATCGGCGACCGCTGCGCCACGGCGCGCTCCCAGCTGGTGGTGAGTAGCCCCTCGGCATCTGGGTGGCCCCGGCGGGCGAGCAACCGGCCGAGCGCGGAGGCACTGTAGACGTACAGCATCCCAGGGTCTTCGGTGCTGCCGACGAACTCGCGCAGGCCGTCCTCGGCAGCTGGCCATGCGCCCTGGCGAAGCAGCAACAGGCAGCGCTGGACCTCCAGGTTGTAGGCGTGCGACCAGATGCCGCGCTGCCGGGTGAACATCAGACCGGCGTCGAGGCATTCGGCAAGCTCGTCGTAGCGGCCGAGCCGGTAGAGGATCGCCCCGAGATTCGTGTAAGCCCGGGCGGCGTATTCGTGGAATCCTCCTGCCGGCTCTCCTGCGAGAGCCGTCGCGAGGCTTTGCCGGAGGTGCACCAGCGCACCCGGCTCTCCGAGGTCGGCACCCGCCACCCCGAGGTAATTGAGGCACAGCGCGACCAGATCGGGACGGTTCAGGTCGGTTGCGCGATCCCGCGCGTGCTCCAACGTGGTCATCGCGTCTTCGGACCGGTCGGTCAGCGCGAGAATCGCGCCTCGGTAAGCCGAGGCCTGCGCGAGCGCCTGCGGGCACCCCGCGGGCGTCAGGACCTCTATGGCACGGTCCACAGCCTGCTCGGCCTCGTCCGTGCCGCCGGTCATGTACAGATGCCGGGACAGGCGCAACAGCGCCTCGCCGAGCGCCACCGGATCGTCGAGCTCCTGGTACCGGGCCACCGCCTCGCGTCCCGCCGCCACCGCGTCGGCGAAGCGATGTGCGTTGTAGAGTTCCCCGGCATAGGCGTCCAGGACATGCGCCCGCTCCCGTGCCCCCAGCAGCTCAGCGTGTCGCACCGCGGCCTCGTAATGCGCGAGCGCCTGCCGGTGCGAGCCGGCGCGGGCTGCCTCCCGCCCGGCCCGCGGCGCGTACTCGGCCACGGTCGCGGCGTCGGTGGCGGCGACGGCATGGTGAACCAGCCCGGCCAGGTCCGTCGGTCCCAGTTGGCACTGGGCCCGCAGCGCCCGCACCATCTCACGGTTCAACGCCCGGCGCCGGATCGCCGGCAGGCTGTGCTCGACCGCACGGCGGGCAAGCTCGTGACGGAAGGCGATGCCATCGGCGCTTACCTCGATGATCCCGTGCTGCTCCGCCTCGGCGAGCGCATCGAGCAAGCCACCCAGCAGTTCCTCGACCAGCTCCAGGTTCACCCGAGTGGGCGCCACCGACAGCTGCTCCAGCGCCAACCGGCAATCCGGGCCAAGCCTGCACAGCCGGGCCAGCACGGTGTCGGTGATGGTGGGCGGGACCGCGTCCGGTGGCGCGGCGAGCGCCTCGGTGACGTAGAAGGGGTTACCGCCGGTCAACCCGTACATCGCCGCGCCGTCCCGATCAGTCCCGGCACACAGCGCGCCGACCGCGTCCTTCGACAGGGGGCCTAGCGGGATCCGGCGCACCGGTGTGCCGGCGAGCGCGCCGAGCAGGTGCTGCAGTGGGTGCGCAGCGTCCACCGCATCGTCGCGGAACGTGAGCACGAGGACCGCCCGGAAACCGTCGACCCGGCGGGCCACGTAGCGCAGGACATCGAGGGTGGCGTCGTCGGCCCAGTGGACGTCCTCCACGACAACCACGGTCGGTGCGGTGCCGGCGAGCTCCTCGACGATTGCACCGAAGATCGTGTCTCCCGATTGCTGCCCGGCCAGCGCACGTTCCAGCGGCCCGCAGCTGCCGCGCGCGGCGTCGCGCAACGGGCCCAAGGTACGCGGCGCCAGCAGGTCGTCGCACGCGCCGGCGAATACCCGCACCCGGTGGTCCAACGCCGCGAGGAACGCGCGGACCACGCTCGTCTTGCCGATCCCGGCCTCGCCGGTGAGAAGCACTGTTGTGCCATGTCCGGCCGCTGCCTCGGCGACCGTCGCCCGGAGCACGTCCAGAGCGGGTTGACGTTCCAGCAGACCCCCTTCTACAGGCTCCATCACCCCACCGTTCGTCCGGCGTCGACGTTGCCGGAGCTACCGATGTAGAGCGTTCACCGCGCCGATTAAATACAATTGCCGACCATGCCGCCACCGTCGTGCATGGTGATCCACTGCGCCGGTCACCGAAGCGACCCGAATCACGACGTGAGTATCACCAGTGCCGCCACAGACGGCGACGAGCCGCTCTCGGCACCGGTGTGCTCCACCCACCGGCAGCGGATCGACCAGGGTGCACCGTGGCTGTGGGTACCAGGACGCCGGCTCAAGGGGGTCGGGTCCAACCTGTCAGAGGGGTGCATCCTGATGGGCGACGAGTTGGCCGGCTACGGTCTCGTCGTCGACGCCGACGTCCGGATGAGCAACAGCCATGTCTACAGCCCCGACCTCGCCGAAGGCCGGGATACGGCGACGCTGGCGATCGACGGCCGGGTGTTCGGCGCCAACCAGCACATCTCCATCGAGCTGGTCCTGACACCGGAGACGGTGCAGCGCCTCCAAGAGGCACTCCGCTTCTTGAGAGCATGAGCTCCGCTCCCGCGGCGTGTCCGGATCTCGTGCTGTGTAGCAGCTCAGGTGAGCCAGCAGATGTCGCCGGGCCCGGACCGGCGGCTTTCGGAGACGGCGTTGTGGAGGGCATCCGCGAGCGTAGGCAGACCCACCCTGATCCGTGGCCATCGCCTAGGAGGGCGCTGAATAATCGGCGCGTTGTCCCGGAGTATTGCTCTGAGCTGGGAGAATTGGTTCGTGCAGGGTGTGGAGCGTGTCGACGGGGAGCTTCTGGACGCGGAGGCTCTGGTCGGTCATCTGGTTGCGGCGGGGAGTATGTTCGCGTTCCTGGCCGAGCATCGCCAGGATGTGTTCCCTGATCCAGAACGCGCCGTGAGCTGAGCGACACCGTATGCCAGCCGGTGGGGACGAAGTGGCGTACCTGTACCTCGGGCGCGCGCTGACCGTGCCGGTCCACCCGGCCGTTGCGCTGTGCTCCCGGGCCTGCTCATCCTGGCCGCCGTAGAGCAGGGCCCACCGCGGCGCCGGATAGCCGGCGGTGAGCAGCCGCTCATGGAGCCAGCGCTGGGTGTCCCGGTACTCGGTAAAGATGATCACACGTTCGGTCGACTGACCGGCCGGTGAAACGATGGGATCCAGCCAGCGACGCAGCGCGGTGAACTTGGCATCCGGCCGGTCCTGCGCGCCGCGCGCCCAGGCGCCCAGCTCGGTCAGCATCGCGCGCTCCTCAGCAGACAGTGCGGGCGCACAGCTGCGGATCGCGGTCAGCGCGTCCTGCTCGGCCTGGGCGTAGGCGGCTTCATCGGCCAGGTCGTCGATGGATTCGTCGAGCCGCTCGACCAGTGGCCGCAGCACTCGCTCACCGACCGGCGCAGCGGGTACCCGCTCTCGATCGGTCATCGTCTTCAGGTGGACATCGAGCGTCTCGGCAATCGCCTTGGGAGACGAGAACATCCGTCGCTTGAGCAAGGTCGTGACGAAGTCGGCGGCGGCCTTGGCCGGTTTGCCGTCCGCTGAGGAGCGGCGACTGGCCGCATAGCGGTTCAGCAGCCGGTGGGCGTGCCGTTCCGGCTCGGAGTAGCAGACCTCCAGGTAGTCGAGGTTGCGCTGGGGAAACCGGGGCGTGCCGTCCCACCTCGGCGGCAGGATCCTTTTCAGCCGAGGCACCATAACCCGCGCCAACTGGTTCTCGGCGGGGCGGACACCGCGGACGAAGCGCTGGTCGTCCAGCAACTTCAGTAGCGCGGTGAACGACTCCAGGTAGCCGTTGTGCGGGGTGGCGGACAGGAACAGCCGGTGCTCGCAGTGCCGGGCCAGCGCCCGGATCGCCTTGGTGCGCAAGGAATCCACGCGTAACGGCCGCGGTCAGACGGCGCGCAGCTGTGCACCTCGTCCACCACCAGCAGGTCGAAGGCCCGCGGGTAACGCGGCACTGGCGGCAGCACCTCGCGCAGCAGCCGCATCGGGCGCTCGCGCTTGAGCCAGTCCACGCTGACGATCAACCGAGGGTAATGCGTCCACGGGTTGACGTACAGGCCGCGCCGCCGGCGCAACTGACAGGTTGGTGCGCGGCATGGACAGCGCCCGCACCACCGGGTCGAGCTGGTAATCCTCGATCTGGATCCCGGAACGAAACGGCGCCTGCAGCGCGGTGGTGTCGGCCGAGGCGATCGCACCCCAGCGCACCGCGTGCAGGAACGCCGCAAGCTCGGATGGCTCGTCGAACCCGTGTTCGGGGCTGGGTAACACCGCGACCTCATGCACCACGGTGCTCGGCTCAAGCTCCCAGACCACTCGCAGCTCGTCGTCCCAGGCGTCATCCTCGATGCTGGCCAGCGTCACCAGGTGCGGCACCCGGCCGGTGAGCACGTGCGGGTCGCTGCTGGCCACCTCGCTCCGCGACACATCTGCCGCGACCCATTGGCGGTTGCGCACCGTGACCAGCTGTCCCGGCGCAGGGGCGGCGACCTGCCGGTCGCGTGAGGTGAAGGGGCTGGTCACGGCGGGATCTTAGCCTGGCGCACACTTCGCAATCGCGAGGTTCCGCGTGCTTCCGCTAGAGAACCGTTGAGATCTCACCGCCGAGCGGCAAGCCGGCGTGCCCTGACGGCTCGAACCCTGGGGGCTGTTCCGGTTTGAGGAGACACCATGAAGGTCAGCGTCGAGCTGGCGATGACGTGCTACGCGTGGTCGATGAGTTGGCAAGCCGAAGCGGGCGGCCGCATGATGAGGTCATCGCGGAAGCGGTACTCCAGCAAGCGGCCGCGACGAGACTCGCAGATCTGCTCGTAAGGCGCGACGATGGACTATCTGACGATGACGCCGAAGCCATCGTGAAGGCCGAGCGCAGAGC
>JBOHHF010000528.1:0-6001 GCA_050700495.1 Pseudonocardiaceae bacterium
GTCCTGGACGGTGCACGGCGGCGGGCACGCGTGGTACGGAGGCAACCCCGTCGGGTCCTACACCGACCCGATGGGCCCCGACGCGTCCGCCGAAATGGTCCGGTTCTTCCTCGCACAAAGCCGCCGGCCCTGAATGGCAACGCGGGGTGGAGAGCCATAAACGGCCTCCGCCCCGCGCTGGTTCCGGAAAAAGGTTCGTGCAGGCGAGCCAGCTGACGTCTCGGGTGCTTGAGAAACCGTACGCGCTCAAGGCCTGGTGATGGAACAATCGCAGGCGCACGGCTGGACGGGTTGGCCGCTGATGTGGGGGAACTTCCAGTGGGCACACAGGGCATTGAGCGACTGACCTTGCACCTGCCGGTCGGCACGGTGACGTTCATGCTGACCGATATCGAGGGCTCGACGCGGCTGTGGGAGTCCGCCGCCGAGGCGATGAGCGCCGCTGTCACCCGGCATTACGAGCTGCTTGACGCGGCGATCGCGCTGCACAGCGGCGTGCGGCCGCTGGAGCAGGGTGAGGGCGACAGCGTCGTGGGGGCGTTCGCCCGAGCCTCGGATGCGGTGGCCGCCGCGCTCGACGTCCAGCGTGCCTTTGACTCCGAGGCATGGTCTGAAGGGGTGTCGCTCAGGCTGCGCATCGCCCTGCACACGGGTGAGGCCCAGCTGCGCGACGAAGGCAACTACTTCGGCCCCGTGGTCAACCGCTGCGCCCGGCTGCGCGCGATCGCGCACGGCGGCCAGGTGGTGGTGTCCCGCACGACGCGCGACCTGGTTCTGGACCAGTTGCCCGACAACGCCCAGTTCACTGACCTCGGCGTCCAACGGCTGCGCGACCTCGGGCGCCCCGAGCACGTCTTCGGACTGGTGCACCCCGATCTGCCTGACAAGTTTCCCCCGTTGCGTTCGCTGGACACGGTACCCAACAATCTGCCCGGTGAGCTGACCAGTTTCGTCGGGCGGCGCGCTGAGCTGGCCCGGATCGGCGATTCGCTGGAGCGCGCGCGGCTGCTCACCCTGACCGGGTCCGGCGGCTGCGGCAAGACCCGGCTGGCGTTGCAGACCGCGGCTGACACGATGGATCGCCACCCCGACGGCGTATGGTGGGTCGAGCTCGCCCGCTTGGAGGACGCCACGCTGGTACCGGCTGCGGTGATCGGCGCCCTGGGGCTACGTGAGGTACCCGGCCGGACACTGCTGGACACGCTCATCGAGCACCTACGGGCCCGCCGCACGCTGGTCGTGCTGGACAACTGCGAGCACCTGCTGGCTGCCTGCGCCGAGCTTGCGGACGCCCTGCTGCGCACGTGTGCGTCGCTGACCATCCTGGCCACGAGCCGGGCACCGCTGGGCGTGCCCGGCGAGATCACCTGGCGGGTACCGTCGATGTCGCTGCCCGCCGAGCCCCGACGCAAGCTGATCGAGGCGATGCGGCTGTCCGACGCGGTGTCGCTGTTCATCGACCGCGCCACACAGGTTCACCCGAACTTCGCGATCACCGCCGCCAACGCACCAGCAGTGGCGCAGATCTGCCACGACCTCGACGGTATCCCGCTGGCCATCGAACTCGCCGCAGCACGGGTGCGGGTACTGGCACCCGCGCAGATCGCGCGTGCCCTGAGCGACCGCTTCCGCCTGCTCACCGGCGGCGCTCGTACGGTGATGCCGCGCCACCAGACCCTGGCGGCGTCGATCGACTGGAGCCACGACCTGCTGGACGACGGTGAGCGCGCGGTGTTGCGGCGACTGTCGGTGTTCGCCGGGGGCTGGACGCTGGACGCGGCTGAGCAGGTGTGCTCGGGCAAGGGGATCGACCGCTACGACGTGCTGGACCTGGTGACCGGCCTGATCGACAAATCCCTGATCACCACCGACGACCAAGGCCCCCAGACGCGCTACCGCCTGCTGGAGACCGTCCGCCAGTACGCCACCGCGCGCTTGGTCGACGCCGGCGAAGTCGACGACCTGCGCGACCGCCACCTGGCCTACCACCTCGGCCTGGTCGAGACCGCTGAGCCACAGGTGGTTGGCGCCGGGCGCGACGACCCCGTGCTGCACAGCCTGGCCACCGAGCTACCGAACCTGCGCGCAGCCCTGGACCGAGCGGCGGCGACCGACCCCAACGCGGGACTGCGTCTGGTGGATGCGCTGACCCTGTTCTGGCTGTTCACCGGCCGCTACCGGGAAGGTGACACCGCCTACGCCCGCGCTCTGGACGCCGCAAGCGAGGAACCGACGCCCCTGCACGGGCGGGTGCTGGCAGGTCGCGGGAATCTCGCGGTGTTCGGCGGCGCCTACGAGGCAGCATCCGGGTGGGCGCAGGCGGCCCTGAAGATCGGCGAGACCTGCGGCGACTTATGGGCGCAAGGACGCGCCTATAACGTCCTTGGGCTGATGACCAGCTTCGGCGACCCGGCCGGCGGACGGGCGCTGCTTGAGCGCAGCGTGCAGCTGGCCACCCAAGCCGGCGACGACTGGTGCCGGACCAGCGCCTCGTGGATCCTCGCGCTGGCGTGGGCGTTCCAGGACGAGTTCGACGCCGCTCGCCCAGTGCACGATGCTGCATATGCAACCGCAACCCGGCTTGGCTACCGGAGGGGATTTGCGTTGCACTGGTTCAGCCTGGGCTGGCAGGCAGCTTTCCAGGGGCGGCTCGACGAGGCCCGCGGGTTGCTCGCACGGTCCGTTGCCGCCAGCGACGAGGTCGGTGACCCGATCCCGAGCGGTTTCGCCAACAGCTTCATGGCTTATACGCAGCTTGCGTGCGGCGACACGGAGCTCGCGTACTCGCTCGCCAGCGAAACACTCGGGCGTGTGCTGGAGACCGGCGCGGGCATGCCTTCGGGCATAGCCCACCAGATGCTGGGCAGGACCGAGATGGCCTTGGGCGAGCTTTTCGCAGCGCGCAAGCACCTCGAGAGGGCCGTCGAAGTTGAGCGCATTTCGGGCATGGTCAACCCGCTGACCTGGCATCTTACCACCCTGGGCACCCTGGAGCGGATAGCCGGGAACCTGACTGCGGCCCAAAGCCATGCCGATGAGGCGCTGGAGGTGGCCCAGCGGTTGGGTAGCGGATTTATGCAGGCCAGCGCCGAGCGCCTGCTGGGCCGACTCGCGCTCACTGCGGGTGAGACCACCGAGGCCGAACGGTACGCCTACGATGCGCTCGACCGCTTGGGGGCCAAGGGCTTCGCGATCGACATCCCGGAATGCCTCGATGTGCTCGCCGCCGTTGCCGCCGCGCAGGAGAGCTTCGAGGAGGCCGCGCGGCTGCTCGGCGCTGCGGCGGCCGGCCGCGAGCAGCTCGGCATCGTCCGCTTCCCGCCCGAGCCCGAGTTCTGGTCCTCCGTCGAGCGCACCACCCGGGAGGCGCTCGGACCCGAGGGATACGGCGCCGCGTTCACCGCGGGCGCCGCACTGGGAACCGGCGAGGCCGTCGCCTACGCCCGCCGCGTTCGGGGCGAACGAAACGCCCATCCCGCGGCAGGGACAGCCTGATCTCACCGAACTCGGGGCTGCCAGACACCGAGCCCGGCACCGCCGGGGTTAGTCTCCTGGTCGGAGCACACCTCGCTCGGGGCCGCACGGGGCCGCGGAATATCCTGGGCCCGCCGAGCTGTTGAGCCTGTCACTGGACAGGACCACGGGTGAACCATCGAGGGCTGGAGCCAAGCTGTGCTGAAGATTATCGGAGTCTTACTCGTCGTCTGGCTCGTGCTCGCGATCATCGGTGCTGTCATCAAAGGCCTGTTCTGGCTGACCGTCATCGGCGTCGTGCTGTTTGTGGGCACAGCAGCATTTGGGTATTTCAAGCAGCGCTCCAGCCGGGGTTCGCTGCGCTGACCGCGCGACCTCGCGTCCTGGGCAAGGTCACCACGGCACTCATCGGGCGCGGACGGCAGGCCTGGCACCGCGATCTCGGAGGTGACGCGGGCCACCTGCTCGACGGCCAGTTCAGCAGCGTCGAGGAAGGTCCAGAGCCATGTTTCCAGACCGGGCTGGGCATCGGCTGATGACGCTGCACCATCGTGCCGGTAGGCAGTGAGACCGTCCAGATAGGCAGCGGATCTGGTGAGTAGCACCAGGCTGAGCGGGAGCTACCTGGCTGCGGTCGAGAAGACCGGCAGCACAGTCTTCTTGAACGTCGCGTTGGTGACCCCGGCGAAGGATGCATACCAGGCCAGGGTGGCGGTTACGATTCCCAAGCAGCCACCGATTTTTGTGATGGCGGCAGCACCCGAGTACGCGCCGATGGTCAAGAAGATGAACGTCGCGAGCAGGACGACGAACACCGCAGCCACCGCTCCGGAGACCCGCAGCGACGCTACTGTCATGTAGGCGGTGAAGATTGTCCAGGCCAGCAGGAACAGCCCGGTCGCGGACGCCGTGGTCGCGGCGGGCAGGCCCGGGGCGATGAACTTGACGTAGGCGGCGAAGGACAACCAGAAAGCGCCGTAAGAACTGAACGCCAGCGCGCCGAAGGTGTTCGCCTTCCGGAACTCCCACATGCCTGCCAGCAGCTGAACGAGTCCGCCGTAGAACAGCGCCAGCGGCAGCACGACTGGCTCGATCGCCTGGGCGACCAAGCCGGCGTTAACACAGCTGAGCACGAAGGTGGTCATCGCGAATCCGGCCAGGCCCAGCGGGCCGGGGTCGGCGATGTGATCGTCCGGGGGCTCAGTCCGCACCTGCAGTGGCTCGGACACCCTGACGCAGAGACCAGGGACCGGTGTGGTTGCTGGGGTTATTGTGGGTGTAGACATAGCAGCGGAGAGTAACGGCTTGACTGCTCTAAATCATAACTGTTGCTTCACTCGAATGGACGAAGACTGTCGGGCATGGCCGTCCCGCGCGGCTCACGCTCCGAACATGCACGTGCATTGAAGCCTTGCAGCGGCACGCGCCAACTTCTCCCTGGACATGCAAGTACACCCAATCGAGGGGGCTCCAGAGCGCGGGCGGCCGCCAGGCGGTGCCGCCGTTGCACAGCCACGTCGACCAGGCCGGCTGAAAACGCTGTTGCGCACCGATCATTGAGCGGGTAGCCTCAGCGTCGTCTCCCTCTTGTGGATGCAGGCAGACGACATTCCCCCACAAGAGCTCTCAGATCCCCTTCCTACCGCTGGACGTGGCTTTCGTGGTGAAGCCGTTCCTGGCGTGAACGGGATCCCCCTCTGCGGCGTGCGCCGGCGTCCCGGCCCAGTCACCGCATCCCTCAATAATCAATGAGTCCAGGAAAGAAATCCCTATGTATGACAATGATTTCCCCCACCAGCCTGCCGACAACGGCAGGACCCATGCGCCGCAGGAGGAGGGTTCCCTACATCCCCTTACCGGGATCCTTGATGTCGTGGACAACCGCGCCTTCATTCGCACCGACGGCTACCTGCCCGGGCCGCGCGACGCCTCTGTCTCGCTGGGACTGGTCGGCGAACACCGGCTGCGCCGCGGTGACACGGTCACCGGCAGGGCCCGACCCGCCGGCAGGGGCGAGAGACTCGCGCCCCTCGTCCAGATCGACACCATCAACGGACAGCACCCGCGCCACGCCAGGTCCCGAGCTGCGTTCTCCGAGCTGGTCCCGATCTACCCCAACGAGCGGATGCGGCTGGAGACCGAACCTCACGCCCTGACCACACGGGTGACCGATCTCCTCATGCCGGTCGGCAAGGGACAGCGGGCCCTGATCGTCGCACCACCCAAGGCCGGCAAGACCTCCGTGCTGCAGGCAATCGCGCACGGGATAGCCAAGAACCACCCGGAATGCCACCTCATGCTCGTCCTTGTCGGCGAACGCCCCGAGGAAGTCACCGACCTGGCACGCGCCGTGCCCGGCGAGGTCATCGCCGCCACATTCGACCGCCCGCCCTCCGAGCACACCGCGCTCGCCGAGCTGGCCATCGAACGCGCCAAGCGCCTGGTCGAGGTGGGCCGGGACGTGGTGGTGATGCTGGACTCGCTGACCCGGCTGGGCCGCGCCTACAACCTGGCCGCGCCAGCATCC
>JBOHHF010000529.1:0-3219 GCA_050700495.1 Pseudonocardiaceae bacterium
TATTGATCGCGCGTTTGACCCCGCTGACGGCGACCTGGGCCAGGTCGGGCTGGTCAGGCAGGATCTCGATCACTTCGCCCGGGATGCCGAGGCACATGGGCTTTACCTCCGTGGTGGGATTGGATCACGCCTAGCTCATCGATCTGTGATCACATCTCGCTCATCTGCTTATAGCGAGCCACATCCTTGGACACCTGTACTGCCACTGTGGCCAGGCCGATCACTGATCCCCAGAAGATCAGCCGACGCAGCAGACCGAACATCCCGTTCACTTCCTTCCTTGTCGATGAGCAGATCCAGGACCACCCCGACAGCCTTGTCGACGGCTGCGGCGACGGTCGTAGACAGCCCGATACCATCCTCGGTATTAGCCGGCTCGCAGCCGACCAGCAGGGTCCGCCCCGCGCTGCCGCCGAGGTTGTCAAGCAGCGCGAGCACCGCGTCGGGAGCCATCCCGTGCGCGTCGACGGCCGACGGCTGGATGTCCGGCACGTCCCCGGGCCGGATTTCGAGCACGTAGACCGTCCCCGGTTCGCCGCCGCGTGCCACGGCGTCGAGCAGGATCGTGGTGTCCGGGGCGAGGTCGAGCAGGTCGTAGGCCAAGTGCATTCCGCGAATCCCGTAATCCGCGACCCGCACACCCTCTGGCAGCGTCTCGGTGCTCAGCCGCCGGGCGAGTTCGACGCCGAACGCGTCATCGCCGAGGAAGATGTTGCCGATGCCGGCCACCATAGTTGTCGTCACCGTGGTCATGGCTTCATTTCCAGCGGCGTGAGCTCGTCCGGGGAGAAGTAGCGGAACCGGCCGTGTAAAGCCGAGATGTCGGCGCCCGGATCATCGTCGAGGGTGACTGCTACGTGGGTGTTGCCGTCGACGTCGAGCAACACCGCAGCGACGGTGGCGGTGCGCCCGTTGAGGAACATGTCCTGCGCGTCCGCCCGGCGTAACCCCGGCATGAGCACCACCTGGCTGCCCTTGGCCACCGCGACTCCGGCGATGAGCACGCTGTCGGTCTCGGGGTTGACCGAGGCGTCCGCGCCGGGATCCCACCACGGCGTACCGGGAGTGGTGATCGTCTCGATCGGGTCCGGTTCCTTGCGGGTGTCCCGGGTCTGAGTACCAGGGGTTTCGCCCAGATAGCGGATCGCGCCGTGCAGCTTGTCGAGCATCTCCGGGGGCATCGAGTCGACGCGGTCCATCAGCTTGCGGGCGCGCTCGTCGGTGGCCCGCACCTCGGCCTTCTCCTCATCGGTGAGCGTCATCGTGCGCAGCGTGAGGATTTCGTCGATCTCGGTGCCGTCGAACAGGTCACCAGCGCTCTCCGGCGCGATCGCCGGATAGTCGTAGAGGATGATCGGAGAAGCCAGGATCACGTCGCGGCGTCCCGCTTCGCCGACCATCACCGGCCAGACGCGTTCGTTGCGGCATGCCGCAGCGGCGGGCTTGGCCCACTCGGGCGGGTCGATCAGCGAGATGAATTCCCCGTCGGTGACGGCGAGCACGGTGTGCGCGGCGATCAGCGAGTGCCGCAGCGCCAAGTGCCGAGCGGCCTCCGAGTCCTTCCACTGCGCCGTATTGACGACATCGACGGCGAGCTGCACCAGCCCGTAGGGTCCTTCCAGTCGCTGCGCGGACAGCCGAATCTCGCCGCTCAGCGGCCAGCGCTGCCGGGTGAGGCCGTCGGTGGTCTCGGTACCACCAGGGATGGCCACCTCAATCACCCGCTCGGTATTCGACATCCCGCCGTTCGACAACCCGCCGTTCGACAATCCACTGGCTAACAACTCCGAAACCGGTAGCACTGAGTCGATCTCGTGTTCCACCGCCTCGTCGAACACGGGCACCGACCCATCCCCGCCGCTGCGGTGCTGCAACTGCAGGAACCGCAGGCGGATGTGCAGGATCGGGTCAGTGCCGGGATCCAGCAGGCACTCGGTGTGTGAGCTGGCGTGCTCGCCGTGCCCGTCGGCCGCGTAGGCGGGGGGTACGAGCACCCCCCACTGCCAGCGGACCTGGTTCTTGCGCGCCGATGCGCGGTACGGGTACAGCAGGTAACCCTCGTAGAGGACAGCGTCGGCCACCTGCCGCGCGACGTCCATCGAGGCTGTCATGATCCACCCTCCGCGGTGCGTTCACGGGCCACGTCCAGCACGGCGATGATGGCGTCGTCCCAGGTGGGTAGGGCACGGGCAGCGCGAAAGTCGGCCAACGCGTCGATCGTGTCACGGCGCAGCCGCAGCCACCCGCTGTTGGGAAAGTGCATGTCCATCATCTCGCGCCAGACATCGACCGGCATCCGGTACCGGCACTCGGCGTGCCAGGGCACCTGCTCGATCCACAGAGCCTTCTCGCCGTCCTTGAATACGGTTCCGCTGAACAGCAGGATGAAGGGGATCTCGCCATCCTCCAGGCCGTGGAAGTACCGGCCCGCTGCCACTTCCATGTCGTAGGTGCACGGCACCGAGATGTCGACTTCGATGCTGTTGGTGAAGCTGGCGACTACCGTAGAGGTGTTGGCGAACTGAAACGGCTTGAGCGTGTCGCCCCACCGGCTGCGCTCGCCGAACAGCTCGAGCAGCCGCTCGGCCTCCTGCGTGCCGTACCCGCGCCGCTGCGGTTCGATCCTGATCTGGCAGCGCAGCGCGATGGCTCGTATCCGCTGCCCGGCAGGCGCATCGACCCGCAGCCGGAACAGCAGGGTCGGCGCCGCGGCGTAGCGCTCGGCCTGCACGTCGAGACAGGTGAAGGAGAGCTCAGCCATTGACAGACGCTCCCTCGCCGGCCGCCCCATTACTGGTGGCCACTCGTTCGCTGCGTTCACGTAGGTCGGCGAAGTACTCGTGAATCGCCGTCCAGGCCTCCTCCCCGCCGTCGAAGCCCTTCCAGTGCATCTTGACCAGACCGACCAGCTGGTAGCACGAGTCGATCGGGACCGCGAAGAACTCGAACCCGTTCTTCCCTTTGTAGACCAGCAACGCTTCGACATCGGGTAGCAGGTCGTCCATCGTTGGAATCGCGACGAGCAGGTCCGTCCAGGCTTCCAGTGACAGCAGCGATTCGGTCGCCCCTGCCGGGCTCGGGTAGAACGCGACAGTCTGCCCGAGCGTGCTATTGGTGAAGAAGAACGCCATGGCCACCGGGATCCCGATCGAGTCCCAGGTCGCCACGGCGAGCGGCACGTCGGCGGCGTACCGGTAGCGTTCGGGAACCGCCCGGAAC
>JBOHHF010000530.1:0-5205 GCA_050700495.1 Pseudonocardiaceae bacterium
GAGCACGGCGCGACGGACGTGCTGCTGTCTCGGCCCGAGCACCCGTACACGGCCGCGCTGGTGGAAGCCGCGCGGGCCCTGAGCACCCCGAGGAGGAGCTTGTGACCATTGCCGTGCTGGACATGGACATCCGCAATCCTGGCGGGGGTGAGTGGTCCGACCGGCTCGACCGGCTCGACTGCTACGCACTCGGGTCGACCGACCTGGCCCGGTACCAGGCGCTGATCATCACGCCGAACGTCGATCAGGAGCATCTGGTCCGGCAGCGACGGGTGATTCGCGGCTACCTCGACGGCGGTGGGGTGGTGGTCTTCGGTGGTCATCTGCACCGGGACTGGCTGCCCGGCGCATCCGGGTTCGTCCCGCTGGCGAACCGGTCATTGGCCGGCTACCGCGTGGTAGAGGTCGCAGACCATCCGATCTTCCGCGCAAAGGTGCCCGACGAGTTGACTTTCCGGCGTGGTGTCGCCGGGTTCTTCGCCCGCGGGCACCACCCGGTACCGGCCGGTGCCGAGGTGCTCACCCGGCTGTCCGGTGGCGAGCCGGCGACCTATCTGGACCGGGTGTCGACCGCGGGCACCATCGTCGTCCAGGCGACCAGTGACCTGCTGAGCTACTGCGGTCAGGAGCTTCTGGACTGGGCCGTCGCCGAGTCGGCCCGGCGCCGGGCGCAGGCGGCTGGCCGGCCGCACGGGCTCGCTGCCGTCTACGGTGGCTCGGCTCAGCATCACCGCACACTCACCCAGCCGAAGTACGCCCAGCACCTGACCGCGCTGATCTATCTCCCCGAGCTGGCCGATACCGACCTGACCGCCTACCGGGGCCTGCTCATCCCGGAGCGCCTGCATCGCGGCCTGCTCACCCGAGCCGCCGACCGGATCCTCGGCCTGCTCGATGCCGGCGGGACGGTGATTGCATTCAGCGGCGGCGAGCCGCTCCCGGAGTTCCTGCCCGGCGTGCGCTGGGCGCATCGGCCGACCAACTACTGGTGGTGGCTGGAACCGGGCGCTGACCTCGGCGTCCGTCTTGTGGCCGGCACGCACCCGCTGGTGCAGCATCTGACGTTGCGAGACTGCACGTGGCACTACCACGGGGTGCTCCAACCGCCCGGCGGCGCGCAGGTCCTGGTGGAGCTGGCCAGCGGGGAAGCGCTGCTCTACATCGACCAGGTGTCGACCGCGGGCACGATCGTCGTGTCCACACTGGATCCGATCAGCCACTACGGCGGCTACTTCATGCCGGCCACCGAGCGATTCCTCGACGGTTTCCTGCCCGGGGTCGCCGGGCTGGTGGATGACCACCACAGCAGCTGACGTGGTGTGGGGACCTACCAGGCAGCGCCGGCAGCCCAGCTCACGGCCAGCAGAATGCCAACGACCAGAGCCACCCCCACGACCAGCAGCGCCCAGGCAACGGCCCCGCCCCGCGGGTCGCCGATGCAGTCCAGCTCGGGTAGGGCTACCTCGACGGGCTCGGACTCGGCCACCACTCCTCCTTGTCGATCTTCGTGACATGGGTCGGGAAGAGCTGATCAACGCGTGGACGCCGCTTCCCGGCGCAACGTGGCGAAGCCTAGCTACAAGCCTAGCGTAATCATTCGAGCCCGTTTAGTGACTCTGCGCAGTCGTTGCTGCGGTCGCGGACGGCCCGTGACAGTGATGAGGGACAGTGATGAGGGACAGTGATGAGGGTGGGCAGCGGACATTGATACTTCTTGCGAGGAATTTACCTTCGGCTAACCGGTCTCAGGTCGGGCGGTAACCACCTTTTCCATAGAGTCGGTGCCATGGAACACCAGCTCACGCCGCCGTCCGGTTCCGAGTACGGCAACTTCCCGTGGCTACGGACCGGCAGTAACGGCGCCCTTACCGGCTGTTTCGACTCCGACGTCAGCGGTGATCTGGGTGTGCGGTCCGGAGAGTCGGACCCGCGTCGAATGTTGGCAGCGGTGCTGCTGCTCGTCGCGGCGGTGGTCTTGGTGGCGCTGGGGCTGGCGTGGTGGCTGGTGTGACTCGTCAGGTGGCCAGCGATCTTCAGGTAACCACGCCCGGCCTTCGAGCGGAAGATCTCGTTGACCGTGAGGTGTGCCGAGCTGGCAGCCGGGACTTGACATCCTTGGCGAGTGAGCGAGATATGTGGCCGGGTCCCGTCCTCGGTGCGCCGGTGGCGGCGGCGGCTGGCCGACGAGCGCGAAGAGGCCAAGGTCTACCGCGACCTCGCGGCCCGACGTACCGGGGAGGAACGGGAGATCCTGCTCGGGTTGGCCGAGGCCGAGGAGCGTCACGCCGCGCATTGGCAACGCTTGCTCGGTGACGACGTGGGACGGGTCCGTCGCGGTGGGATCCGCATGCGGCTGCTCGCGTTGCTCGCCCGGCGGTTCGGCTCGGTGTTCGTGCTCGCGCTGGCCCAGCGAGCGGAGAGCCGATCGCCGTATGCCACCGACCTCGATGCGACCCGGGCGATGGCAGCTGATGAACGCATCCACGCGGAGGTGGTGCGGGGACTCGCGGCCAGGGGCCGGTCGCGCGTGTCGGGCACCTTCCGCGCCGCTGTGTTCGGCGCCAATGACGGTTTGGTCAGCAACCTCGCCCTGATAGTCGGCGTCAGCGGGGGCGGGGTGGCCGCGAACACGGTGTTGCTCACCGGTCTGGCCGGATTGCTGTCGGGTGCGCTGTCGATGGGGGCTGGTGAGTACATCTCGGTGCGCTCGCAGCGGGAACTGCTCGCGGCCTCGGCCCCGGACCCCGAGACTCGGCAAGTGCTGCCCCACCTCGACGTCAACGCCAACGAGCTAGCGCTGGTCTACCGGGCGCGGGGCATTCCTGCCGACGAAGCGCAGCGGCGCGCGAAATCAGTGCTGCGCGACTATCCCGTTAGCGCCACTGCCGCCACGTCCACCAGTGTCGCCGCGGAGGAAGACCAGCACGAGATCGTGGGCACCGGGCTGGGCGCGGCGCTGTCGAGCTTCGTCTTCTTCGCCTCGGGGGCCGCGGTACCCGTGTTGCCGTTCCTTGTCGGGTTCACCGGCGCGGCCGCGCTCATCGCGGCGATGGTGCTGGTCGGGCTGGCACTCATGCTCACCGGCGCCACCGTAGGCGTGCTCTCCGGCGCCCCGCCCCTCCTGCGCGCCCTCCGCCAACTAACGATCGGCACCGCCGCCGCCGCCGTCACCTACCTCCTAGGCCTCCTCTTCAACGCCACCCTCGGCTGATCCCCGGGCTGATCCCCCCCGCAATCAGCGGGCTCAGCGTGGCTATCGGGCATCGATAACCCCGTTGAGCCTGCTGAATGCGGCGGAACGCAGGGGCGCGTTGCGTGACCGGGTTCGGGTGGCCGGGTGCGTCGTTGCCTGCCGCCCGTTGTGCAGGCGTCGTGGCACCACGTCGCGTGGGCCTGTACGGTAGGTTAAATGGAAATGACTGTCATTATTGAGAGGGTGCGCCGGGTGGCCAGGCTGACCATGCGCCAGCAAGCGCCAGACGGCGACCGCGATCCGCAATGACCGCCGCCATTGCCGAGGGGTACACCCTCGTAATCTGCGCGGGACCGGCGTGTGGCACCGAGCAGTCGAACCGGGCCACTGCGGCCCTGCGGGAATGCGTGCGGTCCAGCCAGCACGGGGTCTTGGTCTTGTCCGGCTGTAGCCTCGGTGCGGTCGGCTGCCGGTTCCGCCCCACCGGGCCGCTGGTGATGGTGCAGCCCTGCGACGTCCACCGCCGGCCAACCAGCCAGGCAGTCCGGGTCGGCCCGATCCGCACCGACCACGATCTCGCCGCGGCGCAGACGTGGATCCGCATCGCACGGTTCGATCCGGCGCTGCTGCCCCCGCACCTGGTCGCGCTGCAGCGCATGCGGTGTGATCGGCTGGGTATGCCACCGTTGCATGATCGTCACCCGGATATCGACATAGCGAGCATCGTCTGGCCGCGAGCAATCTGGCTACCACCACGACGAACGGCGAGGACGGAACGCACACCACAATGTCACAGCCAAGCCAGACCTATGCAACCGTGACAATGTACGGACGAACGCTCGCCACTTGCTGGCGCTGGGGATCTGGACGTCATCGATATGTTGCCCAGAGTCGCCGCCGACCCGAGCATTCCGCCCTTGCCCAGCCTGGCCGGCCCTCCGCTGACTCCTTACGAATCCAGTATGCGAGGCGGCTGGTTCCTGACCACGGCGGGGCCGGAGATGACCCGCCGATGGCCCCCGGTCTCGCCGTGTCCCACTCGACAATCCGACTCCTCGTGGGCAGGGCCCTTGTGCTGTCTGGAGGTCCGACATGACAAGTACAACTGACGCCGGGGATGAGCGCCGGGCGTGGCGGACGGTCGTGGTGCCCGGTGACCAGTGCCCGGGACGGCTTTGAGCACCTGGTGGCCGAGTCGGCGATGACGCCCGGTAGCGCGGGCCGGTACGTGGCCGGCTGCGGGCGTGTCGTGTGGGCGGCGGCGCTGGCCAGTCCTCCACGCCCGCGGTGTCCGGCCTGTGTCACGGTCCGCAACCCTGACGCAGCGGTGGACGAGGGTGTCGCCGCCAACACCGGCCCGCCGAGTGGGCCTGGCTGACACCGGTTCGGCGCCGCCAGCGTGTTGTGGGGCCTACTGCGCTTCAGGACCTCGCGCTACCGGGGCACGAACCGGAGCCCTCCCGGCCCGCGCCGGGGTTGGTACCACCGCCTCCGATGCACCGGAGACGAACGCGGTGAGCACCATCGCCAGACACGCCGATTATCCGGATCTGGTGATCGCCATGCGGCTGCTCGACCATGCCAAGCTGCGTGGCTTCGAGTTCCGGCGTACTTCCCCGGGCGAAGACGGGCCACTGGTGGGATACCGAGTCAGCGGTGACTGGGAAGACACGATTCACCTCAACGGATTCAGCCGTGATTGTTTCGCATGGCGTAAGCGGACATCGTCGCTGATCGTTCCCGGCGATGGACTCGTGGAGCGCCGGGTGGCGGGCAGCGCGCTCGTGGTGCTCAATGACGCGCTGACCTGGGAGACTGGATCCTGACACTCACGATCGGACGCGCCACGGAATGCGCGTTCGGGTTCCTGCCACAGCCGGGTGTAGAGGCAATGCCGCGTAGCTTAAGTTGATCATGCTGCTGGTCTGGTACTTCTTGTTTGGTTCGGCGTGGCGTGATCGTTTCGGGTGGGGAGGCTGGCACGGTCGGCGATCATGGGCGAGGGTGTGGTG